>JANPIS010000082.1:0-27073 GCA_031425095.1 Chthoniobacteraceae bacterium
AGCGCGACCGTATCAGCCGCCTGATCCAGATTCAGGCCGACAAGCGCGAGGACATTGATACGATCTACTCGGGCGACATCGCGGCCATCGTCGGCATCAAGAATGTCACCACCGGTGACACCCTCTGCGACGAAGACCACACCATCCTGCTTGAGCCGCCTTCGTTTCCCGACCCGGTCATCAGTATGGCGATCGAGCCGAAGACCAAACTCGACCAGGAGAAGATGGGCGTCGCGCTCCAGCGCCTCGCCGAAGAAGATCCGACCTTCCGCGTCTTCACCAACGAAGACACTGGCCAGACCATCATCGCCGGCATGGGCGAACTTCATCTCGAGATCATCCGCGACCGGATGATGCGCGAGTTCAAGGTCGATGCAAACGCGGGCAAGCCGCAGATCGCCTACCGCGAAACGATCACGCAACCGGCCACCGGTGAGGGCAAGCTCATCAAGCAGTCCGGTGGTCGCGGTCAATACGGCCACGTCATCGTCAATGTCCGTCCAGCCGAGCAGGGCAAGGGTCTGACGATCGAAAACGAAGTCGTCGGTGGCACCATCCCGAAAGAATACATCCCGGCTTGCAAGAAGGGCATCGAAGAGGCCGTCCTCAATGGCATCATCGGTGGCTACCCAGTGATCGACCTCGAAGTCGATATCGTGGACGGGAGTTACCATGACGTCGACTCGAACGAACTCGCCTTCAAGATGGCGGCCATTTTCGCGATGAAGGATGCCTTCAAGAAGGCCAATTCCATCCTGCTCGAGCCCATCATGAAGGTGGAGAACACCACGCCCGATGAGTACCAGGGTGACATCATGGGTGACCTCAATCGCCGGCGCGGTTTCATCAAGGGCATCGAAGCCCGCAATGGTCTCTCGATCGTCAACGCGGATGTGCCGCTGGCCGAGATGTTCGGTTACTCCACGGCCATCCGTTCGCTCTCCAAGGGCCGTTCGAGTTACTCGATGGAGCCATCTCACTTCCAACAGGTGCCTGCCCAAGTGCTGGCTGCCGTCCTTGATCAGAAAGGCGGCAAGTAAACTAACACTCTTATGTCCGGCCAACGCATACGCATTCGTCTAAAGGCGTTCGACTTCCGCATGCTCGATCAATCCGCAGCGGATATCGTCGAGACTGCCAAGCGGACCGGCGCCAAGGTCGCGGGACCCATCCCGCTCCCGACGCGCATCGAAAAATTCACCGTGAACCGCTCTCCGCACGTGGACAAAAAGTCCATGGAGCAGTTCGAAATCCGCACCCACAAGCGGCTCCTCGACATCATCGAGCCGACCGCAAAAACCGTCGATGAGTTGAAAAAACTCAACCTTCCGGCGGGCGTGGACATCACCATCAAGATTTGATCGAGTTGCTTAACATGAAGATCGGACTTCTAGGTAAAAAAGTCGGTATGACGCGCATCTATGATGAAGCGGGCAAAGCTACGCCTGTTACTGTCATTGAAGCCGGCGGCAACACGCTGTTGCAGGTTAAGACAGAGGAGAAGGATGGCTATAGCGGCGTTCAGGTAGGTTTCGGAACCCAAAAGCCACAGCGTGTTACCCAGCCATTGCTCGGTCATTTCAAGAAAGCGAGTTCGGAGCCAAAGAAATTCGTGAGAGAGTTTCGCTTGCCTGACGGCACGAAGATCGAGGGCGAACTCGACCTGAGCGTAAACCAGTTTGCCGCTGGTCAATTTGTCGACGTCATTGGGCAATCGAAGGGTAAGGGATTTCAGGGTGTCATGAAGAAGCACAATATGGCTGGGCAGGGGGCTTCGCATGGATCGATGATGCATCGCCGGAACGGCGCCATCGGCAACCGCTCCACTCCGGGGCGCATCTGGAAGAACATGGGGATGCCTGGGCACATGGGAGACGAGCGTGTGACAGTGCAAAACCTCCGCGTGGTTCAGGTTCGTCCGGAAGAAGGCGTTATCCTCATCAGTGGTGCGGTTCCGGGAGCCAATGGTAATTACGTCGTGGTCCGCCCCGCAAAGAAGGCCAAACCGGAGGCTGAGAAGAAATAAGTCATGGCTGCGAAAGTACTAACAGTTGAGGCCGCGCAAGCGGCGAACATCGAGGTCATTCCGAACGGCAAATACACGCAGGCCGTCCATGATGTGGTTGTGGCCATGCGTGCTAATCGCCGGAGTGGAACCGCGTCTGTGAAAACGAAGGCGACGGTGAACCTGTCGGGTGCCAAGCCGTGGCGTCAGAAGGGCACCGGGCGCGCTCGCGCTGGTTACAAGTCAAGCCCGGTTTGGGTAGGCGGTGGCGTTGCCTTCGGACCGCATCCCCGTGACTATTCCAAGAAGGTCAACAAGACCACCAAGCGGATAGCCCTTCGGAAGGCATTCAGTGAACGTGTGAAGTCCGGTGACGTGCTCGTGGTAGATACATTCAGCGTGAAGAAGCCGAAAACCAGGGAGTTTGTGGCTACGCTTAAGGGCATTACGGACGAACCCAAGACGCTCATCATCTCGAGTGTTTTCGACGAGAACACCTACCTCGCTGGACGAAACGTTCAACCGACACAACTGATCACAGCTGCTGAAGTCAATACCGAGCAGTTGCTTAAATACAAGAAGATCGTCGTCACGCCGGACGCGCTCGCGCAAATCGCAGAACGACTCGCAAAGAAATGAACGAGCCCCACGACATTATCGAAACAGTGCGGTTGACCGAAAAAGCGACTCTGCTGGCGGAGAAGGAGAACAAGTATGTTTTTCGCGTCGCACCTCACGCGAACAAGATCCAGATCCGCCAAGCGATCGAGAAACTGTTCAAAAAGAAGGTTCTCGACGTCAATACCTGCAATTATGCGGGAAAGAAGAAGCGCGAACGGACTGCTTCCTTCGGTCGCAAGGCCCATTGGAAGAAAGCAATCGTGACGCTCAAGGAAGGCGACAAGATTGAGTTCGCTTAATCACTATTAAGAGCCATGGCCCTCAAGACTTTCCGCCCATTCACGCCAGCCAACCGCTACAAGGCGCTTCCGGCTTTCGACGAGATCACCAAGTCCACGCCTGAAAAGTCGTTGGTCGAGATCAAGAAGAAGACAGGCGGCCGCAATAGCTACGGACGCATCACCACCCGTCATATTGGCGGGGGGCATAAGCAAAAATATCGCATCATTGATTTCAAGCGGACGAAGCGCAACATCGTTGCCGAAGTCGTCGGAATCGAATACGACCCGAATCGCTCCGCGCGTATCGCCCTCATCAAGTACACGGATGGAGACAAGGCTTACATCCTTGCTCCTGTTGGATTGAGCGTTGGTATGAAGGTCGTAGCCAGCGAGACTGCTGAACCGCAAGTTGGCAATGCTCTTCCTCTGAAGTCGATTCCCCTCGGGTCTGCATTGCATAATGTCGAACTAACGCCTGGAAAGGGTGGTCAGATTGCGCGCAGTGCTGGTCAGCAGGTGACCCTGAACAACCGTGAAGCTGGTTATGCTCTGGTAAAAATGCCTTCCGGTGAAATCCGGAAGATCCATGAGAACTGCTACGCCACGCTCGGCCAGGTGGGTAACGTCGATCACATGAACGTTTCGAGCGGCAAGGCCGGCCGGAGTCGGTGGCTTGGAATTCGTCCAACTGTTCGCGGTATGGTCATGAACCCCGTCGATCACCCAATGGGTGGCGGCCAGGGCAAGTCGAAAGGTGGTGGCGGTCGTCATCATCCAATGAGTCCATGGGGACAGCTTGCCAAGGGATTCAAGACCCGGCGAAAACATAAACCCAGCAACGGCTTCATTGTCGAACGCCGGAAATCGAAGAAGAAAGCCTAACCAATTCGTATAAGCTATGGGTCGTTCCCTGAAAAAAGGTCCGTTTGTCGACAATCATCTTTTCGAGAAGATCGAAAAAATGCAGGCCGCAGCCATCAAGAAGCCGATCAAAACCTGGTCGCGCCGTTCGACGATTACTCCAGACTTTGTGGGCCATACGTTCCTCGTCCACAACGGAAAGATTTTTAACTCCGTCTTTGTGACGGAGAACATGGTGGGTCACAAGCTTGGTGAGTTTTCGCCTACGCGAATCTTCAAAAAGCATGGGTCCCACACCGCGAAAGTGACCAAGTAACCCGCATTGCAGTTCAGTTGAGAGACATGCAAATGCACCTCTCCACTGATTGCCGCGTGCTAGCCGCGTTGGTCCTCAGCTTGTTAATGGTCTCGGTCGCAAGGCCGGGCCAACGGGCAGAGAGTTCTTTGACAGAATTAGATGTTGAAAATAGCGAGTTGAAGGTTGCCCTCGATGCAGTAATTGGGGAAAACAAACAACTTCGCGACGCCGTATCCGCTGCCGAGACCAATCTCGTCGAAATGCGTAAAGCGCTCGCAGCCATGAGCGGCGAGACCGAAGTTTTTCGTCGTCAGGCTCTTGAGTTAAAGAAGCGGTTCGAAGCTTTGGGCATTAGTGGCACAGGGGACTCCAGCATGCTCGAACAACGCCTTCTGAGCGCGGTGAACGACCTGCAGCAGGTTGAGGGAAAAAAAAAGCGTTTAACCGAAGCCATGATCCGCCTGAGCGAGGCCGTCCTTCGTTTTTCGAAGACGGCATCCAGTAGCGACGCAGAGGCGAGGCTCCTTTTGGAGGCAGAGGTTCGGAATGCGAATGACGCTCTTGGTGTTGGGTCTGAGAAAGCAGTCGAGGGATTGCCTAGTGCTTCGACTCTGATGGACGCAGCCGTGATTAGCGTGAAAGAGGAACTCGCTCTGATCGTCGTAAACTTGGGTCGCAAACAGGGAATAAAGATCGGGATGCCGTTCCAAGTGATCCGCGAAAGCCAGTTAGTCGGGATAGTTCGCGTCGTTGATGTAAGAGAGAGATTCTCCGGCGCGGTGATTCAACGTCTGAATTCTGAGAACAATCGAATCTTGGTTGGCGATCGGCTAAAAGTCGATACCCAGCCCTAAACATACCATTTTTACCATTTAGTTATGCAGATTAAATCCATCTACCGAGGCGCTCGCATCTCGGCCTTCAAGGCCCGGGAAGTGACGCGCGAGATCCAGGGTCTTCCCGTGGCGTCGGCGCTCGACATCCTTGCGTTCACACCCCGCAAAGCCGCCGCGCTGATCGCCAAGACTCTGAAAAGCGCCATTGCCAACGCTGAGAACAACAACAATCTACGCGCTGACAATCTGGTCGTTCAGGAAGCGACGGTCGGAGAAGGCCCGACGTTGAAGCGGTTCCAGCCCAAGGCTCGCGGCAGTGCTGGCCCCATCCGTAAGAGGACTTCCAATATCCGCATCATTGTCACCGACGAGATCGAGATCAAACGCCGGGAACCCCGAAAGTCCAAGTCGAAGAAGAAGTCCACTAAACCAGCGGCGAAAAAGAATGCAGAGCCGGCAATGGAGGCTCCGGCTTCGGTGCCTGAAACTGCCGCTACTCCAGAATAACTATGGGTCAGAAAGTCAATCCAATCGGTTTCCGTCTAGCAGTCAATCGTGACTGGCGTTCCCGCTGGTTCGCGTCACCAAAAGAGCTTCCCGATTTCCTGAATTCGGACATCAAAATCCGCGCTTACGTGAAGGAAAAGCTGCGCCTTGCGGCTGTGTCGAAAATTGTCATTGAACGCGCATGGAACAGCATCCGCGTAACGATCTTCACGGCCCGGCCTGGGATCGTGATTGGACGTAAGGGGACGGAAATTGAGAAGATGACCGCGGACATCGGAGAGATGTCTGGCGGAAAATCAATCAAGATTGACATCCAGGAGATCAAAACGCCGGAACTCGACGCGCAACTCGTTGCCGAGAACGTCGCTCTCCAGATCGAGCGCCGGATCAGCTTCCGTCGCGCGATGAAGAAGTCCATTCAGCAGACCATGGAGTTTGGCGCTCAGGGCGTGAAGCTTCGCTGCGCGGGTCGTCTGGGTGGAGCGGAAATCAGCCGTGCGGAATGGTATCGTGAGGGCAAGATTCCACTACATACCTTGCGTACCCCGATCGATTATGGTTTTGCCGAGGCAAACACCGTTTACGGAAAAATCGGGGTCAAGTGCTGGCTCTGTAAAAATGAACAGGTTGCGGAAGCTCAGCCAGTCGAGCGCCGTGATCGAGATCGCGACCGCGGTGACCGGGAGCAAGTTGCTCCGGCGACTGATCCCGTCGCCCAATAACGAAAACACCTTTAGCCGAGGAATACTGACATGCCCTTGATGCCCAAAAGAGTGAAGTATCGCAAAACCCAGCGCGGCAGCCGTGCGGGTAAGGCTTCACGGAACATTACTATCGACTTCGGCGCCTTCGCCCTCCAGACATTGGAGCGGGCGTGGATCACGAATACCCAGATCGAAGCCGCTCGTGTCGCGCTTACGCGAAACATGAAGCGCAAGGGGAAGCTTTGGATTCGCATTTTCCCTGACAAGTCGGTTACCGCCCGTCCGCCTGAAACTCGAATGGGCAAGGGTAAGGGTGCCCCGGAGTACTGGGTTGCCACTGTGCGACCAGGAAACATCCTTTTTGAATTGGACGGCGTCTCGGAGACCGTCGCCCGTGAGTCTCTCCGCCTCGCGGCTGACAAGCTCCCAATTCGGACCAAGTTTCTCACCCGCCACCACGCCTGATCGATGAAAACCAAAGAAATTCGTGAACTGAGTCTCGGCGACCTCAGCGCTCGCAAACGGGAGTTGAGCGAGGAAGTATTCCATCTCCGGCTCCAACAGCAGAGCGGTCAGCTCGAAAAACCGAGCCAACTCCGGGCAATGCGCCGCGAGATCGCACGTTTAGAGACCTTTATCACCCGCAAGAGTCACGCAGCCACCGCTGCGGCCAAGTAATCATGAGCGAGCAGACCGAATCCAAACCCACTACCGAGTCAACGCGCGGACTCCGCAAGGAGCGCGTAGGCCAGGTCGTGTCGACCAAAATGAAGAAGACCGCCGTCGTGGAGACCACGACCCGGGTCCCGCATGCGAAGTTTGGCAAGATCATTAAACAGATAAAACGCTTTTACGCGCATGACGAAGAAGGAAAGGCTCAAATCGGCGACACCGTCCGAATTTCTGAGACCCGCCCGCTTTCGAAACTCAAGCGCTGGCGGCTGGTTGAAATCGTCAAACACTAGCGTACACTCCGCTCCCCAAGTTTTATGCTCCAGATCCGTTCCAGACTCGACGTTGCCGACAACACCGGCGCCCGCATGGCGAAGATGATTGGCGTCATCGGCAAGAAGAACTCCCTCAATGCCAATATCGGTGACGTTATTACGGCTCATGTCCGCGAAGCAGCCTCCGGCGGCACCGTCAAGAAGGGCGAAGTAGTCCGGGCGGTCATCGTTCGCACGCGGCAGCCCATTCGTCGCGAGGACGGCAGCTACCTGCGCTTCGACAACAACGCAATCGTCATCATCGACAAGGATCTCAATCCGCGCGGAACTCGTATCTTCGGGCCGGTCGCCCGTGAACTCCGCGAAAAGAATTTTATGAAGATCGTCTCGCTAGCACCGGAGGTCCTCTAAATGAGCCGCCAAAATTTTCACGTCCGGAAGGGCGATAAAGTCGAGGTAATCACCGGAAATCACCGTGGTTCGGCAGGGAAGATTCTCCAAGTGCTTCCGAAAAAGCAGCAGGTGCTGATCGAAGGTGTTCGCTTGATCAAGAAGCATGTCCGGAAGTCGCAAGATAAGCCAGAAGGTGGAATTATTGAGCGTGAGGGTCCGATCCACATTTCCAATGTGAAACTCGTCGAGCGGGCAGAAAAGACCAGCAAGGTCACAAAAACGAAGTCGAAGAAGAAAGAGTAGTTAGTTTATGGCCGTCGAACTCCAGCAATTTTACAAGGATCGCGTGGTCCCGGCGCTCAAAGAGCGTCACGGCTACCGAAATGTGAACCAAGTGCCAAAGGTCGAGAAAGTCGTTGTGAACACGTGCGTGAACACGAACACCGACGTGAAGCAAGCACTTGAGGACGCGAAGGACGAACTCGGCCTGATCACAGGTCAGAAGCCCGCTGAGACCCGCTCGAAGAAGAGCATTGCGAATTTCAAACTCCGCCAGCATCAGCCGATCGGTGCAAAAGTCACCCTGCGTGGTGCGCGAATGTATGAGTTCCTTGAGCGCCTCATCAAGACCGCTCTTCCCCGCATTCGCGACTTTCGTGGGGTGTCGACCCGCGCGTTCGACGGAAACGGGAATTACACCCTCGGGGTAAAGGACCAGTCCATCTTTCCTGAAGTCGAGCTTGATAAAATCAAGCGCAACATTGGTTTCGACGTCACCATCGTGACCACCGCCAACAGCGATGCCGAAGCGAAAAGCCTGCTGACCGAGCTAGGCATGCCATTCACAGACAAGGCCAAGAAGGCACAAGCAGCCAAGGTCGCCTAAATCCCGTATGAGCCAACTCTCCGATCCAATCGCCGACTTCCTGACGCGCCTGCGCAATTCGGCCAACTCGAGCAAAACCGAAGTCATGGCCCCTTACTCCAAGATCAAGGCGGAGATCGCCCGCATCTTGAAGCAGGAGGGCTATATTACGAACTACGAAGTCGTCACGACAGGCAAGTTCCCTGAGATCAAGGTCATTCCGAAGCTCGTCAATCGCACATCGGCCATCACGGGTCTAAAGCGGATCAGCAAGCCTGGACTCCGGAAGTATGTCGGTGCAACCGAGATTCCACGAGTTTTAGGCGGAATGGGCATATCCATCCTTTCCACTCCGCGCGGAATCGTTACTGGCCGGGAAGCAAAAAAACAGAACGTCGGCGGCGAATTGCTCGCCTACGTCTGGTAACAACCCATATCACTATATATGTCTCGTATCGGTAAGAAAGCGATTGAGTTGCCCGCCAAGGTTTCCGTGAAATTCGGCACCGATGGCGCGGTCAACGTCGAGGGCCCAAAGGGCAAACTCGCGTGGACTCTTCCGAAGGAAATCAAAGCGAAGGTTGAAGGCAATATTGTTGCTTTTGACCGAAGCAGCGAGGACCGGAAGACCCGCGCGTTGCACGGCTTGTCCCGTGCGCTCGTCAATAACATGATCCGCGGAGTTTCCGAGGGCTTTGTAAAGGATCTTGAAATCCAGGGCGTCGGTTTCAAGGCCGCAGTCAAGGGCGCGGTGCTCGATCTCAACCTGGGATTTTCTCACCCGATTCTCTTCAACATTCCGCCGGGCATTAAGGTGACGGTCGCGGAGAATACGAAGATCAAAATCGAGGGTGTGGACCGCCAGCTGGTTGGTCAGGTTGCGGCTGACATCCGAGCATACTACCCGCCGGAGCCTTACAAGGGCAAAGGCGTCCGCTACGCTGGCGAGCATATCGTCCGCAAAGAGGGCAAAACCGTTCAATAAGCCATGGCTACCAAACGAATCTCACCGATTAAGCTTCGCCACGAGCGGCTCCGGAAAAAAATCTCCGGCACCGCCGAGCGCCCTCGGCTGGCCGTCCATTTTTCCGGCCTGCATATCTATGCCCAAGTCATCGACGATGATACCGGCAAAACGCTCGCGGCCGTTTGCACGACTGAGAAAGAGTTCCGCGAAGACAAATCGAGTAGGGCCAACAAGGTTACTGCTGAAAAAGTCGGTAAACTTGTAGCCGATCGCGCGAAGGGTAAAAACATCAGCAAAGTGGTCTTCGATCGCGGCGGTTTCATCTATCATGGCAAGGTAAAAGCCCTCGCCGACGCCGCCCGTGAGGGCGGTCTGGATTTCTAACAACACGAATATGGCAGCACCTCAACAAGGCAACCGTGGTCGGCGTGATCGCCGCGAAGAGAAACCGAAGGATCCGTCTGACTTGACGGAGAAAGTGGTCTTCATCAATCGCTGCGCGAAGGTCGTAAAGGGCGGTCGCCGTTTCAGCTTCAGCGCACTCATCGTGTCTGGGGACAAGAAGGGTAAGGTTGGCGTCGGATTCGGGAAGGCGAACGAGGTCTCGGAAGCGATCCGGAAGGCCAGCGATTCCGCGAGGAAGTCGCTCGTGCCGGTGGCGGTTCACGGCAATACGATCCCACACGAGGTGATCGGTGAACACGGGGGTGGTCGCGTGCTCCTCCGCCCTGCATCCCCTGGAACTGGCGTCATCGCTGGCGGAGGCGTGCGTGCGGTTGTCGAAGCAGCTGGCATTCGCGATGTCCTCGCGAAAAGCCTCGGCTCAAGCAATCATGCCAATGTGGTGAAAGCTACGATTGGTGCCCTCCAGCAGCTGCGTCTGCGTGAAACCATCTTGAAGACCCGCGGTATTGCGATCAGACCAGCCGTAGTAAACGGATCTGACACTTAATCCATGAATCTCTCCAATCTCAAACCACGTCCGGGCTCCAAGCACCGGGTCAAACGCCTTGGCTGCGGTGAAAGCAGCGGGCACGGAAAAACCTCCGGCAAAGGCCATAAGGGACAGAAGGCCCGCTCCGGTGGAAGCATTCGTCTCGGGTTCGAAGGCGGTCAAATGCCTCTCATCCGGCGCATTCCCAAGCGCGGCTTCAATAACGAGGCCTTTCGCGTGAAGTATGCGGTGGTAAATCTTGACTCCCTCAATGCATTCGACAATGGCGCATCCGTTGATGAGCAGTCGTTGCTAGCGGCAGGATTGATCCGTCGTCCCTACGAGAAAGTCAAAATTCTCGGCAGCGGCGCGCTCACGAAGAAGCTGAGCATCACCGCAAATAAGGCGAGCGAAACTGCCAAGGCCGCCATCGAAAAGGCGGGCGGGACGCTCACACTGAAGTAATGGGTGCGGCTGCACGGAGCGCGCCGGCAGTTCGTTGCCATACTCTGATCGTGTTGCGATGATCTCCGCTTTTTCCAATACGCTCAAGATTCCGGAGCTCCGGAATCGAGTGCTATTTACGTTGGTGATGCTGGTGTTGGTCCGCATTGGTGCGGCAATCACCTGTCCAGGCATCAATGCATCTGTCATTCAGCACTGGTTTGAAAACCAGCTGAACAATCAGTCGGGCGGCTCGATTGCGGCTCTCTTCAATATCTTCAGCGGTGGGGCGCTCGAAAACTGTGCGGTTTTTTCGCTTGGTGTGATGCCGTACATCAGCGCGAGCATCATGCTGCAGTTGCTGACTGCGGTGATTCCGCAGCTTGGAAAGATCTCCAAGGAGGATGGGGGTCGCCAGAAGATCATGCAGTACACTCGGTACGTGACGATCGTGCTGTGTCTCTTTCAAGGCTATCTCCTGGCAATGTCCTTTGAGAATCCGGGTTCGAACCCGTTTCTCTCCGGGATCCAGGATACGATCAGTCAACTCGGGATACCGCTGGTCTCGGACCCGGGCTTCACGTTCAGGGCGATCACGGTCATCACCCTTACTGCGGGGACGATGTTTCTGATGTGGTTATCCGATCAGATTACGGATCGTGGAATCGGCAATGGGATGTCGCTTGTGATCACCGTCGGCATTGTCGCACGGTTGCCTGCCGCTCTGGCTCAGGCGTGGAATACTTTCGTTCCTTCTGGGGGGCAGCAAAGTCAGGTCAGCCCGTTGGTTTTGGTCCTGATGATCGCGTTTCTGGTTTTGGTGATTGCGGGTGTCATCTGTATCACCCAAGCGCAGCGAAAGATCAGCGTCCAATACGCCAAACGGGTAGTGGGGCGGAAGGTATATGGCGGGCAAACTCAGTATATGCCGCTCAAGGTGAACTATGCCGGCGTCATGCCGATCATCTTCGCTCAGGCACTTCTCGTTTTCCCATCGACGATTGTCACGATGGCGTTCCGGGACAGTAGTTGGGCGCAGAAACTTGCGAGCAACCTTCAATCCGGCTGGCTGCATTACCTTCTCTACGGAGGGATGATTTTCTTCTTTAGTTATTTCTGGGTAGCGACGCAGTTCCAGCCTCAGCAAATCGCCGACGATCTGAAGAAATACGGCGGTTATATCCCGGGTGTGCGGCCCGGAAAGCCAACTGCTGACTTCCTGGACTTCACCATGACCCGGCTCACTTGCGCCGGAGCGGTCTTCCTGACGATCATCGCGATCCTGCCAGAGATGCTCTCCCGGCAACTGAGCGTTCCGTACGTTACCGCGCAGTTTTTCGGTGGTACGAGTCTATTGATTTGTGTGGGTGTTGTCCTCGACACGATGCGGCAGGTCGAGACTCACCTGATTCAGCGCCACTACGACGGATTCCTTCGCAAAGGGCGTCTGCGGGGTCGCTTTGATCGCTCGCCCGCGGCACGAGGGGAAGCTGTTCAGCAAGGCGCTCTGCTCTGGTTATATGTTGGGATTGCAATTCTTCTGGTGGCGGGACTGACGATTTTCATTGCGGGTCGGTTTCAGTAAGTGAAGCGACGGATTGTTTTGCTCGGACCACCAGCATCCGGAAAGGGAACGCAGGCGGAAATGATCACGGCAAAGTATCAAATCCCAAGCGCCTCACCCGGGTCGATGCTTCGGGAAGAAAAGGCGGCGGGGACGTCGCTGGGCAAAGAGGCGGACAAGCTAACGAGCCGGGGGCAATTGGTTCCGGACGCGACGATCAATCAACTCGTCGAATGCTGGCTTGCCAGCCGTGATTCGCAGTTTGTATTCGATGGTTACCCGCGGAGTCTTGTCCAAGGTCAGGCTCTCGATGAGATGCTCGCGAAGCGCGGAACTCCGCTGGATGTCGTATTGTCGTTTGAGGCAGATCTTTCGGCATTGCAAAGCCGGGTGAAGAACCGGGTCGTTTGCGCGTGCTGCGGGCGGAACTTCAGTGTCGGACTGCACGTGGAGAACTCGTACGCTTCGTGTCCGGCTTGCGGGGGATCACTGGTGCGCCGCGCGGATGATACCGACGAGACGCTCGCCATCCGAATGCTCGAGTACGCGGAGAAGACCGCGCCACTCGGAGAGTTCTATAAGAAGCGCGGCTTGCTCCGGTCGGTGAATTCCATGCGACCGCCGGAGGAGGTTTTTGCATCGGTGGTTGAAATTTTGGAAGAGGCATGAGCATTCCGATCAAGAACGACCGGGAGATTGAGCGGATGCGCGAGTCCTGTCGCGCAGCGAGTGAGGTGCTGGATCGTGTTTCGACTTTGATCCGCCCTGGAATCACCACGCGCGAGATCGATCAGGCGGCTGCCGAGTACATGGCTGAACTAAGCTGCAAGAGCGCTTTCCTCGGCTACCGCGGATTTCCGGGCAATTGCTGCATTTCGCTGAATGAGGAAGTGGTCCACGGCATTGGCGGCCCGCGCCGTATTCAGTATGGAGACATCGTCAAACTCGACATTGGCGTGATCAAAGACGGTTGGGTAGGGGACACGGCGACGACGGTCCCGGTCGGTGCGATCGATCCGCGCGTTCAGCGTTTATTGCAGGTCACCGAAGCCACGCTCGATATGGCGATCACGTACTGCCTGGCTGGGCGGCGACTGGGCGATCTCTGCTCCGCGATCGAGGATGAGGTTGGAGCACACGGCTATAGTGTGGTGAAGGAATTCGTCGGCCACGGTGTCGGGCGCAAACTGCACGAGGAGCCACAGGTGCCCAACTATGGTCGAGCCGGGACGGGGCCGAAACTCAAGCCAGGCATGACGATCGCCATCGAGCCCATGGTCAATATGGGCGGCGCGCCGGTGCGAGTCCTTGCCGACAAATGGACGGTCGTCACCGTTGACGGAAAACCGTCCGCACATTTCGAGCACACCGTGCTCATCACCAAGGCCGAACCTGAAATCCTCACATGGCGAAAAAAGACGCTATTGAAGTAGAAGGCAAAGTTGTCGAACTCCTGCCGAATACCATGTTCCGGGTCGAATTGGCCAACGGCCATCGCATCCTCGCCCACATCTCAGGAAAAATGCGTTTGCACTTCATTCGCATCTTGCCAGGAGACAAAGTGCTGTTAGAAATGTCGCCCTACGACTTGACCAAAGGCCGGATTACCTTCCGGCAAAAGTAGTTTTTTCGTCGATCGCACTGAAGATGTTCGCGTCTTCAGCGCGATTTTTTGTCCTCCAAATTCCAGTCCAAATTTAACCAATGAAAGTCCGAGCCTCCGTCAAACGTCTTTGCGAAAGCTGCCGCATCGTGAAGCGCAAAAATGTCGTCCGCGTCATCTGCAAAAATGCCCGGCATAAGCAGCGGCAGGGCTAATCTCAGCAATCCCAAACCCAACCAACCATGCCCCGACTCCTAGGCGTAGATATTCCCGGCGACAAGCGCATCGAAGCGTCGCTTCCTTACATTTACGGCATCGGCCCGAGCACCGCGAAGAAGATCCTCGAGCAAGCCAATATCAATCCCGACCTCCGGGCGAAGGATCTGAGCGGCGAGCAGATCAATCAGATCATCCAAGCTATCACGGCGAGCAAGCTCCCGATCGAGGGCGATCTGCGCCGGGAGATTCAGCAGAATCTCAAACGTCTCCAGGGCATCAATTGCTACCGTGGCATTCGCCATCGCCGTAGCCTGCCGGTTCGCGGACAGCGCACCAGTACCAACGCCCGCACCCGCAAAGGACCGCGCAAAACCGTCGGGGTCCAGCGCGCAAAGGAAGCGCCGAAAGCGTCGAAATAACCACCCTAGACCTACCGTATGCCCGATTCCGATACACCCACACCTGACGCGCCTGCCGCGGAAACGCCGGCCGCTGAGACTCCGGCTGCCGCTCCGGCACCCGCCGCCGCTGCTGAACCTGCTGCGAAACCCGCCAAGACCAAGGCTCCGAAGAAAAAAGACGCGGCAGCCGCTGCCGCTGCTGCTGAGCCGAAGAAAGAGGAAAACCTTTCCCTCGATCCGAACTCGGTCATCGAGCCGATCAAGATCATCAAGGCCAAGGGCAGCAAGAACGTCCACACGGGGATTGCGCACGTCCAGGCGAGTTTCAATAACACCATCGTCAGCGTGACCGACATGGCTGGTCACGTGATTGGCTGGTCGAGCGCTGGCAAGTGCGGCTTCAAGGGCTCCCGAAAGAGTACCGCTTACGCCGCGCAGATGGTCGCTCAGGATGCCTGCCGCCAGGCGATGGGCCACGGATTGCGTGAAGTCGAGGTGCGGGTGAAGGGCCCAGGCGCGGGTCGCGAATCTGCCGTGCGCGCCATTCAGGCCGTTGGCTTGGAGATTTCCGTGATCAAGGATGTCACGCCCGTCCCGCACAATGGCTGCCGCCCGCCGAAGCAGCGCCGCGTCTGACACTACCGACCCTCAAGAGAAAGAACTGAACTGACATGGCACGATACACAGGCCCCAAATCGAAAATCAGCCGCCGCTTCGGCACGGCCATCTTCGGACCTTCAAAAGCCCTCGAGCGCAAGAACTACGGACCCGGCATGCACGGGCCGAAGGGCTCCCGCCGGAAGCAGAGCGAATACGCTGTCGCCCTCGGCGAAAAGCAGAAGCTCCGCTATCAATACGGCGTGCTCGAGCGGCAATTCCGCCGCTACTTCGAGATCGCGGCGAAGCGCCGTGGTGTGACGGGTGAGATCCTCCTCCAACTGCTCGAGACCCGTCTCGACAACATCGTTTACCGCCTCGGCTTTGCGAATAGCCGCAATGGCGCACGTCAACTCGTCGCTCATGGCCACGTGCAGGTGAACGGTCGCAAAGTCGATGTCTCTTCCTACTGCGTGAAGGCTGGCGACACGATCACGGTGAAGGAAAAGGCGCAGTCCCGCCGTCTTGCCGCGCGCAATCTGGAACTCACGCAGATCACTCCCGTGCCAGACTGGCTGTCGGTGGATAAAGACAACTTCAAGGGCCAGGTCTCCCGCATCCCGACTCGCGATGAGATTGCGCCGATCGTCAACGAGCAGTTGATCGTCGAGCTTTACTCCCGCTAAGCCGGCGCGGTTCTCCCGCTCAGCAATTCGATGGCGCAGATCCGCAAGGGTTTGCGCCATCTGCTTTTCCTGGTCAGCGTGCGTTCATCCGGATGGCGATGGACGTGGCAAAGCGCGCAAAGCCGAGTGTGTCGGCGATCCGCAAAGACGCTCGATTAGCGTCCAGAGTACGGTACTGCGGAATCAATCCCGACGCGATCGCGCGTGCGGCGAGATGCGCTACGGCAGCAGTGCCAAAGCCCCGGCTGCGATAAAGGGGGCGAGCGACGATGGAAATGTGAGCGATCACTCCGCCCCAGATCTCGTAGCCCGCGAGTGCCGCCAGTTCGGCTCCGACGAAGACCCCGGATGCGGGATGCTCGCGCACGTCGCTGCCGCCGTGCTCCCACTCGATCTCGCCGCAGGCCGCTCGCAAGGCATCGACGGCGCACCCGTCTTTCGCACTGAGCGAACGCGTCGGATATAACGGTGGGGAAATGTGATCGGCATAGCCGATGAAGGCAGGCCCGATCACCGCGGACGCAAATGGCCGCAGGGTGGAGGCCAGATTCTGAAGTGAAAATTCTCCCGCGATTTGCGCGACCAGTGGACGCCACTGGTCCGACCGCGAAGGCGGCAGGGAGACCACTGCCGCTCCCTCCCGGGCGAGCGCAAAGACCCCGCCGTAGCCCTCGAGTTCACCGGCGTGAGTGATGATCCTCAGTGGCGCTGAGAAGAGGGTTTCGTCCGCCATGCCCAGATGCGATCTCCAGTATTCGCACACTTTTTCGGTGGTCGCGTGCCGCAGTTCCGGCATGGCGCGCTGTCGATGCGGCGAGTTCACCGAGACTCGACCGTGATCCAGTCACCGCCTTGGTGCGGTCGGCGGCAGGAATCCCAGCGACACCAGGAATTTATCCGCCTCCGCCAGCGTCGGCTCATATCCTGGGCCATTGAAAAACCCGTGGGGCTGCCCTTCATAGCCCACGACCTCGCAGCGATTGCCCACCTTCTTCATCGCCGCGGCAAAGGCTTCCGCACTGGCAAATGGCACCGTTGTGTCCGCTCGCCCATGCAAGATCAGCGTCGGCGGCAGCCCCGCGCGCACATTGTGAAAGGGTGAAATCTCCCGTGGCTCACAGCCGAATCGCTCGGCCGACATCTTTGCCTCAAAGCCCTTCGCATCCATCCCCTCGATGGGCGCCAGCACCAGGGCCGGATTGAAAAGCACGAGCGCATTCGGGACCGCGCTGATCGCGAGATCCTCGCCCTTTTCATCCAACCCTGGCAGCGTCGCCGTCGCTGCGGCGAGATGTCCGCCTGCCGATCCGCCGGCGGCCACGATCCGATCTGGATCGATGCCCAGGCGTTCTGCATTGCGCCGCACCCAGCGAATGCACGACTTCGCATCTGCGACGCACGACACCGGCTTCACCTTGTGCCGCGTCGCCACCCGGTAGTCCGCCGTGATCGCCACCATCCCGCGACCCGCCAGATGCCGCGCCTGCTGTTCAAACTGCGCCGGCGACCCACTCGACCATCCTCCGCCGAA
The DNA here is from genome assembly GCA_031425095.1 of Chthoniobacteraceae bacterium. GTDB lineage: Bacteria > Verrucomicrobiota > Verrucomicrobiia > Chthoniobacterales > Chthoniobacteraceae > JANNXQ01. The sequence continues at coordinate 17,265 of JANPIS010000082.1, forward strand.
AAAGAAAACAATCGCTGGCCGCTTCGCGCCGGGTGCTGGCTTCCCGCCGGGTTGGAAGATCCAAGCCTGCAACTTCGTCCCCTCCAGCGCCTTGTATGTTTCCACCGTCGCGCCGTCGAAGCTCGGCGGATACGATGCCCCACGTTTTTTCGCCTTTGCCTCCTGCGCAGGGGCGAATGGTGTAGCGAGGGCAAGGACGATGAGCAGAGGGAGAGAGCGGATCATAGGTAGGTGAGGGGAGATGCAATACGGGGCGACAAAGGCAAATAGCCAAACTCCGGCGAAGCGAGACATGATCGAGCCATTCGGCAAAGAATTCGCGGCTCCATCACGCGCGGCCGGGCAGGTGCCGTACCGTCAATAAGGAGTCCGCAATTCCACCGGTTCAACCTTCTTCATCTTCGACCGCGTCCGGATATTCAGCATCTCGACGGCGAAGGAGAAGGCCATGGCGAAGTAGATGTACCCCTTTTCAATATGGTGGTGCAGGCCATCGGCCACGAGCACCACGCCGACCAGCAGCAGGAAGGAGAGCGCCAGCATTTTGATCGTGGGGTGCCGGTTCACGTAGTTGCTGATCGGTCCCGCGGCCACGAGCATGACCGCCATCGCGAGCACCACGGCGGCGATCATCACGCCGATCTCCTTGGCCAGTCCGACTGCCGTGATCACGCTGTCGAGCGAGAAGACGATGTCGATGATGACGATTTGCGCGATCACCGATCCGAATGTGGCGCGCACCCTCGATCCTTGCTCGTGCTCCTCGCCTTCGAGGTTGCCGTGGATCTCGTGGACGCTTTTCCAGAGGAGGAAAAGGCCGCCGCAGAAGAGCACGAGATCTTTCCCCGACATGCCGAAGGCGAAGGTGCGTTGCGCTTCCTCAGCAAGCTTCCCTGCGATGAAATGCCATCCGCCGGCATCGCGAAAGAGCGTGAAGAGCGGGTCGATGAGCTTGGTCAGCCAGAAGATCGAGCAGAGCAGCAGCACGCGCGTGATCAGCGCGAGCATCAGGCCGATCGTCCGTGCTTTCGCCTGCTGCGCTTCCGGAAGTTTCCCCGCGAGGATCGAGATGAAGATGATGTTGTCGATGCCGAGCACGATCTCCAGGACGGTGAGCGTGAGCAGGCTGATCCAAATGTTCGGGTCGGTGATCCATTCCATGGCGTGGGAGGAAACTGTCTTGGTAATCGCGAGCCAAGCAAAGAACGTCCGTATTCGAAGGTCGTCTTTTCGCTTCGCCACCCACATTCCCCGTCCCTATGCGCATCCCCGCCCTCCTCCTCGCCGTCGTCACGATCACCGCGCTCGCTCAAGAGCCCGAGGTCAGGCCGGTCCCACCGCCGGGCGTCGCCATCGCGGAGGCGGAGCGTGCGGAGTTGACGAGCGGCGCCGAGACGCTCGGGAAAGACATCGCAAAACTGCGGGTGGAGCTCAGCGCCAAGCCGGCGCTGCTGGCGGAACTGCCGAGCGTGGAAATCTTTCACAAGGCCGTGGATTGGGCGATGCGGTATGGCGAGATCTTCGACCTGAAGCAGGTCGCTGTGGCGCGCGAACAACTGCTCCAGGGCCATGCGCGTGCCGCGTCGTTAAGGAAGGGCGAAGTGCCTTGGAACACGGCGACCGGACTCGTCGTTCGGGCCTATCGCTCGGGGATCGATGGCTCGGTGCAACCCTACGGGCTGATCGTGCCTCCAGATTGGAAAGCGGGCGACCGCACGCCGCGCCGGCTGGATTTCTGGTGTCACGGGCGCAACGAGAAGCTCAGTGAACTCGCCTTTCTCCAGGATCGCCAGACGAAGGAGGGCGAGTTCGTGCCGCCCGGCGCCTTCGTGCTGCATCTCTACGGACGCTACTGCAATGCGAACAAATTTGCCGGCGAGCGCGACCTCTTTGAAGCGCTCGCGGACGCGGAGAAGCGGTACCCGATCGACCGCAGCCGGCTCGTGGTGCGCGGCTTCTCGATGGGCGGCGCCGCGTGCTGGCAATTCGCCACGCACCACTCCGGCATGTGGGCCGCAGCCGCGCCCGGTGCCGGCTTCGCCGAGACCGCCGAGTTCTTCAGCGTCTTCGCCGAGGGCAAAACGCCGCCGCCATGGTGGGAGCAGGTGCTCTGGCGCTGGTACGACGCGACCACGATGGCTGCGAATCTTTCCAACACCGCGACCGTCGCTTACTCCGGCGAGATCGATAAACAGAAGCAGGCCGCCGACATCATGGTGCGCTACGCGGAGCAGGAGGGCCTCAGTTTCCCGCACATCATCGGTCCGCAGACGGCGCACAAGTATCATCCGGAAGCAAAGCCGAAGGTGGAGGAACTCGTCACCGCGGCTGCGCAGAAGGGCAGCGATCCCATGCCGCCGAAGGTGCGGTTCACCACGTACTCTCTGCTCTACCCGCAGATGGAGTGGCTCGCCGTCACGGGCCTCGAGCGGCACTGGGAGCGGGCGGATGTCACCGCGGAGATGAGCGGCGCGGATCGGGTGAAGATCGGAACGAAGAACGTAACCTCGCTGGTCGTGCGCCAGCCCGGTGGGAAGCGGTTCGTGATCGATGGTACCGAGCTGAAAGGCGCGGGCTCTCCAGCGGCCGTCGCGATGACTCCCTTCCGCAAAGAAGGCGGCAAGTGGATCATTCCCTCCGACCCTTCCGGGGAGCTGAGCAAGAACCCACGGCTTTGCGGCCCGATCGATCATGCCTTCATGTCCTCGTTCCTTTTCGTCCGCCCGACCGGCCATGCGTTCCACGACACGACCGGGGCGTGGGCCAAGGCGGAACTCGATCACGCGGCCGGATTTTGGCGGAAGGTCTTCCGCGGGGATGCGCCGGTGAAGGATGACTCCGCGCTGACCGACGCGGATCTCGCGAACTCGAACCTTGTCCTCTGGGGCGACCCATCGAGCAACGCCGTGCTCGGCAAGATTCTCGCGAAGCTCCCACTCCAATGGACGCAGGCCGTGCTGAAATTCCGCGGACAGGAATACGCCAGCGCTTCCCACATGCCCGCGCTCATTTTTCCGAATCCGCTCAACCCGCAGAAGTACGTCGTGCTCAACAGCGGCGTGACCTTCCGCGAACTCGCGCTGCTCAATAACAGCGACCAGACACCGAAGCTCCCCGATTGGGCCATCATCGACGTCCGCACCCCGCCCGGCCCACAATGGCCCGGCCTCGTCGTCGATGCCGGCTTCTTCGATGAGCAGTGGAAGTGATCCGGGGAGCGTGGGCGTCTCGCCCGCTGGTGGCGGCGTCCCGCCGAAACGAACTCCCGTCAGCGCGCCATCCGACGAGAGCTCCGCACCACGGAAGCCAGGCGCCGCGTCCTCCGGGCGCGGAGCTCTTGCCCGTTGGCGATGTCGAGGAAAGTCCGTCGCTGCGGGACACCGCGACCAACACGCGAGACGCGTGTGGTACCCGGAACCGCCGCTCGACCACCGCTCGTGATTCCACACAAACTCCCAACGCCATGCGCTTCGTCCCAATCCTCCTCGCCCTCGCTCTCACCGCCGCTGCCCAGCCTCCGCCCGCCAAGCGCCTGCCGCCCGCGGGCTTCGCGATCCCAGAGACCGATCGCACCGGACTCGCCGCCGGTGCCGCAGCGCTGGGTGAGCAGATTGCTGAGTTGCGGACCGCGTTGAAGGGCAAGCCGGAGTTGCTCGCGCTGCTCCCCGACGTGGAGATCTTCCACAAGGCCGTCGATTGGGCGCTGCGCTACGATGAGTTTTTCAACGTCAAGCAGACCGCCACCGCGCGGAGTGCGCTCCAGCAAGGCATGGAGCGCGCGCAGCAACTCAAGGCTGGCCATGCTCCGTGGACCGAGGCCGCGGGGCTCATCGTCCGCGGCTACCGGTCGAAGATCGACGGCTCGGTGCAACCGTATGGGCTCACCGTTCCGCCGACGTGGAAAAAGGGGGACACCAAAGCGCGCCGACTCGACCTGTGGTTGCTCGGTCGCGGCGAGACGCGCACCGAACTCGCCTTTCTCGCGGAACGGCAGAAGCCTTCGATGTTTGAAGCGGAGGATACCATCGTGCTCACCCCCTACGGCCGCTTCTGCAATGCGACGAAGTTTGCCGGCGAGGTCGATGTCTTCGAGGCGATGGATGCGGTGAAGAAACAATTCGCGATCGATCCGCGGCGCATCGTGGTGCGCGGTTTCTCGATGGGCGGCGCGAGCACGTGGCATCTTTCCACCCATCACCCGGGCGTGTGGTGTGCCGCGTCGCCGGGCGCGGGTTTCGCGGAGACGCCGGGCTATGCGAGGGTCTTCGAGCCCGGGAAGGACTTCCGTCCGTGGTGGGAGCAGCAGCTTTGGCACTGGTACAATGCCACCGACTGCGTCGCGAATCTCTTCAACGTTCCGATGGTCGTGTACAGCGGTGAAGAAGATGCGCAGAAGGCTGCGGCGGATTTGATGGTCAAGTTGGCGGCTGCGGAAGGCATCGAGCTGCCGCACCTCGTCGGCCCGAAGACCGGCCACAAATATCACCCCGAGACGAAGCTGGAGGTTGCCGTAAAGGTGGACGCGCTCGCCAAGGCTGGCCTCAACCCGGAGCCTGTGCGCGTCCGGTTCACGACTTACACGCTGATTTATCCCGAGGCGCGGTGGGTGCGTTTGGATGGACTCCTGAAACACTGGGAACGGGCGGATGTCGATGCACGCGTCGAAGGCAGCCAGATCTTGGCGACGACGAAGAACGTGGCGGCGATCACTTTCACGACACCGTTTGCCAGCGGCGCACCGGCCAGCGAGCGGATCAAGGAAGTGGTGCTCGATGGGGTGAAGCTCGTCCCGCAGTGGAATAAAGCCGGAGCGCAATTTCATCAGGAGAACGGCAAGTGGGCGCCCGGAGGCGCGGCGATGGGCGGAAAGCGACCGGGGCTTACTGGTCCGATCGATCACGCCTTCATGAGCCCGTTCGTCTTTGTGCGCCCGACTGGAAAGCCACTCAATGGCACGGTCGGCGCCTGGGTGACGGGGGAGATTGCGCACGCGACGAAGATGTGGCGCGACATCTTTCGTGGCGATGCGTCGGTGAAGGACGATACGGCTCTCACCGACGAGGACATCGCGAACTCGAACCTCGTGCTCTGGGGCGATCCTTCGTCGAACAAGGTGCTTGCGAAGATCCTCCCAAAGCTACCGCTGCAGTGGGATGCGAAGACGCTGGAGTTCCGCGGCTACAAGGTGGACGCGGCGCATCACGCGCCGATCCTCATCTTTCCGAACCCGCTCAATCCGCGGCGCTACGTGGTGCTCAATAGCGGCATCGATTTCCGCGAAGAAGCCTACGGCACGAACTCGCTCCAGACACCGAAGCTGCCCGACTGGGCGATCATCGACCTGCGCACGCCGCCCGGGCCGCGCTGGCCGGGCCTCGTTTACGACGCCGGCTTCTTCGACGAGCAGTGGCGGTAGGTCCGGGTACCACACGCGTCTCGCGTGTTGGTCGGCGCGTCTCGCGACGACGAACTTCCTCAGGCGCGCGATTGGGCAAGAGCTCCGCACCGGGAGGACATGCCGGCCGGTTATGCAGGTGCGAGGCTCTTGCCGATCTGCGCACTTCAGAAAAGTTCGTCGCGGCGAGACGCCGCGACCAACACGCGAGAAGCGTATTATACGCAGAGCCTACCGCTCCGCCTTCACCCAGTGCTCGCGCACGTATTCTTCCACGGCCTCCCGCCAGGGGCGCACCGTGAGCCCGGTGAGTTGCGAAAGTTTCTCGGTGCTCATGGCGGTGTAGACCGGACGCTTGGCGATGAACGCTTTGAGGTCCGCCATCTTGAGCGGCTTGACGTTCCGCGCCTTGAGCGGGACTCCGGCGGCCACGGCACAGTCGATCGCGTGCTGGCCGTATTCCTGCCAGGTGCATTCGCCGGTGTTGCAGAGGTGCAGCACGCCGGTGGCATTCACGTCGTCGAGGAAGGGGCGGAGCAGGCGCGCGGCGTCGAGCGTGTAAGTGGGCACGGCCACTTTGTCGCCGATGGCATCCACGCGCTCTTCGGCGAGGGCGCGTTTGAGGATCCCGTCGATGAAGCTCGGGCGATCCGGTCCAAAGACCCACGAGACGCGCGCGACGAGATGATGATCCGAGACGCCGAGCAGCAGCGTCTCGCCGTCGCGCTTGGATTGGCCATAGACGCTGATCGGCGTCACCGGATCGTCTTCGGTGTAGGGCGTCCGCTTCTCGCCATCGAAGACGTAGTCGGTGCTGATGTGGATGACTTGGGCGCCTTTTTTCGACGCGATCTCGCCCATGATCTGCGGCGCGCGCGCGTTGAGGCGAAAAGCTTCGTCCTGCGCGGACTCACAGCGATCGACATTAGTCTGCGCCGCGCAGTTCACCAGCACGTCAAAGCCGATGGGATCGAGGCGCTCGTGGAGCGCCTTTTCGTCGCCGATATCGAGGTCGCGATGCGCGAAGCCGGCGATATCGCCGAAGTCCTTCTTCCACTCGCGGAGCAGGGCCGCGCCGAGTCGGCCGCCACTGCCGACGATGACAATCCGTGGCTTGCTCACGCCTTCTTAAGCAGCGGCTCCCACCAAGCGCGATTCTTCACGTACCAGTCGATCGTCGCGCGGATTCCGTCCATGTGCTGATGGAGCGGCTTCCAGCCAAGAGCCTTGTGCGTCTTCGAGGAGTCGATGGCGTAGCGGCGATCGTGGCCGAGGCGGTCGGGGACGTATTTGATCAGGCTCTCGGGCTTGCCGAGGTGCGAGAGGATCATCTTCACGACGTCGATGTTCCGCATCTCGCCATCGCTGCCCACATTGTACACCTCGCCCGGCTTGCCGTTCATCATTGCGGCGAAGACGGCGGCGCAGTGATCTTCCACGTGGATCCAATCGCGCACGTTCAGCCCGTCGCCATAGACGGGGAGCGGCTTGTCGCTCAGCGCGTTGATGATCATCAGCGGGATGAGCTTCTCGGGATATTGATACGGCCCGTAATTGTTCGAGCAGCGCGTGATCACGACCTCCTGGCCGTAGGTGTGATGATGGGCGAGCGCGAGCAGATCGGCGGACGCCTTGCTGGCGGAATAGGGCGAGCTGGGAACGATCGGAGAGAGCTCCGTGAATTTCCCCTCCGGTCCGAGCGACCCATACACTTCATCCGTGGAGACCTGAAGGAAGCGACGCACGCCATGCCGGCGCGCCGCGTCGAGCATCACGGCGGCTCCGAGGACATTGGCGTGGATGAAAGCGTGCGGTCCGGTGATGCTGCGATCGACATGCGATTCCGCGGCGAAATTTACGACCGCAAAAAACTGATGCTTTTCCATCAGCGCGCTCATCTTCGCCCCGTCGGCGATGTCGGCGTGATAGAACTCGTAGCGCTCTCCGTATTTCTCCGCGATCCCATCGAGGTTCGCGAGATTCCCGGCATACGTGAGCGCATCGACGTTGGTGATCATCGCCGTCCCGTAGTGCGAGAGCACGTGTCGGATGAAATTGCTGCCGATGAAGCCGCAGCCGCCGGTTACTAGGAGTCGCATGGGCACGCTGTGTAACAGCCGGAAAAATGCCGCGCCATAGATTTTCTAGGCCGAGGGACCCCTGGCGCCCGGATTGGGTTCGTGCGGGAAGTCGTTCGTCTTGCTGACATTGAGGGTTGAGAGCGGCGGTGGGACGGACGTAATGTCTCGCTCCGCCAATGCCCGAACCCACCTCCGCCAAACGATCAGAACCGACCTTTGAAGCCGCGATGTCGCAGCTTGAGAAGATCGTGGAGGAGATGGACGACGACACGCTGCCGCTGGAAGAGCTGATCGTGCGCTATGCGGACGGCACGAAGCTGGTGAAGGTGTGTGAGGAGCGCCTCGCGGCGGTGGAAAAGAAGATTGAGATGATCACCCGCACCGCGAGCGGGGAGCCGAAGCTCGAGGAATTTGAACCGGCATCGGCCGCCGCTGAGGAAGCCCCCAAGGCGAAAACAAAACGCGACGACATCTCGCTCTTCTGACTTTATCACGCTGCCTTCTGCCTCTCCCACGATGCCCACACCGATCCTGCCCACGATCCAATCGCCCGCCGACATCAAGTCGCTTACCGATGCCCAGCTCCCGCAACTCGCCCAGGAGGTCCGCGAGGAACTCATCCGGGTGCTTTCCGACGAGAACCCGAGTTCGGTCGGCGGACATCTCGGGCCGAATCTCGGGGTGGTCGAGCTGACGATCGCGTTGCACCGTGTCTTCGAGACGCCGAAGGACAAGTTCATCTTCGACGTGTCACATCAGGGCTACGTCCACAAGCTCTTCACCGGGCGGCGCGATCGCTTCGCCACGATGCGGCAATATGAGGGGCTCAATGGCTTCCTGCTGCGCACCGAGAGCGAGCACGATTGCTACGGCGCCGGACACGCCGGCACGGCGCTCAGCGCGGCGCTCGGCTTTGCTGTGGGGCGGGACAAACGCGGCTCAAATGAGCACGTGGTGACGATCGCGGGCGACGCGGCCTTTACCTGCGGCGTGAGCTACGAGGCGCTCAACAACGTCGCCGAGCAGACGAAGCGCTTCATCGTCGTGCTGAACGACAACGAGTGGTCGATCGCCAAGAACGTCGGCGCGATCGCGACCTATTTTAATAAGATTGCCACGCATCCGCAGTACGCACGGCTGCATGAAAAGGCGGAGCATTTCGTCGAACTGCTCGGCGGAAAATTCGCCGTGAACCTCGCGCACAAGGTCGAGGCCGGGATGAAAAACCTGCTCGTCCCGAGCGTGATCTTCGAGGAGCTCGGCTTCCGCTACTACGGCCCGATCGATGGCCACGATGTGGATGTGCTCGTAAAGACCTTCGAGTTTCTGAAGACGCAGAACGAGCCGGTGCTCCTGCACATCCTCACGCAGAAGGGCAAAGGCTACGCGCCCGCGCTGGAGCAGCCGGACAAGTTTCATGGCCTCGGAAAGTTCGAGCCGAAGACGGGCAAGACCGCATCCACCACTTCGCCGACCTACAGCGAACTGCTCGGCAAGACCCTCGCGAAATTCGCCGACACGAATAACAAGCTCTGCGCGATCACCGGCGCCATGCCGACCGGCACCGGCCTCGTGCATTTCGCGAAGGCGCATCCCGACAAATATTTCGACGTGGGCATCGCAGAGGAGCACGCCGCGCTCTTCGCCGCTGGCCTCGCCTGCCAGGGCTTGAAGCCCTTCCTCGCGATCTACTCCACCTTCATGCAGCGCGCGTACGACATGATCATCCATGACATCGCGCTGCAGAATCTAAACGTCGCGCTCTGCATGGATCGTGGCGGCCTGAGCGGCGACGACGGCCCGACGCATCACGGCCTATTCGACATCGGCTATCTGCGCCACGTACCCGGGCTCGTCCACATGCAACCGAAGGACGAGGAGGAGTTCGTGGACATGCTCTGGACGATGGCGAACTACCACACTGGCCCCATCGCCATCCGCTATCCGCGCGGCGTCGGCACCGGCGCCCAGCCCAAGGCGCAACCGAAGATCCTCGAGATCGGCAAAGCCGAAGTCGTCTCCCACGGCAGCAGCACTCCCGCGCGTGTCGCCATCCTCGGCCTCGGAAACATGTGCGCCGTCGCGCAGGAAGCCGCTCAACTTCTCGAAGTTCAGGGCATCAGCACCGCGGTCATCAACCCGCGCTGGATCAAGCCACTCGACGCCGGGACGATCGAGTTCTTCGCCCGTAGCGTAGATGTCGTCTGCACGATGGAAGACCACGTCCTGCACAACGGATTTGGCTGCGCCGTCATCGAGCACCTGAACGACGCCGGCATCAAAACGCCCGTCGTGCGCATCGGCTGGCCCGATCAATTCATCGAGCACGGCGC
>JANPIS010000083.1:0-5482 GCA_031425095.1 Chthoniobacteraceae bacterium
GCGCTCATCCAGTGCATCCCGCAACTCGGCGCCCGGCGTGAGCGTCTCACGACGATCGATCACGAAGCGCTCGACGCGGCGAGTCTGTAGCAGCGGCGTCCGCGCAGCGTTGCGGGAAGGCGGCGGGGACGCCGCCTGGCATGCCCTGCGGTGAGACGCCGCAGCTACTTCACACCGCGGACCCGCTCCACTTCAGCTTCTGCCGGAGCACTTCAAAGAAGGAGACTTCCTGAAGCATCGCGATCGGAAGCCGGCCCGGCGCCTTGGTCAGCCGGATGCCAACACCGGGTTCCAATCGCCGCGAAGTCTGGCCGTCGAGCGTGAGAAAGACGGCGCCGTCCTCCCGGGACGGCACGATCTCGATGTTCGCGGCATCGCTGACCAGCACCGGGCGCATCGTGAGCACGTGCGGGCAGATCGGCGTGACCACGAAGACGCCGCTATCCGGGGTCAGCACCGGACCGCCCGCGCTCAGCGAGTAGGCGGTCGATCCCGTCGGCGTCGCGACAATCAAGCCGTCGGCGTGATATTCACTCAGCGTCTCGCCATCGACGAAGACATCCAAGCGGATGAGCTGCGACTGCTCGCCGCGGCTGACGACTGCGTCGTTCAGCGCCGAGTGCGTCGAGATCACCGCTCCGCCGCGGAGGATTTCCGCCCGGAGCAGGCTGCGTTCACTGAGCTTGTACGTGCCGCGCACGATGGCTTCCACCGCTTGCGGCCACGCCGCTGAACTCACACAAGTCAGGAAGCCGAGCGTGCCGAGATTGATGCCGAAGATCGGGCGGCTCCGCTCTTCCAGCTCATGCAGGACCTGGAGAATGGTGCCGTCGCCCCCGAGCACCACGAGCAGATCGCAAGTGCGGGCCAGATCATCATGTGACGCAGCGGAGTGCGCGCCGATCAGCTCCGCCGTGCGTGCTTCGAGGCGGACGGGGAGCCCGTGCGTGGCAAAGGCCGCGAGGAGTTCGCGGACGAGCTCGCCGGCGCCGGCCTTGCCGTCATTGGCGATCAGGCCGATCTGGCGCGCAGGCATGCGAGGAACTCCTTGTTGCCCTCGCCGCCGAGGATCGGCGACTCCAGGCAGCCCGCCCATTCGAGAGTCTTTTCGGTCGCGACGAAGGCGCGGATTTTCTCCACCGCCTGCGCGTGCCGCGCCGGATCGCGGACCACACCGCCCTTGCCGACCTCCTCCTTGCGAAGCTCGAACTGCGGCTTGATCAGCGGGACGATCACGCCGCCATCACTCTGCAAGGCCGCCGCGGGTGGCAAGATCAAAGTCAGCGAGATGAAGGAGACGTCGATGACGCAGATCGAGATGGGGTCCGGAATGTCGGCGCGGGTCAGATGCCGCGCGTTCAGCTTCTCGCGGACGACGACGCGGGGGTCCGAGCGGATCTTCCAATCGAGCTGCGAGTGCCCCACATCGATCGCCCAAACCTTCGCCGCGCCGTGCTGGAGCAGGCAGTCGGTAAAGCCGCCGGTGCTCGCGCCGATGTCGAGGCACGTGGCTCCCGTCGGATCGAGGGAAAACTCCCGCAGCGCGGCTTCGAGCTTCAGACCGCCGCGCCCCACGTAGCGCTCGGCCTGCCGGACCACGATCTCCGCATCCTCGGCGACTTTCGTGCCCGCCTTGTCGATCACGCGGTCGCCGACCTTGACCTCGCCAGCCATGATCGCACGCTGCGCCTTCTCCCGGCTCGGGCAGAGCCCGCGGGCGACGAGGAGTTGATCAAGGCGGGTGGACACGAAGTTGAGAGTTGAGGGTTGAGAGTTGAGAGCCGCGCGCGTTTAGTCCCGCGCGCCGAACGCCAGTTGCGTCACTCCACTCTCAACACTCAACTCTCAACTTCTTCGCCCAATGTCCGACCTCCGCGACACGATCAAAGAGATGATGGTCACCAATCTCATGCTCAAAGTGCCCAAGGAGGAGATCGGCGACGACCTGCCGCTGTTTGGCCCGGAGGGACTGGGCCTCGACTCGATCGATGCCCTCGAACTGGTGGTCTCGCTGGAGAAGGAGTTTGGCGTCAAAGTGCCCAACTCCGAGACGGCCCGGACGGCCCTAGCGACGGTGAACACGATTCACGATTACGTGGTCGCGCAGCGCGCCTGATCGGTTGGTCCGGGAAAGTTTTGTGATTCGCGGTTGACGGCTCCGGCACGGTTTCGCAGCCTCCCCGCGGCTGGCTGGAAACTGAGTGGACTGCCGAAAGCGGCGGACCTTGGAACCAGCGGCCCCCAACCACAGGAATCCTATGTCCCCTATCCATACCCAACCTCTCCCAGTACGCCCCCGACCCGTCCGAATTCCGCGCTTCCAGCGACGCACCCGCGCCCTGGCCTGCTCGATCTTTGCCCTGTGCGGATCAGCATTCGTGACCTCCACGAGCGTAGCCCAGACTTGGAATGCGGCGCCGGCGACCAACATCTGGAACACCGCAGGGAATTGGACCCCGGCAAACGTGCCGGATACCGCAGCCGAAACGGCTACTTTCACCACGTCCACTCGGCTCAACCCGACCAACACCGCGCCGATCAGTATCTCGCGAATCCTTTTTAGCGGCACGTCTGCATTCAACGTGGACAATCAGGACATTGCGACCCTCGGTGGGATCGGGATCTCGAACACCTCGGGGCTGACGCAGAGGATCACCAACAGCGACCCGTTCAGCGAACTGAACTTTATCAACTCTGCCTCAATCGCGAGTCAGGTCGTCATCACCAACTCCGGTTTCGTGAACTTCGACTTCACCTCGAGTGCTGGGACGGGAACGGTGACCAACCAGACCGCGGACGGCATCATCACTTTCCTCGCCAACGCCACCGCCGGGACGGCGACGCTGAACAATGCGGGCAACGGTGGTGCCAACGGTTCCTTTATCACGTTCACGAACACCACGACCGCTGGCGGAAGCACGATCAATAACTCGGGCATCAACGCCTTGGTTCTCTTCAGCGATTCTGCCACGGGAGGCACCGCCGCAATCACGAACAGTGGCGCGGGCGCGACCACGCGCTTCAGCAATACCGCCAGCGCTCTGAATGCCGTCGTCACGAACCTCGGCGATGGCATCACGACCTTCACGAACAATGCCACCGCCGGAAACGCGACGATCAACAGCAGCGGCGCCTTCTCGAGTGTCACCTTCCTCGACAACTCCACTGGCGGCACGGCAAACATCACGCTCAGCGGCAATCTGGCGATCGGGGAATTCAAGAACAACGCGACCGCCGGCGATGCCACGATCACGCTCTCCAACGCGACCGCACTGCTGAATTTCTTCGACACCTCGAAGGGGGGCACCTCGGAGATCCGCAACCAGGCCAGCAGCGCCACCTTCCCATCCTCGGTCGTCGGCTTTTTCAACACCGCCAACGCCCAGAACGCGGTGATCACGAACAGCGGCCAGAACTCCCAGACGCTCTTCAGCGACACGAGCAGCGCGGGCGCGGCGGTCATCCTAAACAGCGGCACCGACAGCAATACTCAGTTCACGGTGAGCGCCAGAGCGGGATCGGCCACGATCACCAATGGCGGGACGGGTAGCTCCACGGGGTTTGCCCAAAACACCGACGCTGGCAACGCCACGATCAACAGCAGCGGTGACCTCACGACCGTCTCCTTCATCGGCAACAGCAGCGGCGGCAGCTCGATCATCAACCTCAGCGGCAATTTCGCCATCGGGGACTTCAAAAACAACGCCACCGCCGGCGACGCGACCATCAATCTCACCAATGCCAGCGCATTCCTGAACTTCTTCGACACGGCCAAGGGGGGCACTTCGGAGATCAACAATCAGGCGAACAGCGGCACGTTCCCGTCGTCGCTCGTGACCTTCGCCAATACCGCCAGCGCACAGAACGCGGTCATCAGGAACAGCGGCCAGAACTCCCAGACGCTCTTCAGCGACACGAGCAGCGCGGGCGCGGCGATCATCCTGAACACCGGCACGGACAGCAATACGCAGTTCATCGCCAGCGCGAGAGCCGGTAGCGCCAGTATCACCAACGGCGGCGCCGGCAGCTCGGTGGGATTTGCGCAAAATGCGAGCGCAGGCAACGCGAACATCGTCAGCAGCGGCGCCGCGAGTCTCGTTTCCTTCATCGGCACCAGCAGCGCGGCTTCTTCGACGATCCTGATCAGCGGCGCCAACGCCCAGGCTGAATTCAAGAACAACGCCCGGGCCGGAAACTCGACGATCACGCTCACGAGTCCCACGGCTTTCCTGACCTTCTTTGACACCTCGAACGCAGGCACGGCGACCATCCGCAATCAGGGTTCCGGGCCGTCGCCATCGTCGCTCGTCACCTTCTCGAATACCGCCAGCGCGCAGAACGCCGTCATCACCAACAGCGGCTCGAACTCGCAGACCATCTTCACCGACCGGAGCAATGCCGCCAGTGTCACCGTGACCAATAGCGGCGCCGGGAGCGACACCGTCTTCTCCTCGAGAGCGACGGGCGGCAGCGCGGTGCTGATCAATGCGAACCCCACCTCGACCATCGACATTTCCTCGCTCCTCTCGTCGTCGCTGACGATCGGTTCCTTCGAGGGAAATGGCACCCTCTTCTTGGGCTCGCAGCAGCTCACCGCCGGCAGCAACAACCGCGATATCACCTTCTCCGGCGTCATCCGCGACGGCGGCGTCTCCGGGGGCACGGGAGGCGGGCTGGTGAAGGTCGGCACCGGCACTTGGACGCTCTCCGGCGCCAATACCTACACCGGCGGCACCGATCTCCAGCTCGGCACCATCGTGGTGGAGAATTCCCAGGCCCTCGGGCTCGGGAACTTCAAACTATCGGACGGCGTCCTGCGGACGGGCGGCGGCAACAAGGACATCCGGGTCGGCGGCAACTACACGCAGACCGGCGGCGAACTCCAGCTCCGCATTGGTGGCGCTGCGGACGGGCAATACGACCGCCTGACCGTCGTCGGAAACGCAAACCTCGGCGGGCGGCTGAAGCTCGACGCGATCAATGGCTACGTCATCCAGAACGGCGATCGGATCGCCGTCGTGAAGGCGGGCAGCGTGAACGGGGAGTTTCAGACCGTTCAGACCTCGGCCGCGCTGGTCGAGGGCAGGTTGCAATACCTCTCGAATGAAGTCGTGCTGAGCCTCCTCCGCACCGCCTTCGAGGAGATCGCGGAAACGCCAAATCAGGGAGCGGTTGCTCGCGCGCTCGACCAGGCCGTGCTCGCTCCCGAAGCCGCGGAACTGCTCGCCTTTCTCGACCAGCTCCCGATCGACCAATTGCCCGGCGCTTTGGATCGGCTCGCTCCCGAGGAACTTGGGGCTCTCTTCTCCATCACCCGTTCGGCGGCGAATACCCAGGCCTTTACCGTCCTGAACCGCCTCGAGGAAGTCCGCGCGGCCAGCCGCCGGAGTATGTTCGTCAGCGACGGCGGCAAGGACTCGAAGGCCTTCGTCGATCCCAAGGACGGGAAGGCGATCCTGCCCGAGAGCGGCCCGCGCTGGGG
>JANPIS010000084.1:0-6398 GCA_031425095.1 Chthoniobacteraceae bacterium
GGTGTGGCGAAGGTCGCGGTTCTTGGTGCGCATGGTCATCGTGCCGGCGTTGAAGTGGTAGAGCGTGCGACCCGTGGTGAGCAGCAGGGGATAATCGGGCGTCGGCGCTTCGGTGGACTCGCGAAAGTCGATGCATTGCAGCGGCGCGGTCTTGGAGCCGGGGAAGGTTTCCGTGTGCAGGATCGTCGTGCCGGGATGCGCCTCGTCGGGGCACGGCCACTGCAATCCGCCGTGCTCGATGCGCGCGTAGCTGATGCCCGCGCCCGCCTTCCACACAGTGCGGATTTCCTCCCACACGTCCTCGGCGGTGTGAAATGGAAACGCTTCGCCGAAACCGAGCGCGCCGGCGACATCGCGCACGATTTCCCAATCCGCACGCGCATGGCCCGGAGCCGGCACGGCGCGGCGGATGCGCTGCACGCGGCGCTCGGAGTTCATGAAGGTGCCGTCCTTCTCGAAAGGCGATGCCGCGGGCAGGAAGACGTGGCCGAACTCACGGGCGAGTTCGTTGAAGAACAGATCCTGCACGATGATGAGATCGACGGTGTCGAGGGCGCCGTGCGTCTTGATCGTGTCGGGATTGGTGAAGGAAACGTCGTAGCCGATTGCCCACAGCGCTTTGAGTTCGCTGCGTCCGGCGGCGTCCATCATCTCCATGAGATTCAGTCCGCGCGCGGTCGGCAGCGGTTTGTTCCATGCAGCGGCGAAGGCGTCGCGGCCTTGTTCGAGCGTGACGAAGCCGGTGAGATGACCGGGCTCGCAACCCATATGCGCAGAGCCCTGCACGTTGTTCTGCCCGCGCAGCGGATTCACGCCGGAGCCGGTCTTGCCGAAGTTGCCGGTGAGCAGCGCGAGATTCACCAGCGCCATCACGCCCTCGGTGCCCTGAATGTGTTCGGTCATGCCGAGACCGTGGAAGGCCATCGCCGGTGCGCTAGTCGCGTAGAGCCGCGCGGCGGCGCGAATGTCATCTGCTCTCACGCCGCAGATCGTGGCCGAGCGTTCGGGCGTCCACGCGCGAATGAATTCGCGGAACTCCTCGGAGCCACTCACGCGTTGGGCGAGCGCGGTGGCATCGACGAGCGATTCGGTGACGATGACGTGCGCGAGCGCGTTGAGCAGCGGCACGTTCGTCCCCGGTAGCAGGGCGAGATGAACGGCGGCGTAGCGGGTCAGTTCGGTTTCGCGCGGGTCGATGACGATCAGCCGCGCGCCGCGCAGCACGGCCTGCTTGATGCGCGCGCCGACAATCGGATGCGCCTCGGTCGGGTTGCAGCCGCAGATGAGGAACGACGCGGCGTGCTCGATGTCGTCAAAGGAGTTGGTCGCCGCGCCCGTGCCGAGCATCCGCTTCATCGCCACCGCAGTGGGCGCGTGGCAGACGCGCGCGCAGCAGTCTATGTTGTTCGTGCCGAGAACGACGCGGGCGAATTTCTGCGCGACATAGTTTTCCTCATTCGTGCCCCGCGCAGAGCCGAGCATGCCGATGCTCTGCGGGCCATGCGCGTCGAGGATGCCGCGCAGGCGTGTGGCGACAAAAGTGGTCGCCGCTTCCCAAGTCACGCTCCGCCAGTCCGCGCCGTCGCGGATCATCGGCTCGCGCACGCGATCGGGCGAATGCGTGAACTCGAACGCGTAACGCCCTTTCACGCACAGGTGCCCCTTGCTCACCGGCGCGTCGTCCACCGGCTTCACCTGCACGATGCGATCGCCGCGCGTGCCGACGAGCATCTCGCAACCGGTGCCGCAGTATGGGCACGTCGTGCGCGTCCATGCTTCGGGCGTGCCGTGCTCAAGTACGGAGCGGTCTTCGATCGCGCCGGTTGGACAGGTGTCCGAGCATGCGCCGCAGCTCACGCAATCGCTCGTGAACAAGCTGTCGCCGTTGTTCGGCAGGATGCGCGTCGCAGCGCCGCGATCCCACGCGCGCCAGACGAATTGCCCCTGCACTTCATCGCAAATCCGGATGCACCGCGAACAGGTGATGCACTGCGCCATGTCCACGTGGAGATAGGGATGCGTGGTGTCGCGGAAGGGCCGCGCGCGGCGAATCCCGAGCGGCTCCGGCGCGATGTCATAATGCTTGAGCCAGTGGTGGAAAGGCTTCGTGGGCGATTGGTGGATCGCCGCTGCGGGATAGTCCGCCGCGAGCAAGCGCAGGAGCGTGCGGCGCGTTTCCTCGACCGCCGGCGCAGCGGTGGCGATCTCCATCCCCTCGCTCAAGTGCGTGGTGCACGCCGTAGCCAGGCGATCCCACCCCTTCACCTCCACACTGCACAAGCGGCACGCGCCACTTGGGACCAGGCGCTCGTCGTGGCAGAGCGTCGGGATCTCGATGCCCATTTCCTTTGCGGCCGCGAGGATCGTCGTGCCGGGAGGAAAGGCGCGCGACTGGCCGTCGATCGTCACGTTGATCATAGCCCGAGCTCCTTTGCAAAGTGACGCACCACCGACTCGACAAACTCGCCCATCCCGGTCCCGTGTCCGCACAGGCTCGCGTGCCGCAAGGCCGCGACGAGACCGGGCAGTTCCGCGCGTTCCTGCGCTGATGCGGGATGGGAAAGGATTTGTTCCAGGCGCCGACTGCCGAGCGCGCAGGGCGGGCACTTGCCGCAGGATTCGTAAGCGCCGAACGCCACGATGTGGTGCAGCAGTGCGGCGATCGGCGTGGCTTCGTCGAAGGCGATGACGCCGCCGTGGCCGACGCCGCTGCCGATCGCGCGCAATTCTTCGAAGCCGAGCGGCGTATCCAGCAGCGACGGCGGGATGATTCCGGCGAGCGGTCCGCCGACGATCACCCCTTTCAAAGTGCCCGCGCGCAGCCCGCCGCCAAGCTCTTCGACGATCCTCCGCAGCGTGATGCCAAACTCCACTTCGTAGAGCCCGGGTCGCGCGAAGAGTGAATTGAGCGAGAGCGCCTTCGTCCCGCGGCTGCGCGCGAAGCCGAGCGCGCGATACGCTTCGCCGCCGCGTTCGACGATCCACGGGACCGTCGCGAGCGTCTCGACGTTGTTGACCAGCGTGGGCTGGCCTTGAAGCCCGCGTTCCGTAGCGTAAGGCGGACGCACCATCACCTCCGGTCTCAGGCCGTCCATCGAGCGCAGGAGCGCGGTCTCTTCACCGCAGACGTAACTCCCGTGGCCGACGAAGATCTCGATGTCGAAGGCGAAGCCGCTGCCGAGGATGTCCTCTCCAAGCAGGCCGGCGGCCCGCGCCTCAGCGAGTGCTTTATCTAACGCTATCTTGGCGAGCGGGTCTTCGTGACGGAGGTAGATCCCGCCGTGGCGCGCGCCGATGGCGAAAGCGGCGAGCGTCACGCCCTCGATGAGCGCGTGCGGATCGCCCTCCATGAGGAAGCGATCGATGTAGGCGCCGGCGTCGCCTTCATCGGCATTTGCCACGACATGCTTCATCGCGCCGCCTGCCGCTGCCGCGGCCACCCATTTCTTGCCCGTGGCAAAACCCGCGCCGCCGCGCCCGCGCAGCGCCGATTTCTGCACTTCCGCGATCACGTCCGCGGGAGTTTCGGACAAAGCCTTGCGCAGCGCCGCGCCGCCCCCGCTCGCGCGATAGTCCGCGAGACCAGGGCCGGTGCCCTTCGCCAGTCGCCCGAGCAGGATCGCTTCTCCCGACTGCACTTCGATGTGAGGTCGCGCGGTATCGATGCCCGTGGCCGGAGCGGCAAAGCATCGG
Organism: Chthoniobacteraceae bacterium; assembly: GCA_031425095.1. GTDB lineage: Bacteria > Verrucomicrobiota > Verrucomicrobiia > Chthoniobacterales > Chthoniobacteraceae > JANNXQ01. The sequence continues at coordinate 3,694 of JANPIS010000084.1, forward strand.
CCGAGACATGAGACGCGAGGTCCATCGTCGTCGGGTTGCGGCAGGCCGAGCGTGTGGCGCGCGACGAAGCAAGCGGTGCCAGCGCACGGACGCGCGCTCACGTCGCAACCGACGAGGTGATAAAACGAATCCACCTCCGGCCCCACGCTGTGCGCGTGAAGGAGCTGCGGCAGAGTGGAAGCGGCGATGCTCATGGCACCACCTCCACGGCGATGTCGCCCGCGGCTGAATCAGGATGCAGTGTGAATCCCGCTTCCCGGCAGATGCGCAGCATCACGGAATTTTCCGCGAGCACCCGACCGCGAATGCGCGCCAGCCCTTCCGCGCGGCCGACGCGCAGGAGTTCCTCCGCGAGCCGTGTGCCGAGGCCGTGGCCATGCCACGGATCAGCGATCAGCACGGAAAACTCGGCTTCATTCACGCCGTGCATTTTGCTGAGTCGACCGATGCCGAGGATCTCGTGAACGCCGCGGTGCGATCGCTCCACGACGAGCGCGATCTCGCGGTCGTAGTCGTTGAAGCAACTGCGGCGCAGACGCTCGTGCGAGATGCGTTCGTCCAGTCCCGCCTGGCTGAAGAAGCGCAAGTGAATGCTGCGCTCCGAAAGCGTGCGATGGAACGCGACCATGAGCGGTTCGTCCTCCGGCCGGATCGGGCGGAGCGTGGCGGGCGAGCCATCGCGGAGCTTGATCGGCGTCACGTATTGCGCGGGATACGGCCGGATCGCGAGCGGCGGCGCAGGGTCGGTCGCGAGTCGAAGAACGAAGCGCGCATCGAGCGCGAGGAATCCTTCCGCAGAAACGTGCAGCGGATTGATGTCGCACTCCGCGATCCAGCGCTGCCCCGCCACGAGCTGACTGAACCGCACGAGCAAATGCGCGAGCGCATCGAGGTCGATCCCCTTTGGCGCCAAGGCTTGAAAGATGCGGGTCTGCTCCATCATGCGGCGCGCGAGGGTGGCATTGAGCGGTGGAAATCCCAGCGCCCGATCGCGAAAGACTTCGACCAGACTTCCTCCCGCGCCAAAGAGCAGCACGGGGCCAAACTGCGGATCGATGCTACTGCCGAAGATCAACTCGAAGCCGCTCCTTTCGATCATCGGCTGTACGGTCACTCCGCAAAAATCGCCGCCGCCCGGAACGCGCGCGTAAGCCGCCGCGATTTCCCGAAACGCGCGCCGCACCGCGGTCGCACCGCGCAGATGCAGCTTCACGCCGCCGGCCGCAGCCTTGTGAGTGACGACTTCGGAGAGGAGCTTCAAGACCACGCTGCCGCCGAGTTTGCGCGCGATCCGGACCGCATCGCCATCGGTCCTGGCGACGTGCGTCTCGACGACAGGAATGCCGTATGCCGCGAGGATCTCCTTCGACTCCGTCTCCGTCAGCAACGTCCGCGAATGCTCGCGTGCCTCTTGAAGAATGCGGGCGATGTACGATTCACGCACCGCGTGCTCCTCCGTCTCCGGCCCGAGCGACGGCGTCTCGTAGATGCTGCGCAGGTGATCGCTGTAGCGCCACATCGCGGCGAAGGCGCGCGCCGCGCGATCTGGGTAACTGAAGGTCGGGATGCCGCCGCGGTTCAGAATTTCGTCGCCTGCCCGTACGTTCGCCGCGCCCATCCAGCTCGCGAGCACGGGCTTCGTTCCCGACTTTGCCACGGCCACGAGGTTCTCCGCGGTGGCGGTCGCGTCGGTCATCGCCTGCGGCGTCAGGATTACGAGCGCGCCGTCGGTATTCGCGTCGCTGAGCGCGATGCGGCTGGCCTCGGCATATCGCTCCGGGTCCGCGTCGCCGAGGATGTCGATCGGGTTTTGATGGCTCCAGTGCGCGGGCAGCAGTCGGTCGAGCGCGCCCAGAGATTCCGCGGAAAGTGTCGCGAGCGCGCCACCGGAATTCACGAGCATGTCGGTCGCGAGTGCGCCTGGGCCGCCGGCGTTCGTGACGATCGCGAGCCGTGGCCCGCTCGGTCGCGGCTGCTTGGCGAGCACTTCCGCCATGTCGAACAGCTCGGCGATCGTATCCACGCGCAAGACGCCGACGCGACGGAAAGCGGCGTCGAGCACATCGTCACTCCCCGTCAGTGAGCCCGTGTGGGACGCCGCCGCCCGTGCCGCCGCGGCGGTGCGGCCGACCTTGAGGACGATGACCGGCTTCGTGAGCGCGACCTCGCGCGCCGCGGAGAGAAAGGACCGCGCATCGCCGATCGACTCCATGTATATGACGATGCTGTGCGTGTGCGGGTCATCGCCGAGGTGGTCGATGAGATCGCCCCAACTCACGTCCGCCATCGCACCGACCGAGACGAATGCGCTGAAGCCGACATTTTCGCGCAGGCTCCAATCCAGGATCGCCGTGCAGAGCGCGCCGCTCTGGCTCAGGAAACCCACGCTGCCCGGACGCGCCATCGACGCGGCGAAGGTGGCATTCAGATTCGCGTGCGGGAGCATCACACCGAGACAGTTCGGGCCGATGATGCGCATTGCGCCGCGCCGCTGAAGCGTCTCGCGCTCGAGCGCCACGCCCGCGCTGCCGCACTCCTTGAAGCCCGCCGAAATGATCACCGCCCCGCGCACGCCCGCGGCGGCGCATTCCGCGACGATCACCGGCACCGTGATCGCCGGCGTGGCGATCACCGCGAGATCGACCACGCCCGGCACCGCCGCGATCGATGGATGTGCAGGAATCCCGAGCACCTGAGCGCGCTTC
>JANPIS010000085.1:0-19728 GCA_031425095.1 Chthoniobacteraceae bacterium
ACGGACTCGAGCTTTCTCCTCACGGTCGCCGTCTCCACTCCGCCGACGATCACGTCCATCGCGACCAACCCCGCCTCGCCGACCAACACCGACACCGTGACCGTGACGGCGAATGTGCAGCCGTCGAGCGGCCGCACGCTCACAAACGTCCAGCTTAGCTACAGCACCGGCGCGCCGGCGACGAGCACGGTGTTCTCCGAGACGATGGGCACATCGGCGGGCGCATGGACAACGGCCGCCAACTTGGGCTCCGAAAAGGCATGGACCGTGACCTTCCCCGGCGGACCGCCGAATCCATTCAGCCAGACCACCGCCGCCAATACCGGGCCTGGCAATCTCTACGGGATGGAGTTCAACCGCGGCTCGACGAACTTCACGGACAAATCCATCACGACCACGAATGCGATCAACGCGACGGGAACGACGGGTTACGTGGAGTTCTACATTGCGACTGCCAATCTTGTCAGCGGCATCGGATGGACATTCCAGACGTCGCCCGACGGCACCAACTGGACCACTCGGCTGAGTGAAACAGCGGGGGCGAATCACGCCTACCAACTCTATAGCTACAATCTCGCAGCCAGCGAACGCGTCAGCACACTCAAGCTGCGCTTCCAGTTTGCGGGAAACGGCATGACGAATCCGGCATCGAAGATCAGCCTGGATAACATCAAGGTCGTCACCGCCAACCCGCCGCCCACGTTGAACATGACCGGATCGGCCGGCGGAGGAGTCTTCACGCTCGCGACGCCCATTCCGGTGCAGACTGTAGGCACGATCGTGAGCTACACGATCACTGCGACGGACAGCGCCGCGGGTGCCACGACCAGCAGCACGCAGTCCTACACGGTCGGCACCGCCGCACCCGTGCTCGGCGTGACGCCAGCGGGCGGCCTTGTTTCCAGCGGAAATGTCGGCGGCTCGTTTTCGCCGTCGAACGCGAGCTATACGCTGACCAATACAGGCACCGGCACGCTGAACTGGACCGCAGGCAAGACCGCCGCATGGCTCACGCTCTCGGGCACCAGCGGCAGCCTTGCGACCGGGGCGAGCACCACCGTCACCGCTTCGATCAATGCGGCCGCGAACAGCCTGGCGTCGGGCGGATACAGCGACACGATCACTTTCACGAGCACGAGCGGCACCGGCACCACCACGCGCGCCGTGAGCCTCACGGTGAACTCCAACACTCCGCCCGCCGCCCCCGTGCTCGTCGCGCTCCCGGCCTTCAGCCAGGGAACGACGAAGACGGTCTCGTGGCCTGCCGTGGCCGGGGCGACGAGTTACACATTCGAGGTGTCTGCGACGTCCAATTTCAGCAGCGTGCTCGCGTCGCAGACCGTCGCGAGCCCGTCCGCGAGCTTCTCGAATCTCGCCAACGGCGTGACGTATTACTACCGCGCACTCGCTACGAACAACGTCGGCTCGTCGAGCTACAGCAACGTTGTTTCGTCAACGCAGGACACCGGCGCACCGCTCGTCGCCATCACTTCGCCAGGATCGGGCACCTCGACGGCGACGAATACGATCACCGTCAATGGCACCAGTTCCGACGTGATCTCGGGCATCAGCAAAGTGACGGTCAACGGCGTCACCGCAAGCACCGGGAACGGCTTCGCAAACTGGACCATCACCGTCCCGCTTGGATTCGGCACGAACGGCATCACCGCGGTCGCCTACGACGGCGCGGGCAACGTGACCACGACCGCGCCAGTCCTCGTCACGCTCACCGCCGCGCAGACCTACAACCCGCTTATCATCCCCGAGGTGATGACCGGCACGACTTTCGATCTGAACCTTCACACCGCGACGAAGCAGTTCCTCACCGGTGTGGCAACAAACACCTACGCCTACAACAATATGCTGTTCTGGGGCCCGACGCTCATCATGAACAAGGGAGACTGGATGCAGATGAACGTCACCAACAACCTCGCCGACACCACGACCACGCACTGGCACGGCTTTCACATCCCCGCGATCATGGATGGCGGCCCGCACCAGACGATTCCCGCCGGGACCACCTGGCGGCCGAGCTTCAAGGTGGATAACAATGCGGGCCTCTACTGGTATCATCCGCATCTTCATGAGTTCACCCAGCAGCAACTCACTCGCGGCGGCGGCGGCTTGATCATCATACGCGATCCCGAGGAGGCCGCGCTCACCCTTCCTCGCACCTACGGCGCGGATGACATTCCGCTCGCTCTCACCAGTCGCCGCTTTTTAACAGGGGGTGGAAATACCAATCAGTTCGCCACCACCAACTCGGCCTACGGAGACTACATGGTGGTCAATGGAACGATGAACCCGCAGGTCACCCTGCCGCGCCAATATGTCCGGCTGCGGATTTTGAATGCCGAGATCGAGCGCAGCTACAACCTCGGCTTCAGCGATGGCCGCACCTTCTATCAGATCGCGACGGATGGCGGGCTCGTGAACGCGCCGATTCCGCTGACGCGACTGGTGCTCGCGGTCGGTGAACGCGCGGAGATTCTCGTCGATCTCACCGGTGCGACCGAAGGATCGACCCTGGACTTGCAGGCATTCAACTCTGGCCAGGCCCCCGACTTCCCCGGTGGCGAACCCGGCACTACCGGCCAGTTCGGCAGTCTGCTGAACAACACGACCTTCAACATCCTCCGCATCAACGTGGGCCCCGCGACGGCGAATCCCGTGACGACCCGGCCAGCGACTCTCAAGACCAATACCTTCTGGACCGGCACCGATGTCACCAATGATCGCGCGCTGCAAATCACGGGCGGCATCGCTGGCGCGACGGATTGGTCATTCGACAACCTCCCGTTTTCGCCCACGGTGATCAATCAGACGCTGAATCTCAACGCCGTCGAGCGATGGACGATTACGAATAACTCGGGCTTCAGTCATTCGTTTCACATCCACGACATTCAATTCTACATGATCGGGCGGACCGGAGGCTCCAACTCCGGCCTCAAGGCCTACGAGGCAGGATGGAAGGACACCGTATTCATTGGGCGGAATCAGACCGTGACCTTCATCGCCAAGTTCGACGGCTTCGCCAGCAACACGAATCCCTTCATGTATCACTGCCACTTCTCGAATCACGAGGACGAGGGACTGATGGGACAGTTCGTTGTCGTGAACAACGCGGTCGAGGACCTCGCCGTCAGCAGCTTCACGCGCACGGGCAACAACAGCGTCGTAACCCTTGAATTCAAGGCGACGCCCGGCACCACCTACACACTGCAATACTCGCCGGACATGACCACCAGCAGTTGGACCGACATCGGTTCGGTGACCAGCGACGGGTTTTTCGCCGTTTTCATCGAAACGAATGCGGCTCGGCTCGGACAGCCGAAAGGCTACTATCGCGTGTCGATTCCCGTAATTCCGTAGGACAGCGAATGGCGTTGCAGGACTTTGCTCGTGCTGGAGAATGGCGCGGCATTCCTGACTCATGAAACCCGGCTACTTTCTCGTCACTGCCATAGCTGCAGCCTGCGGCTGGTATGGCGCGCTCCACTTCCGGAATCCGTCGCACGCTTACTCAAAAAACGATGCGGCGGAAGGGCGGAGGATTTTGCTTTATCAGAGCCCGATGCACCCGTGGGTGAAGTCGGACAAGCCGGGGCAATGCACGGTTTGCGGGATGGATCTCGTGCCCGTGTACGAAAGTGGGGAGAACTTCGACCATGCGGCGAGTGACGTCGTGATGCTGCCAAAGGGGAGCCCGAATGCCGTCGGCATACAGACGGCGGAGGTGAAGCAGCAGCCGCTTGTCCGGACGTTGCGAGTAGCGGGCATGATCGGAGAGGACGAGTCGCGCCACGGTATCATCAGCGCGCCGGTCGAGGGGCGCATCGACGGACTCGCGATGAACCACGCGGGGCAGCAGGTCACGCGCAGGCAGCCGCTCGCCACCATCTTCAGTCGCACGCTGCTGGCCGCGGCCAGTGACTACAAACTCGCGCTCGAGCAAGGCGGTGCCGCCGTCGAGGAAGCGAAGCGGCGGCTGGAGCAATACGGTCTCGTGTGGGAGCAGATCAATGCGATCCCGACGCGCCAGCCGAACGATCTTTACTTCGGCATCCTCGCGCCGCTCACTGGCACGATCGTGAAGAGTTACGTGAGCGAAGGACAGTATGTGAAGGAAGGCGAGAAGCTCTTCGAAATCGCCGACTTCACGAAAATGTGGTTCATGTTCAGCGCCTCCGAGCAGGATCTGCCATTTCTCAAAGTCGGCCAGATCGTGACTTTGAACATCCCGAGCCTGCCCGGAGAGACGCTGAAAGCCCGCGTCGCGTCCATCGATCCGACGCTCGATGAGATGAATCACTCCGCGATGGTTCGCGTGGTTTTGGAAAACCCCGAGCGTCGCATCAAAAACAAATCGTTCGCCGAGGGAACCGTCGAACTCGAAGCGCCCGAAGTCGTGACGGTTCCGCGCGGCGCAGTGTTGTGGCCCGGCTCGCAGCCGCGTGTGTATGTCGAGCAGGCACCCGGCGCTTACGAGCAGCGGGTCGTGAAGCTGGGCCGCGCGGGCGATGCCGCGTGGGAAGTGCTCGACGGGCTGAAGGAAGGCGAGCGCGTCGTGCTCACAGGAAACATGCTCATCGACGGGCAGGCGCAGCTCGACAGCGGGATGCAGGACTCCGGCGCAGAATCGGAGCCGTGATCAATGCCCTCATCACGTGGTCGCTGAGGAATCGCTTCCTCGTCGCGTGCGCCACGCTGTTCCTCATCGCGTTCGGCGTGCGGGCGCTGAAGCACACGCCCGTCGATGCGATCCCGGACCTCAGCGAAAACCAGGTCATCGTCTTCGCCGACTGGATGGGCCGCAGTCCGAAGGAGGTCGAGGATCAGGTGACGTATCCGCTGTCGGTGAACCTGCAGGGACTCGGCGGCGTGAAAACCGTGCGCGCGACGAGCATGTTCGGCTTCTCGCTGATCACGGTCATCTTTAAAGACAACGTCGAGAAGTCCGCCGCGCGGCAGCGCATCCTCGAGCGGCTCAACTTTCTCGACGGCGCACTGCCTGCCGGCGTAGTCGCGAAGCTCGGCCCCGACGCGACCGGCCTCGGCTGGGTGTATCAATACTACCTCGAGGTCGATCAGACGAAAGCGCCGAACGGACGCGGCTACGACCTCGGCGAGCTGCGCTCGTTGCAGGACTGGTTCATCCGCTACCAGCTCAACTCCGTCCCCGGCGTCGCCGAAGTCGGCAGCGTCGGCGGTTTCGTGCGGCAGTATCAGATCGAGGTGGACTCGCAGAAAATGCGCGCCGTCGGTGTGTCGTTGGACGTGGTCATGATGGCCGTCGGCCGCTCGAATCTGAACGTCGGCGGCAAGACCATCGAGGAAAACGGCATGGAGTTCCTCGTGCGCGGCGTCGGCTTGATCGAGAGCGCCGAAGACCTCGGAAAGATCGTGCTGATGCAAAAAGAAGGCGCTGCCATTTGCCTGAAGGATGTGGCGCGCATCGAACTCGGGGGCGACTTCCGCCGCGGCACGCTCGATGTCGATGGCCACGAAGTCGTCGGCGGCACCGTCGTCATGCGCACGGGCGAAAACGCCCGCGACGTCATCGCGCGCGTGAAGGCAAAGATCGCACTGCTTTCACCGAGCCTCCCGCCCGGCGTGACGATCAAGCCTTTCTACGATCGGAGCGAACTCATCGACCGCACCATCGGCACGCTGAAGCGCGCGCTCACCGAAGAGATCCTGCTCGTGACAGTCGCTCACATCATCTTCCTCTTCCACTTCCGAAGCATTCTCATCGTCACGCTGCCGCTGCCGGTGAGCATCCTCATCTCGTTCATCCTCATGCGGGAGTTCGGCATCACGTCGAACATCATGAGCCTCGCCGGCATCGCTATCGCCATCGGCGTGCTGGTGGATGCGGCCATCGTGCTGACGGAAAATGTCATCCGCCGCTGCGAGGAGGCCTTGGGTAGGGTGGGCGTCCCGCCTGCCGATGTCGGCGTCTCGCCGACATCATCCGAACGGGCAGATGCGCGCATTGCGAAAGACGCCTCTGCTCATTCGCAAGTCGGCGCGGGACGCGCCGACCGGCAGGCGGGACGCCCACCCTACCCGAGAAAACTCACCGCCACAGAGACGTGGCAGGTCACACTCGACGCCTCCCGGCAAGTGGGCCGCCCCATCTTCTTCGCGATGGCGATCATCATCCTCGCGTTTGTGCCGGTGTTCGCGCTGACCGGGCAGGAGGGGAAGATGTTCCATCCACTCGCGTTCACGAAGACCTTCGCGATGATCGGCTCCACGCTCCTCGCGATGACGATCGTGCCGGTGCTCTGCACGTGGTTGGTCCGCGGTCCATTCCGTTCCGAGGAGCGGAACGTCGCCATGCGCTTCCTCCTGAAGCTGTATGACCCCGTGCTCGATTTCGCCTTGAGCCACCGCAAGACCGTGCTCGCCGGCGCGGCGATCATCTTGGCCGCCGCGCTTGCGCTCGTGCCGCGCATGGGCACCGAGTTCATGCCGCCGCTCAATGAAGGCAGCCTGCTCTTCATGCCCAGCCTCGCGCCTGCCACCGCGCTCACGGAGGTGAAGCGCGTGATGGCCTGGCAGGATCAAGTCATCGCGAGTTTCCCGGAGGTGCGCTCCGCCGTCGGCAAGCTCGGCCGCGCCGACACCGCGACCGATCCCGCGCCGACCGAGATGATTGAGACCACGGTCCTGCTGAAGCCCGAGAGCGAATGGCGCCTCGGTATGACGAAGCAAAAACTCGTCGCCGAAATGATGGACGCACTGCGCCAAGTGCCCGGCTCCGTGCCTGGATTTCTCCAGCCCATCGAGGGACGCGTGCTCATGATTTCCACCGGTATCCGCTCACAGCTCGGCGTGAAAATTCTCGGCGACGATCTCCGCAAACTGCAACAGGCCGCATTCGATGTGCAGCGCATCGTGCAGGACGTGCCGGGAGCCACCGGCGTAGCGCCCAGCCGAATCCAGGGCAAGCCTTACCTCGAAGTGCGCGTGAACCGCGACGCTCTCATCCGCTACGGCATGACGGCGCAGGATGTCCTCGACGTCGTGGAGGTCGGCCTCGGCGGGAAGACCGTCGCGACCACCATCGAAGGCCGCAATCGCTACCCCATCCAGGTGCGCATGGAACGCAGCGAGCGCGAAGACCTCACGCGATTGAAGGACGTGCTCGTCACCGCGCCGCCCGGCCCCGATGGCAAGCCGGGGAAAGTCATCCCGCTCGGCCAACTCGCCGACATCAAGCGCGTCGAAGGCCCGAATGAAATCGCCAGCGAAAACGGCCGCTTGCGCGCCTACGTCCAGGCGAATGTGAGCGGACGCGACCTCGGCAGCTTCGTGGAGGAAGTGAAAGCGCGCGTGCAGCGCGACATCGCTCCGCAGCTCGCCGCGCAAGGCATGACCATCGAATACAGCGGCGAATACGAAAACCAGATCCGCGCTGCGCAGACGCTCAAGTGGATCGTGCCCAGCGTGCTCTTCATCATCTTCCTGCTGCTCCACATGCTCTACGGCAAAGCCCGCGAAGCCGCGCACGTCCTCCTCGCCGTGCCCTTCGCGCTGAGCGGCGGCGTGTTTTTGCAATACGCCCTCGGCTGGCATTTCAGCGTCGCCGTGTGGGTCGGCTACATCGCGCTGTTCGGCACCGCGATTCAGACCGCCGTCGTGATGGTCGTCTATCTCGAGGAAGCCGTGCAGCGAAAGCGCCAGCAACTCGGCGCAGCCTTCGCCCACTCGGATCTCATCGCCGCCGTGAAAGAAGGCGCGCGCCTCCGACTGCGCCCAAAAGTCATGACCGTCGCCACCATCGTCGCCAGCCTCCTACCGATCATGTGGAGCCACCGCACCGGCTCGGAAGTGATGAAGCCTCTCGCCACCCCCGTCATCGGCGGAATGCTCAGCAGCCTCCTCCACATCCTCATCGTCACGCCCGTGATCTTCCTCTGGCTACGGGTGAGAGATCTCCCGACGCCTGCTGGCGACGAAACTGCCCTCGAGGAACTCGATAACGGGTGAAAAATCACGTCCCGGATCGGATGAACTTCATCGTAGCTAAAGGTTGCTGTGTGATGATGAACGCTTGAAGCCGCCGATCCCTCACAGACCTTTACCCCTTGCCGACAATTCTTCCCCGTCGTTTCGAGACAAAGCCGACACCCGCCGGCGTTCCCTGAGTAACCAACCATGATTGCGAACCTGTTCACCTCCATTCCTGCCCCCATCTTTCGCCGCAGCTTCAGGTTGGCCGCGGCCCTCATCCTTCTCGCCTCGCTCACCGCCAGCGCCGAAGACTGGACCCGCTTCCGCGGACCGAACGGCACCGGCGCCACCGCGCAGGCGAAGCCACCGGCCACCTGGAGCGAGTCGCAGAATATCCGTTGGAAGGCGGCACTCCCCGGGCCCGGTGCCAGTAGCCCGATCATCCTGGGAGACCGCATCTTTCTCACCTGCTACTCCGGCTACGGGGACGGGAGCACCGGCGCCGACTTGCAAAAGCTCCAACGCCATCTGGTGTGCGTGAATCGTGCGGATGGAAAGATCGCTTGGTCCAGCGCAGTCCCGGCGGCGCAGCCGGAAGATAACTATGGCGGCTTTCTGATGGAGCATGGCTATGCCAGCCAGACGCCGACGAGCGACGGCGAGAACGTCTATGTCTTCTTTGGCAAGAGCGGCGCACTGGCCTTCGATCTCACAGGCAAGCAGCTCTGGCAGACCAATCTCGGCACCGAGTCCAATCGCAAGGGCTGGGGTTCCGGCGGCAGTCCCATTCTTTACAAGGACTTCGTCATCATCAATGCCTCCGAGGAAAGTCATGCGCTCATCGCCGTCGAAAAGAAGACCGGCAAGATCGCATGGAAAGCGGACGGTGCCGGACTTTATAACAACTTCAGCACCCCCGCGCTCATGGAGATCGAAGGTCGCACCGATCTCATCTTCTCATCACCGGGTGAGTTGTGGGGCCTCAATCCCGATACCGGCAAGCTGCGCTGGTTTGCCGAGACTGGTTTGACGGGCAACATCGCGACAAGCGTCGTGGTGGGAGACGGGATGATCTACGTGTGCGGCGGATTCCCGCGACTCGGTGCCGTGGCCGTGCGCGGCGGTGGCAAAGGTGACGTGACCAAGACCCACCTCGCGTGGTCTGGGAGCATCAGCACCTACATCCCCACACCGGTGCTGCATGAGGGGCGCCTTTACTTCATCAGCGACTCCGGTTTCGCCACCTGTCTCGATGGGAAGACCGGGGATGTCCTCTTCAAGGAACGCGCGCCCGGCGCAAGTTCCACCGGGCGCGGCAAACCTTTCTATGGGTCCGCCGTGATCGCCGATGGCCTCGTCTTTGCGCCGAGCCGGCAGAATGGGACATTCGTCTTTGAAGCGAAGCCCACCTTCAAGCTCGTCGCGCAGAACCGCATCGCCGGCGACGACTCGCAATTCAACGGCTCGCCCGCGCTCGCCGGCCGCCAACTCTTTCTCCGTTCCAACCGTGCGCTTTACTGCATCGAAGCAGCGCCGATCGGGAGCACCGAAGTAACCAAGTAACCAACCCAGACAACTAACATGAAAAAACAAATCATCATCCTCGCGCTGACCATCGGCGCATCCTCCGCCTTCATCACTGCCCAAGACGGCAATCCACCCGCCGGCGGCCCTCCCGGAGCTGGCCAGCGTCCCGGAGGCGGTGAAGGTCGCCCACGAGGTGAAGGCCGGCCCGAGGGACAAGGCGGACAGGGTGGACGCCGCGAAGGCGGTCCCGGCCTAGGTGGCCCAGGCGGACAGCGCGGTATGAGCCCCATCATAGAAGCACTCGACCTGAATAAAGACGGCACAATCGACACCGACGAACTTGGCAAGGCCGCCGCCTCGCTCAAGAAACTCGACAAGAACAACGACGGAAAACTGACCGAAGACGAATACCGCCCACAACGGCCCGGCGGGCCGGGTGGTCCTGGAGTTGGTGGCCAGGGAGGTCCCGGCGCCGGCGGTGGACGTCCGGAGGGCCAGGGCGGACCCGGCGGCGGTCAAGGCGGTCGTGGACAAGGTCGTCCGCCAGGCGGCGAGCAAGGCGCTCCCGGCGGCGAAGGCCGCCCGCAGCGACCACCATTGGAAGAGTAGCCAAAGACTCCGCGAACCCCGAGAGCAGCGCCAGCGCTGGCGCTGCTCTCGGTGCAGAGATGGCAGAATACTCGCGTAGATTCCTTTTGAAGCGCCGGTCTTCTTCATCGTAGCTCAAGGTGGCGCTGCGAAAATTCGCGCAATGACTGACCTCCGATCTTCCCTGATCTCAATTTTCCGCGCGGGCATTGCGGCACTGCTCGCGTGCACCGCCGTCGCGATGGCGCACCCCGGCCACGATGAGAACGCAAGCACGACGCGTGAGCCGTCGTTCCTGCTCGCCCAAGCTGGGCCGCCTCTGCGGCGCAGTTCCGCCACGGCCGCGGTCGGCAAGGCCGGGCATTCGGTGAGCATCACGACGGAGGGTGACTTTCGCATTATCACGTCGAATGGTTGGCCGGATCACCCGCCAGGCGCCTTTCCGCGGCGCGGAAATCCGAACGCATTGACGGCCCAGAGTTACACTCTCCGCGTCCCAGTGAAGCCACGGATGTCGGAAACGCCCGAACGTCGCGGCGGCTGGTGGTGGGGCGTGGCCCTGAATGGAGTTCCTTTTGAACCGGGCACGGCGGAGACTTGGAACAATGATCGGCAGTCCGGGTGGCGCTACGAAGCAGCGACGGGTTTTCTCAATCTCGGCCTCGATGAGCATAATGCGCATGTGCAACCCACAGGCGCGTATCATTACCACGCACTGCCGATAGGGCTCATCGAGCGGCTCGGCGGCGATGGGAAGAAGATGCTGCAGGTCGGCTGGGCGGCGGATGGGTTTCCGATTTATACGAGTCGGGCGCACTCAGAGGCGAAGGACCCGAAGAGCCCGCTCCGGAAGATGAAGCCGAGTCACCGGCTCCGGCAGGGCGCTCGGAGTGCGCAGGAGGGCGGGCCGGGTGGTAACTACGACGGGCGCTTCACCGAGGATTTTGAATACGTGCAGGGCAGCGGCGATCTCGACGAGTGTAACGGACGCTTCGGCGTAACTCCGGAGTTTCCCGAGGGAACTTACTACTACTGCATTACGACGGAGTTCCCTTTCGTGTCGCGGATGTGGCGCGGGACACCGGATCCGAGCTTCAGCAAAGCGGGAGGTCCTCCCGGGGGCGGCCCCGGTCGTGGCCCGGGCGGAGGTTTCCGCCCTGAGCCGCAGGACGGTGGACAGGGTCCGGGCGGCAGGATGGGCTTTTCAGTGATCGAAGCGCTTGATCTCAATCGAGACGGCGTCATCGACGCGGAGGAATTGCTCAAGGCGCCGGATTCGCTCAAGTCGCTGGATAAAAATGGGGACGGGACCATAACGTTGGATGAGCATCGACCCTCACCACCCGGCGGAAGCTTTCGCCCGCCCAGCGGGAGCCCGGGCGGTCGATGAAACGCCCTTGAAAGCTCCGCATCCACTGCTCCTCGCGCTCCTCGTCAGCGTGCTCTGCGCGCACCCTGCGGCGGGTGCGGTGCTGGAGATTTCCGTCCGACACACCTTCAATGGCGAACCGCTGCTCCTCGATTCCCTGCGTTACCAAAATGCGGCGGGCGAGACGCTGTCCTTCACGCGCGTGAGTTACTTGCTCAGCGGATTTGCCCTCGAGCGTGACGATGGCGTGTGGGTGGAGGTCCCGGACCAAGATGCGTGGCTGGACGCGGCGAAGCGGCACACGGTCGTTCAGCTCGCAAGCTTGCCTGCGGGCAAGTATCGCGCGGTCCGTTTCCACATCGGCCCGGATGCGACAGCGAATACCGCTGACCCGGCACGACTCACCGCTGATCATCCGCTGAATCCGAACGTGAACGGCCTGCACTGGAGTTGGCAGACGGGTTACATCTTTCTCGCCATCGAAGGCCACTACCGCACCGGGGCGGCGGAGTTGAAAGGCTACGCGCATCATCTCGCCCGCGATCCGAACCGCACTCGCATCAGCCTCGCCGCACCGCTGGATCTCACGCACGACACCGCGGTGCATCTCGACTTCGATCTCGGTGCACTGCTCAATGCGCCACGTCCGCTCTCCTTTGAAAAAGACGGCGCCGCGACCCACTCACGCGACGAAGATCCCGTCGCCGCCGCGCTCGTCGCCAATCTCCGCGGCACCTTCCGCGTGACGCGGATCCTCTCCGCCGCGCCAGCCATCAGCCAGCCTTCGCCCGTCAAGCCACTCTACTTGCCGGAGAAGTTCACGCCCTATCGTTTTACGATGAGCGGCACCTTCCCGGTGCCCGATCTCCCGCGCGACAACCCGCTCATCGAAGAACGCGTCGCGCTCGGCAAAGCGCTCTTCAACGAAACCACCCTCTCCCGCGACGGCTCCCTCTCGTGCGCCTCCTGCCACGTTTCGACCAACGCCTTCTCCGACCCACGGCGCTATAGCATCGGCGTGCGCCACCAAGTCGGCACGCGCAACGCCATGCCGCTGATCAATCTCGCGTGGAAGACAAATTTCTTCTGGGATGGGCGCGCGCCCAGCCTCCGCGTGCAGGCGCTGATCCCGATCGAGGACCCTGTCGAGATGGATGAGACGCTCGACCACGTGCTCGCGAAACTCGCCGCCACCGAGACCTATCCCCCGCTCTTCTCCGCGGCCTTTGGCTCGCCGGAAATCACCGCCGAGAAACTCGGCCTGGCTCTGGAGCAATTCCTCCTCACGCTGACCGCCTACAACGCAAAGTTCGACCGCGCCCTGCGCGGTAATGCCACATTGAGTGACGCAGAAAAGCGCGGCTTCGAGTTATTCATAACCGAGAACGACCGACGCACCGGCCAACTCGGCGCAGACTGCTTCCACTGCCACGGCGGCCCGCTCTTCAGCGACCACCAATTCCACAACAATGGCCTCGCGCCCAGCGACACCGACCCCGGCCGCTCCCGCACCACCGGCCTCGATTCCGACCGCCATAAATTCGCCACGCCCACCCTCCGCAACATCGCCCGCACCGCGCCCTATATGCACGATGGCCGCTTTGCGACGCTCGAAGAAGTCGTCGCTCACTACAGCACCGGCATGCATCGCAGCCCCACGCTCGATCCGAACCTCGCCAAGCATCCCGCCGGGGGCCTCCAGCTCAGCACCACGGATCAGCACGCATTAGTCGAGTTCCTCAAGACGCTCACCGAAGAGTGACCGAGTGCGCTCGACTTGGCGGCACGAGGAGCGCCCAGCGGCGGCCGCAAGCCGCGGTCGTTCGAACTCGGAAACGGTCGGGCGCTGCCGGATGTTTCCCAGACTTGATCCGGAGGTCCTCAGTGGCGATTCGGCGCGTGAAATGTCTAAACGCCTTCTCCATTCTCCTGTTTTTGTGCGAGGAGTCCACGCCCGCCTTATGCCGCTCCAAAAGACAGTTACCGCGACCATCCTGGTTTTGCTCGCGGGCGGATGGCTGTGGACGCCGGCGCTGCGATCGCAGGAAATGGCGTGGACGCGAATCGCGGACTTGATGGCCACTGCCCGCTCGGAAGCAGCGAAGCGGCCGGTGGTGCGAGTACGCGGCGTCGTCTCCATGGTCGGTGACGGACTGGCGGGGACTGATAAAAGGAAGGAACAGGTGCTTTCGTCCTTCTGCATGGAAGATGAGTCCGCGGGGATTTACGTGTCGGTTTCGCAGGCGTTAAGGGATGACGTTTGGAAGGGCGGGAAAGAGACGCTGCTCGCGTTGCAAGAGGGTTCGGAGATCGAGGTCGAAGGAGTGTTGGACGAAGGTGCGTTCGCGCCAGTCGTCGTGCCGCGCACCCTGCGCGTGCTCGGGGAAAAAACGCTGCCGCCTGCGCGCGTCGTTCCGCTGGTGCAACTCATGAACGGCGCGGCCGATGTACAGCGCGTGCAGGTGTCCGGCGTGGTGCAGAGCATCGCGGATGAAGCGGGCAAACGCTGGCTGCTGAAGGTGGAAACCGGGCTGGGTCATTTCCTCGCGCGATTACCGAAGACGGAAGCCTTCGCGCCCGCGCGGCTGCTGGATGCGGAGGTGCGGATGACGGGCCTGGCTGCGGTGTCGCGGAACTGGCGCTCCGAGTTTGTCTGTCCGCGCCTGGTGATCAGCCACGAGGAGCATGTGGTGATCGTGAAGCCCGCGCCGGCCGATCCCTTCGCCGCGCACAAGGTCGCGCTCAATGCGCTCGACGCCTTCTCGCCCGAAGGCCGGCCGCTGCATCGGCGGCGCATCGAGGGCACCGTGATCTACCACGAGCCGGGCGAGTTTCTCTTTCTCCAGGAAGGCAATTGCGCGGTGCGCGTGGAACCCGGCAGCACGGAGGCGTTCGCGTTGGGCGATCGTTTCGAGGCGACTGGTTTTATCGACACTAGCCGCGAGGTCGCGGGGCTCAGCGGGGCGCTCGTCCGCAAGCTCGGCAGCGGTGTGGCGCCGCCGGCGATCCCCATCACCATGGCGGAGATCGATGCTGCTTTCCGGCTGATGAAATCTGGAAGACCGGCCGGCCTGCCCGGCTGCGACGGTCTGCTCGTGAGCGTGAAGGGACGGCTGCTCAGCGTGCAGGGTCCGTCGTCAGATGGCGTGCAGCGTCTGGAACTCGACTGCGGGGATTCCATCACCACCGCCTTTCTCCGTGGGTCGCGCGCTGGCCTTCTCCCCGGCACCGCGCTGCGCGCCACCGGCATCGCCGCGGTGCAGTATGCTCCTGCCGGACAGACGGCGAACTTCGCCCGACCCACGCGCCTCGATCTCCTGCTGCGCGACGCGAGCGACCTCGCGGTCCTGCGCGCACCGTCGTGGTGGACGCCGCAGCGCACCTCGGCCGCGCTGCTCGGCGTGCTGCTCATCGCGCTGGCCGCGCTCGCGTGGGCCATGGCTTTGCGTCGCACGGTGGCCAGGCAGACGCAGCAACTCGCCCAGGAAATGCGCGGACGCCGCGATGCCGCCGTGGAGTTTCAGGCGGCGCTGCGCGAACGCTCCCGGCTCGCGGCGAATCTGCACGACACCGTGCTGCAGACGATGACCGGCATCGCCTACCAGATCGAAGCCTGCGAGACCGAGGCGCTGCCGCCGGATCAACGCACCGCGAACCACCTCGAGACTGCGCGCCGCATGGTCCAGCGCGGGCAGGAGGATCTGCGCAATTCCGTGTGGGCGCTGCGGGCGCTGCCGCTGAAGGAACGCACCTTCACCGAGGCGGTGCAAAGCGTGGCGAAGCAGATCAGCGCGGGGCATGACGTGCAGATCACCGTGGAGCCCACGAACGAGTTGCCGGCCCTCGCGGATTTCATCGCGGGCAATCTGCTCCTCATCGCCCAGGAGGCGGTGCACAACGCGCTCAAGCACGCGAAGCCGAAGCTGATTCGCATCACGCTCTCGGCGGTGGAGAATGGCGAGCGCTTCTCCCTGCTCGTCGAAGATGACGGCTTGGGTTTTGTGCCCGGATCACAGCCCGGCGCGGGCGCCGGTCATTTCGGCATGGATGGCATGCGCGAGCGCGCCGAGCGGCTCGGAGGCACGCTCGACTTGCAAAGCGAACCCGGCGCCGGCACCCGCGTGCGGGTGGAAGTGCCCTTGCGCTCATTTGATCACGCACTGGACTAAGCTCATGCCCGCCCCCATCCACCTCCTCTTGATCGACGACCACGCCGTGATGCGCGCCGGCCTGGCGAATATGCTCAACGCCAATCCCGCGTTCCGCGTCGTCGGCGGTGCCGACGACGGCACGAGCGGGCTCGCCCTGTTTCGCGAGCATCGCCCCGACGTCACGCTGCTCGACGTCTCCATGCCCGGGGTCGATGGCATCGAATGTCTGCGCCTCCTGCGCGCCGAGTTTCTCGACGCGCGCGTGCTCATGCTTAGTTCCTCCGATGCGGACGAAGACATCGTGCAGGCGTTGGAGGCGGGTGCCTGCGGCTACGTCACCAAGACCGCGCGCCCCGCTGAACTCACCGCCGCCATTCTCGCCGCGCACGCGGGCCAGCGCGTCGTCAGCCCCGCCCTCGAGAGCCGTCTCGCCGAGCGTGCCTCCGGCACCGCGCTCACCGCGCGCGAGATCGAGGTGCTGCATCTCTTGCGGAAAGGAATGACCAATCCCGACATCGGCCGCCTCCTCGGCATCACCCCGCGCACCGCCAAGGCGCACGTCGCCGCCATCCTCGAAAAGCTCGAAGCCGCCGACCGCACCGAGGCGGTGACGCGAGCCTTCGAGCGCGGCCTCTTGAAGGTGTAATACCAAACTGAGTTGAACGCCGGACGATTCGGCCCGGTAGGGCCGCAAGAAATTAGCCGGTGGCGTCAGCCACCGGATCACGGAATAATGCGCTCCGCCCCGGCAGGGGCGCTGGCATTTCTGCCGCCCCTGCCGGGGCTCGGTCTCTTTGTGACTCAAGTCCGGTGGCTGACGCCACCGGCTAATTTCCGCGGAGCCTCCGGCTCCAAGAAACGTCCGGTTTTCAAAATCGTTTGATATAACCCGCGCACTGGCCAGGTGGCCAATGGTGGAATGGGCGAAAAGGAAGCACAGCTTGAATTGTCGCAATGCGGTCGCCGCGCGATCACCATCTCAGTTTCCCCATCACCCCTCATGAAGACCCTCCTTCCCCTCGCTATCACGTTGCTCTCACTCGCCTCGCTCCACGCCGCCGAGAAAAAACCGAACGTCCTCTTCATCGCCGTGGATGATCTCCGCCCTGAACTCGGCTGCTACGGCAATAAGATCATCAAGACGCCGAACATCGACCGCCTCGCGGCTCGTGGCATCGTTTTCAACAAGGCCTACGTCTCGCAGGCCGTGTGCAGCCCCTCGCGCACGGCGATCATGACGGGCTTGCGGCCGGACGTGACGAAGGTGTGGGACTTGGAGACGCACTTCCGTGTCGCGCAGCCGGATTGCATCACGCTGCCGCAGCACTTCAAGGCGAACGGCTACCACACGGCGGCGCTGAGCAAAGTCTATCACGCGGGTCTGGAAGATGGCCGCTCGTGGAATGAGCCGCACTGGTATCCGAAGGGTCGCGCCGTGGACACGGACCCGGTGGATTGGACGAAGCAGATCGTCACGCGCCACGACATCAACACGGAGGAATACTCCACTGCGTCTTCGCCCGAACACAACGACAAGCGCGCGAAGAAGGGCAAGGAAGGCAAGGGCGGGCCAGCCTTTGAAGTGAGCCCCAAGGCGGAGGATCAACTGCCCGATGGCGCCACCGCCAATGAGGCCGTGAAACGACTGCATGCTCTCAAGTCGAAGAGCGAACCCTTCTTCCTCGCCGTCGGATTCCTCAAGCCGCATCTGCCCTTCGTCGCGCCGAAGAAGTATTGGGATCTCTACGATCCGAACACGATCCCGCTGCCGGCCATCGATCATCTTCCCGCAGGCTGCCCCGAGTTTGCCGGGCACAAGAACAGTGAGTTGCACAACTACCCCGGCGTCCCGAAGGAAGACCCGATCCCAGCCGACTTCGCCAAGACCCTGCGCCACGGCTACTATGCGTGTATCAGCTACACCGACGCGCAGATCGGGAAGGTGCTCGATGCGCTGGAAAAGGAAGGTCTCGCCGACAGCACCATCATCGTGCTCTGGGGCGATCACGGCTGGCAACTCGGCGACCACGGGCTGTGGCACAAGCACACGAACTTTGAAATCGCGGCCCGCGCCCCGCTGCTCATCAGCGTGCCGAAGGCGAAGACCGCCGGACAGAAATGCGAGGCGACCGTGGAGTTTGTCGATGTCTATCCCACGCTGGCGGAGCTTTGCGGACTGCCCGCTCCGACGGGCCTCACTGGAGCGAGCTTGAAGCTTTTCATCGAGAACCCTGCAACTCCCGCGAAGAAAGTCGCCATCAGCCAATACCCTCGGACCTCCCCCGAAGGTCCGGTCATGGGTTACAGCATCCGCGACGCACGCTGGCGGGCCACCTTCTGGCGTGAACGCAACGGCGCGAAGATCGTCGCCACCGAACTCTACGACGAACAAAACGATCCCAACGAGACGGTGAGTCTAGCCGACAAACCGGAGCACAAGGCGTTGCTCGAAACGCTGGCGAAAAACCTGCCTCCCGTGGGTTCCTCCACTCCCGCCGCCGGTGCAGCTTCCAAAGGCAAGGGCAAGAAAGGCAAAGCCGCAGCTCCCGCGACTGCGCCTGTCAGCAGCGACGATCGCGGCGCGCGCTTCGACAAGCTCGACATCAGCAAAGCCGGCAAGCTCACGCGTGAATACTACACCACGCACCAGTCCGACGCCGCAGCCGCCGCCGAGCGCTTCGACAAATGGAACAAGGACAAGGATGGCTCCCTCACCCGCGAGGAGTTTCTGAAGATGGGCAAGTAGGCAGCGAAGGCTGCTCCCCCATGTCCGCGACCCCGCTCAGTCGCCGTCATTTCATCGCCCGCACGGCCGCTGCCAGCCTGCTGCCTGGCATCAGCTTCGCAGCCGATGCGGAGAGCACCGACATCTGCGTCTATGGCGGCACGGCGGGCGGAGCGATGGCTGCCATGAAACGCACGCTCACATTCGCCGCACTGCTTGGTCTGCCGCTGCTCGCCCACGCGCAAACCGTCTCACTGAAACCCAGAGATGCTGGGATGAGCGTCGAGATCGATGGGCAGATCTTCACCGAGTATGTCACCAAGGATACGCCGCGGCCGTTCATGTATCCGCTCATAGGTGCGGCGGGTGTGAATGTGTCGCGGGAGTTTCCGATGAAGAAGGACGTGCCGGGCGAGGAGCGGTTCCTCGATCACAAGCACCACCGCTCGCTGTGGTTTGCGCACTCGAAGGTTAACGGCATCGACTTCTGGGGCGAATATCTGGCCTTCGGCAAACAGGAACACACCGGCTTCAGTGAAATCAAAGCTGCGGGCAATCGCGGCTCGTTTCTCGCCGCGACGAAATGGGTCGCGCCGACCGGTGCGACGGTCCTCACGGACGCGCGCCGCATCACCATCACGGCGCTGCCAGAGGGCGAGAAGACGTTGGATTTCGATATCACGCTGAAGGCGACCGAAGGCGATGTGCTATTCGGCGACACGAAGGAAGGGACGATGGCGATACGTCTCTGCCCGTCGCTCAGCATGAATAGCAGCAAGAACCTCGTGAACACCGGGAACTCGACCGGACGTGCGTTCAACAGCAACGGCATTCGCGATCACGACCTCTGGGGCAAGCACGCGAACTGGGTCTGCTACTACGACCCCGATCCGAAAGGCAATCCCGTCGGCGTCGTGATCTTCAGCCATCCGAGCAACCTCCGCTCGCCCGCCACCTGGCACGCGCGCGACTACGGACTCTTCGCCGTGAATCCCTTTGGCCTGCATGACTTCGAGCAGGGCACCCGCCTCCTACGCCTGGCGCAACACGAGCGTCATCGCCCTGTCGCGCCTGCTCATTCAGACTCAACGGGTGAAGGAAGCCGTGAAGCTGTTTGAAGGCATGGATTTCTCCAAGGTCGAGGAAACCAACGCCCGAGGCCAGCTCCTCGAAGCCTCCGCCCGCGCCCTCCTCGCCGCTGGCAAGAAAATCAAAGCCATCGAGACCTTCGACACCCTGCTTCAAAGCAGCATCCCAGACGCCTGGAAGGATCGCATCAACAGGGAACTCGATCAGATGGCCGACGATTTTTTAGCCCTGCAACACACCCTGACCCACCACCAACGCACCCAACATGAAACTTCGTTCACTCCTCAACTACGCCACCGCGCTCCTGTCGCTCACCC
>JANPIS010000086.1:0-3040 GCA_031425095.1 Chthoniobacteraceae bacterium
CGTGGGCGTGCGAAAGATCGTGCCGCCACCTTCGCGTCCGCCGCCCTGTGCAGCGCCGAGCAGCGTGCCATCCGCGGCGAGGGTGAGACCGTCGCGCGGCGCATAGCCGCTCTGCGCATCGAAGGTCGCGAACACGCGGAAGTCGCCGGCGAGCGAGACGCGGAAGACCTCGGCGAAGGTGACGCCATAGAGAACGCCGGGCTTGGCTTCGAGGAGGGGGCCATTCGGATTCCTTCCGTTGCCAGCAGTGAGCGTGTGCAGCGTGGTGAAAGTGCCGCCGGGCGTCAGGCGGAAGATCGTCCCCGCCTCGTCGGACAGTCCGCGGGTTCCGCCGTAGAGATTCCCATCGCTGGCCAGCAGGAGAGCGCCCGCCGGACCGCCGCTGTTCGGGGCGAATTTGTGCAACGTCGTGACGGTGCCATCCGGCGCGAGGCGGAAGATCGCGCCCGCGCCATCCGCGCCCAGGGTGGTCACGCCGTAGAGCGTCCCTTGGCCATCGCGCGTGAGACCGCTGTTCAAATAGCCGCCTTCCGCCGCGGAACCGAAGTCGTGCAGGGTCGCGAACTCGCCCGCGAGATTGACTCGAAAGATCGTCCCTGACCCGTTTGTCCCACCGAGTCGCGTCACCCCGTAGAGCCAGCCATCGGGCGCGGCGGTGAGCGCCCCGCGCGGATGATCTTCGCTGCCAAAAGTGTGCAGCACGGTGAAGGTCCCATCCGTCCCGAGGCGATAGACGACTGCGGCGGGGGTAGCGGTGGTGCTGTCCGTGAGCCCGTAGTAGGCGCCGTCCACCCCGCGCACCACCGGGCCTGCGCCGCGTCCGCCTTCGGAAGCGGCAAAGCGGTGCAAGAGCGTCTGCCCACCACCCGGGCTGAGTCGATACACGGCGCCCCGGTTTTGCGTTCCCCCGTACTCGCTCACCCCAAAGTAGTCGCCGTCCACACCAGGCGCGAGCAAGCCGAAAGGGGAGGTGCCATCATGGATCCCGAAGGCGTGCAATTCGGTGAGGAGCAAACCATCCGTGCTGAGGCGGAGGAGACTGCCCGAGCCAGCGGCACCGCCTGACGGAGCGACCACGTGGATATTTCCTCCGTCCACCAAAAGCGGTCCTGCGGGGATCTCGCGAGGGTCGGTGAAGGTCTTCACCAGCGCGTAGTCGCCGGTGGTGGAAAGGCGGAAGACGGCCGCTTTTCCGTCGCCGGTGCACAGTCCGTAGAGCATCCCGAACGGGCCGGGCGTGAGCCCATAGCGCGGCGCTCGCTCAATACCTTCTGCGGCGAAGTGGTGGAGCACAGTCACGGTTCCATCCCGGGTGATGCGAAAGGCCACCCCGCCGCCATTGGTGCCGCCAAAGCTACTGACGCCGTACAACACTTCGTCGCTGATCGTGATGAGGCGTCCCGGCACAAAATCATCGTTCCCGTCGAATTCGCGGACGATCGTGAAGGTGCCATCGGGCGTAAGTTTGAAGAAAAAATGGGGCGAATGTTTTTGAGAGCGGCTGCAGATGCCGAAGAAAATCCCCGCCGAATCTCGCGCGAGCGTTCCCGAACTCATGCCGCCGGTCGCCGCAGTGAAGTGGTGCAGCACCGTCAGCACGCCCGCTTTCGTGAGCCGGAAGATCGTCCCGGATCCATTCGCGCCCGAGTAAGCCGTCGTCCCGTAGAAGGCCCCGTCCGAGCCTTCGATCAGCGTCTGGACACCAGTGCCCGTCGTCGCATCAAAGCGGCACAGGACCGTGATCGTCTCATCCGCATTCAAGCGGAAAACCGCATCGCGCATCGCCCCATAGACGAGTCCGTCGCTCCCGCTCACGAGGCCCGCACCGTTCGGGCTGCCGCCATCTTCATAGCGAAACTGATACACCGTCGAATACTCACCCGCCGCATTCACGCGGAAGATCATCCCCCGCCCAGACGCCCCACCGGCGATAGTCGTCCCGTAATACCCGCCAGGACCCCAGGCCAGCGCGCCCTGAGGTGTTGCGCCATCCGCCGCGAAAGCCTGCACCGGAGCCGCCGGGCTCGCGGTCCCGAGCGCTGAGACCGGAGTGATCCGCGTGAGGGTGACCTCTGACATGACGCGCACCGCATTCACGCCAGCCCCACCGTAGATGAATTGGCTCGCAAACATGCGCTGGCCGATCCGCCAATTCTGGACGGAAGGATTGCCCGTCTCCAGGTAGCCCCAAGGCTTCGGCGCTCCCGAAAAGAGCCCGGAATTCACCCCCTGGCTCACCCGGACGAAATAGGACTCCCGAATTTCTACGAGGGAACTTGATACGGGAGGACTCCCACTGAACCAACCCGGACCGAGGATGATCTCCGGCATCCAAGATCCCCAATTGCGATCAGCCCCGGTGCGCGCGGGCGCCGACGCATCCGGGACGAAAGTGGCGGAAAGCAAATCCGCGAAGAAATGCGATTCGGCGTAGGCCGTCAGATTGCTTGCATTCACCCCCGGCCGCGTGAAGTCCACGACGTAGCGATATTCCACCGGGCCGCCGACCCGCGCGCCCACCCCCGCCGCAAGGCCTGTGGGATCGTCTCCGATGCCCGAGATCCTGCCGGAAAACTCGTAGAGCAACGGCTCGGCACTCGCGAGTGGCACCGTTCCGGTCCACGCCGCGAGAAGGCAGCACCGCACCGAGTTGGACAGGAAAGGAGAGTTCATCGGGTAACCTCGGCCGGTGGGGCGAACACCTTCTACCTGAAAGGGCTCGAATGTCGAGGTGCCGCCGAGGTGATCCCGCTGCGGAGCCCTCTGAAGTGGCTACCCGAGTGCCAGTTCCTTGCACTTCGCGAGGTCGAGCTTGCCGCTGCCGAGGACGGGGATCTGGTCCACGCGCTTGATCTTCCTCGGGATCCACAGGTTCGGCAGGCCGGCGGCGGTGAGCTTATCGCGCAACTCGGTGGCGTCGATCTCGCGGGTCGTGAGCACGACGAGCGCTTCGCCTTTCGCTTCATCCGGGATGCCGGCGATGGCGATGGTCCGTTCGTCTTTCGGCAGTGCGAGGGCTTCCTCGATCTTCTGCTCCACG
>JANPIS010000087.1:0-3225 GCA_031425095.1 Chthoniobacteraceae bacterium
GCTCGAGAAACCGTCTGACACGCTCGAGAAACCGTCTGACATTCTCGAGAAACCGCCTCACACGCTCGGGAAGATGTCTTCCATGCCCGAGAAGGGGTCTTACACGCTCTTGAAGAGGTCTTACACACTCGAGAAGAGGTCTCACACACTCTAGAAGGGGTGTGACACGCTCGGGAAGAAGTCTTCCAAGCTCTTGAAGCGGTCTTCCCCGCCCGAAAAGGGCCCCGGAGCCCGCGTTGACTTGCCGGAATCAGCCCCGTATCTTCCGCGCCTGCTTCTCCACGCCCTGTGAAACACGTCGTCTTCGTCTGCACCGGTAACATCTGCCGCAGCCCCATGGCTGAAGGGCTGTTTCGGGCGGCGCTGAAGGGCCGCAAGGACATCGAAGTGAGTTCCGCCGGGGTGGCGACCGGTTGGGGCCAGCCGCCCAGCGAGCACGCCGTGCAGGTGCTCCGCAAATGGGGCATCGACATCACCCAACAGCGCAGCCAGCCGTTGACGGACGATCTCGTCGCCGACGCCACGCACATTTTCGTGATGACGCGCGGGCATCTCGATACGATCCAGCTCTTCTTTCCCGAAGCCGCAGACAAGACGTTTCTCATCCGCGAATTCGACAAAGGCCTCCGGACCGGCCAGCTCGATGTCCCCGACCCGATCGGCCTCGGCATCGAATCGTATTTCGAAACGCGCGACGCCATCCACCGCGCCATCCCCGGCATCCTGCAATTTCTCGAAACCTCCGAAGCCATGACCTCCTCGCAATCCGCACCCGCCGCCCAAACCACGCCATCCCCGGCCCCGCTCCGCATCGCGCTCGCAGCCGATCACGGCGGCGTCGAAGTGAAGCAGGCCATCCACGAGTTTCTCTCGAAAAGAGGCATGGTCGTGACGGACTTCGGCGCCTTCTCGCATGAGTCGGTGGACTACCCGGATTTCGCGGAGACGGTCTGCCGCGATGTGATTGCCGAGAACGCGGAGTTGGGAGTGCTGGTGTGCAAAAGTGGCATCGGCATGAGCATCGCCGCGAACCGCTATCCCCAGATACGCGCCGCACTCGTGGCCAACGCGGAGGACGCGAAGATCGCGCGGCTGCATAACAACTCGAACGTGCTTGTGCTTGGCCAGAACCACGTCGCGCCCGCGCAAGTGGGGCCGATCATCGAGGCGTTTCTGAACACGAAGTTCGAAGGTGGCCGGCACGAGCGCCGCGTGCAGAAGCTCGATCACCTCGGCACCTCGCACGCTGCGCAACGCAGCCTTGCGGACACCGATCCCGAGATCGCCCACGCCATCGAAGGCGAGAAACGCCGCCAATTCGAGAACATCGAACTCATCGCCAGCGAGAACTTCACGAGTCGCGCGGTGATGGAAGCGCAAGGCTCCTGCCTCACGAACAAATACGCCGAGGGTTATCCCGGCCGGCGCTGGTATGGCGGCTGCGAGCACGTGGATGTGGTCGAGCAACTCGCGATCGACCGCGTGAAGAAGCTCTTCGGCGGCGACCACGTGAACGTGCAGCCGCACTCCGGTTCGCAGGCGAACACCGCGGTGTACTTTTCCGTGCTCCAGCCGGGCGACAAAATCCTGACGATGGACCTCGCGCACGGCGGCCACCTCACGCACGGCCACAAGGCAAACTTCTCCGGCCGGTTCTACGCCGTCACCCACTATGGCGTCAGCGAAAAGGACGAACGAATCGACTACGACCAACTCGCCGCCTGCGCGCGCGAAGTGCAGCCGAAGATGATCACCGCCGGCGCCAGCGCCTATTCGCGGATCATCGACTTCCAGCGCATGCGCGAGATCGCGGACAGCGTGGGCGCGTTCCTCTTCGTGGACATGGCGCACATCGCCGGTCTCGTCGCCGCGGGCTGCCATCCGAATCCCGTGCCGCTGGCCGATTTCGTCACCACGACCACGCACAAGAGCCTGCGCGGGCCGCGCGGCGGCCTCATCATTTGCCAAGAGAAGTACGCGAAGGGCATCGACGGGCAGGTCTTCCCCGGCATTCAGGGCGGGCCGCTCGAGCACGTCATCGCGGCGAAAGCGGTGTGCTTCCACGAAGCGCTCCAGCCGTCGTTCAAGGATTACGCGCGGCAAGTCGTGAGCAATGCCAAGGCGCTCGCAGCGGCGCTCGCAAAGCACGGCTACCGCATCGTCAGCGGCGGCACGGACAACCACCTCATGCTCGTCGATCTCCGACCCGCCGGGCTCAACGGCAAGATCGCCAGCGACACGCTCGATCACGCCGGCATCACCGTGAACAAAAACGGCATCCCCTTCGACACCGAGCCGATCAGCAAAGGCGGCGGCATCCGCGTCGGCACGCCCGCCGTCACCTCGCGCGGCATGAAAGAAGAGGAGATGATGGAGATCGCCGATCTCCTGCACGAAGCGCTCACGAAACGCGAAGACGCCACCGCGCTCGCAGCGATCCGCGAACGCGTGCGCAGCTTCACCCGCCGCTTCCCGCTACCGGGCTGAGGGTGCGTTGAAATAGCTCGCGAGTTCCGGAGGGGTGGCGTCCCGTGTGTGGCGCGCCCGCGCTCCGACGTAGAGCCGCAAACCGTCGCGGTGAACCCGGTTTTCCCTGCTGAGTTCGGGAAGGTCGCGGAGCAGCACGAACTCTTGAAATTCCCCCGCCCCGTGCGACTCGTCACTGCCGTGATAACACTCCCCCGTTCCGTCATTGTCTGGTTGTTTACCGTCATCTCGTTCGCATGGGCGCCGCAGTCGGCCGCGCAGCAGGTCTATATCTCCGAGTTCCTGGCGGACAATCAGCTCAACTCGAAGGTGGACGAAGACGGCGACCATAGCGACTGGATCGAGATCTGGAACGCCACCGCATCTGCGGTGAGCCTCAACGGATGGTATGTCACCGACGACTCCGGTGATCTCCGCAAGTGGCAGTTTCCGACGGCGACGCCGCCCGTCTCGCTGGCCGCAGGTGCGCGGCTCGTGATCTTCGCTTCGTCTAAAAATCGCAAGCTGGCCATCACCAAGCTCCACACCAACTTCAAACTTGGGAAAGGCGCGGGCGGTTATCTGGCGCTGGTCCGCCCGGATGGATTGACCGTCGAGCACGCCTACAACAGCTATCCGCAGCAGGTGCAGGACATCGCCTACGGGCTGGTGCTCTCGACGCAGCTTCAGACGCTGATACCGGAGGGCGCGACTGGCAAAGCGAAGGTGCCGCTCTCGGTCGCGGATATGCCGACCACG
>JANPIS010000088.1:0-2480 GCA_031425095.1 Chthoniobacteraceae bacterium
GCACAAAAATATTCCCAATCCCGAGGTGAAGATCACCGAGCTGGACCAGCAGCTCACCGGCTGGAAAGCCGTCGGCGAAGCGCCCTCCGCGGCGGTGGCGATCGACTTCGTGGACAAGCTCAAGAAGGACCCCGATCTCGCTACGTGGCAGGTGAACGCCGGCCCGCCGCAGATTCTGCCGAATGAGCACGCGCAGTTCACCATTTTCGGCAAGTAATGAAGGCCCAACTCACCCAGCGCGAAAAAGTCCTCTCGATGATCGTCGGCACCGCCGCGTTCCTCTTTGTGAACTATCTCGTGATCGATCTCTTCACGAAAAACAAAGCCGCGCTGACGGTCGGCGTCGCGCGTCAGACGAGCCAGCTCAAACTCACCCGCGCGCGCTCGTCGGAGAAGCCCCTCTGGCAGGAGCGCGAGGCGTGGCTCGCGGCTCAACTGCCCAAGCTGACGAACGAGGATTCGGCGAGCGTCCAGCTTCTCGACGAGGTGAAAAAGCTCGCTGCGACGCACTCGGTGACGATCGAGAATCCGCAGATCAAGCCGGCAGCGCGGCGGGCGGATTACACGACGGTCGCGCTCGAGATCGACGTGCGGAGTCCGTGGAAAGCACTCGTCGGTTTTCTCGGCGATCTGCAGAAGCCGGGGCTTTTTGTCGTGCTCGAGAAGACCAACTTGAAGGTAGATGCGAAGGATCAAACGCAGATGGCGGGAC
The DNA here is from genome assembly GCA_031425095.1 of Chthoniobacteraceae bacterium. Lineage (GTDB taxonomy): Bacteria > Verrucomicrobiota > Verrucomicrobiia > Chthoniobacterales > Chthoniobacteraceae > JANNXQ01. Next base: position 713 of record JANPIS010000088.1, read on the forward strand.
GCTTCACGGTCGCAAAATGGTACGCCCCGAAGTGATCGTCAGACCTGCGACCTTGATATTTCCAGTTCCCGCGCCGATTTTTTCCTTCCCAACCCCAAAACAAATCCCCAAGAAGGGCGTCCCTCTTTCAGAACCCACTCTCTCTTTTCCCCGCCATGAAAATCACCGCTTTCGCGCTCGCAGCCACACTCGCGCTCACCTCACTTGGGCATGCTCAGACGGCCATCGCGCCGGGTTCCGTGAAGCTCGGGAAAATCCAGCCGGCGGTCGTGAAGACGCCTGAGTTCGGCCTGACCAGCGGGCCGACGAAGCGCTCGAAACTGGGCGACTGGCTCGAGGTCGAAGTCGAGTACGAGACGAAGCCGGAAGACGTGGATGAACTCACGTTCACCTACACAATCATGGTCGAGAAGAAGCTGCTGACCGGGCAGGTCACGCACATCAATATCCCGAAAGGTCGGGAGCACTACTCGGTCATGTATGTCTCGCCCCGCACGCTGCAGAAGCTGACCGGCGGCAAGCCGCTCTCCGCGGCGAGCATCGAGAATGTGTGGGTGACCGTCGAACGCCAGGGCATGAAGCTCGACGCGCCTGCCAGCTACAAGCCCGGCCAGATTCCGAATCTCCCGCAGATCCAGGGCCTCGTCCTGAACAAGGATGAGACCCCGTTTGCGCCGCTCTACTACGACCGCTACGAGGCCGTGAAGAAATCCCGATAAGCGGCTGCGAGCGGATCCTTTTTCATGGCTGCTGCACATCGCATCCTAAGCCTCAACCTCGGCAGTCAGACCGTCGGGCTGGCCGAGTTCAAGACCGGCGGCAAAGGGGGGCTCGTCCTTAACTCCTATCAGACGCGCGAACTGATGGCCGATCCGGCGGCGGACGCCACCCGGCATGCGCAGGCGAAGCTGCTCATCCAGGAGATGGTTTCGGCGATGAAGTTGAAGGGTCAGCCCGTGAACTACGCCGTCGCGGCACAGCAGGTCTTCACGCGGTTCCTGAAACCTCCGGTCGTCGGCCAGGAGCAGGTGGAGCAGATTGTGACGTTTGAGGCGCAGTCGAACATCCCTTATCCGATCAATGAAGTGGTCTGGGGTTATCAGCTCGTGGACGCCGGCGGCGGTGGTCAGGTCGAGGCGGTGATCGTCGCGATCAAGGCCGATCTCCTCGATGAGATCAATGCCGGCGTCGAGAGTGCCGGGTTGAGTACGGCGACAGTCGATGTGGCGCCGATGGCCGTCTACAACGCCTTCCGCTACAACTACAGCGATGTGGGTGGCTGCTCGCTGGTGCTCGACATTGGGGCGCGCACGACGAACCTGATTTTCATTGAGCCGAACAAGGTGTTCAGCCGCTCGATTCCGAATGGTGGAACGACCGTCACAACGCAGATCGCCAAGGAATTCGGGGAGAGCTTTGCCGAAGCTGAACAACGGAAGCGCACGGATGGGTTCGTGAGCCTCGGGGGCGCCTATGCCGAGCCCGATGATCCGGAAGTGGCGCGGCTTTCAAAGCTCATCCGCAACGCGATGACGCGGCTCCACGCCGAGATTGCGCGCTCGATCACGTTTTACCGCTCGCAACAGGGTGGCAGTGCTCCGGAGCGGGTTTTTCTCAGCGGCGGAAGCGCGTCGCTGCCTTACATCCGCGAGTTTTTCCACGAGAAGCTGAATCTGCCGGTCGAGTTCTTCAACCCGATGCGGAATGTCACCGTCTCCGGCAACGTGAACGCCGAGCAAATCGGTCATCAGGCGCACACGCTCGGCGA
>JANPIS010000089.1:0-12563 GCA_031425095.1 Chthoniobacteraceae bacterium
GATCCGTTACACCACGGATGGCTCGGATCCGAACTCCTCCTCGCCGACCTACGGCGGGAGCATCACGCTTTACAGCAGCGCGACGGTGAAGGCGCGGGCTTTCAAGTCCGGTCAGCTCGACAGCTTCGTGAATGCCGCGGCCTATACGGTCACCGGGACGCCCTCGGTCCAGTTTCACCTCAGCTCGGACAATGGCAGCGAGTTCCTGAAGAACGACTTCCCGCTCGTGGCGCTGAGCAGCCCATCGGGGCAGACCGTGCAGGTGAACTATTCGATCAGCGGGGGCTCGGCCACGGCTGGCTCCGACTACACGAATGTCTCCGGCACCCTCGTCTTCCCTCCGGGCGAGCAGTACCGCTTCTTTAAGCTGCCGATCACGAACGACTCCAGCACCGAGAATAACGAGACCGTGCAGGTCAGGCTCTCCAGTCCGGTGAACGCGAACCTCGGCAGCGCGAGCACCTATACGTACACCATCATCGACAACGATGGCGGTGGCGGATCGGTCCCCGATCCGGATCCAACGCCGAACCCAACGCCGAATCCGACCCCGAATCCGACGCCCAATCCTGGCGGCACGGTGGACTTTGCGAAGCTCGGCGGCCTCTACAGCGGCCTCATCGAACCGCTCTCGGTCAATTTCGGCCAGACCGGCTGCGTGAGCCTGACGATCAACTCGAACCGCAGCTTCAGCGGCAAGGTCGTCGTCGGAAGCGTGACCGCGTCCATGACCGGCACCTTCGCCACGAATGGCAGCTATTCCGGTTCGGTGCCGGGCACCTCGTATGCGCTGAGTCTGCAGCTCGATCCGAGCGTCTCCACCGGGAAGTTCACGGGCTCACTCACGCAGTCCGGATCGAAAGTCGCGAACGTCACCGCCTACAAGCGGCCGCTCTACTCGACCTCAAACCCGTGCCCGCGCGCCGGTCGATACACCGTCACCTTGCCCGCCGATCCCTCGCAGCCGCAGTCCAGCTATCCGCAGGGCACGGGCTTCGGGCTGATTACCGTCTCGGCCACGGGGTCCGTATGGTTCTCGGGCGTGCTGGGGGAAGGCACCGCATTCGCCGCCGGCGCAAACATCTCCGCAGGCAACGAAGTGCCATTCTTCACGACGGCCTATGGCTCGCGTGGCGGTATCGCTGGTTGGTTCACGTTGCAAGGATCGACGGCGTCCAATCACGTGTCCGGCACCTTCACCTGGTTCAAGCCGACGACCAGCACCGCCCTGTATGCGAATGCCTTCACCGGCCGCACTGTGCTGGCGGGATCGAGCTACGTGAACCGCACGCCGGTCCTCACCTCCGCAGGTGGCTACGGCACGTTCAGCTACAAGAGTGGCAACACCACGCCGTCCTCGGGCACCGTTTACCTCACCGTGTCCTCGTCGAACGTCGTCAAGCCCACCGGTAGCCAGCAATTCTCGTTCAGCTACGACACGGCGAATGGCTTCTTCTCCGGTTACATTTACGACTTCAACAGGTCGTACTTCTACCGGGGCGCCGTGCTCCAGAAGCAGAACTCCGGCGCCGGTCTCTTCACCGGCAACGGCGCCGTCGGCAGCGTGTCCTTCCAGCCCTCGCTGTAACGGACCGCGTCTGACCTGACTCCGCGACGGCCTCCCTGGGTGACCTCACCCGGGGAGGCCGTTCGCTTGCCGTCGGGCACCGCATGCGCCACGGTCCTGAGCGCTCCATGAATCGGCTCCTCAAAAATATTGTCGCCGCCGGTCTCGGCCTTTTCGCCACGGTCTATCTGCTGAATCCGGCCGCGGGATGGGTCGAATTCATCCCGGACTTCATCCCCACCATCGGGAATCTCGACGAAGCCGCCGCCGTGCTCATCCTGCTGCGCTGCCTCTCGCATTTCGGCATCGACCTCAGTTTTCTCACGCGCTTCCGGAAAAGTGAAAAGCCCGCCGAGCCGGAGATCCCGCGGCGTGAGACGGGCCGGGCGCGCGAGAAGGTGATCGACGTTTAAGCGGCAGCCACGTCTTGGCACCCGCGTGCGGAGTGCTAGCGTCCGCGCATGTCCGCCGCCCATCTCGACGAACTCTTCGAGCTCCTCCGTTTTCCCAGCATCTCGACCGACCCGGAACGGAAAACGGATGTCGCGAGCTGCGCGAACTGGATCGTCGGAAAGCTCCGCGCCATCGGGCTGAAGACGATGCTGCATCCGACGGCGGGGCACCCGATCGTCGTCGCGCGCAATGCCCACCGGCCCGATCGACGCACGGTCATGATCTACGGCCACTACGACGTGCAGCCGGTGGATGAACCGGCCCGTGCCGAGGGCGAGGCCGCGGACCCGAATAAACACTGGATGACGCCGCCCTTCGCGCCAACGACCCGCGACGGCGTCATCTACGGACGTGGCTCGGCGGACAACAAAGGGCAGTTCTTCGCCCACGTCTCCGGCATCGCCGACACCCTCCGCGAGCACGGCGATTTGCCGGTGAATTTGATCCTGCTCATCGAAGGCGAGGAAGAGATCGGTAGCTCGCATCTCGAGCCTTTCCTCACCGCGCATCGCGAGGAGCTCCGCTGCGACCTCATCGCGATCTCGGACACCGGCATGGTCGCGCCTGGCGTGCCCACCTTCACCTACGGACTGCGTGGCATCGCCGCGCTCGAGTTGCGTATCACCGGTGCCGCGAGCGATCTGCATTCCGGCATCTACGGCGGGGCCGTCGCCAATCCGGCGATGGCCGTTGCGCGTGTGCTTGCGACCTTGCACGACTCTACCGGTCACGTCGCCGTCCCCGGCTTCTACGATGCGGTGCTGCCTCTTCAGGAATGGGAGCGCGCCGCGTGGAGTCAGCTGCCGCTCACCGATGCGGCGTTGCTCGGTTTTACCGGCGCGCCGGAGCTCGTCGGCGAAGCAGGATACACCGCGCTCGAGCGCGTCTGGGGGCGGCCGACCGTCGAGGTGAACGGTATCGGCGGCGGCTTTCAGGGTGCGGGCTCGAAGACGGTGATCCCCCGCGAAGCCTTCGCGAAGCTGACCTGCCGGCTCGTGCCGAATCAGCAGCCCGAAGAGATCGCTGCGAAAGTGAAAGTGTATCTCGAAGCGCATTGCCCGCGTGGCGTGCGGCTCGAAGTTCGGAACGGCCACGGCGGCGAACCCTATCTCACGGATCCGAAATCACCGGCCGGCCTCGCCGCACAGCGCGCCTTGCAGCAGGCCTTCCCGGGCTCCGACGTAGCGCTCATCCGCGAAGGAGGCAGCATCCCCATCGTGAACACCTTCAAGCGTATCCTCGGGGTGGAGACGCTGCTGCTCGGCCTTGCGCTCCCCGACTGCCGCGCGCACGCACCGAATGAAAACTTTCCCATCGCGAACTTCGAAGGCGGCATCCGCCTCAATCGCGCCCTGTTCGAGGCACTCGCCGAGCAGTAGCGAACCCCGTGGCGTCCGACGAGCGCAGCGGCCGCGAATTACCTGCCACATGCGCCTCGTCCTTCTGCTTGCCTTGCTCTTCTCGCACGCCGCTATCGCCGAAACGAAGCGCCCGAAGAAAAAGCCCACGCCGCAAGCCACGGCCGCGAAGGCCACTCCCGAGCCCGAACCCCCACCGGCCGCCACTCCAACGCCCGAACGCGCACCGAATGCCAGCCTTGAGCCGGGCGAACTCGCGGAGTTCGCCGCGCTCTCGCCGCGCGTGCAGGAAATCATCACCGCCGCGCTCACGCTGACGAAGCTCAACCTCACTTACACCTATGGCAGCGCGGATCCCGTGCGGGGCGGCATGGATTGCTCGGGCACGATCCATCACCTGCTCGTGAGTTCCGGCTTCAAGGACGTGCCGCGCGACTCACCCGGCCAGTATTCTTGGGTGAGAAGGGAGGGCGGCTTCCGCGCCGTCGTCAGCAAGAGCGAGAAAAGCTTTGAGTTCTCCGAGCTTCAGCCCGGCGATCTGCTTTTCTGGAGCGGCACGTATTCCATCGAGCGCGAGATCCCGATCACGCATGTGATGCTCTACCTCGGCACGGAGAAGAAGACGAAGAAGCGCGTAATGTTTGGCGCGAGCGATGGGCGCAGTTACGCCGGCATCCAGCGCTGGGGCGTGAGTGTCTTCGATTTCAAGATGCCGCGCCTCGACCCCGCGAATCCCGAGAAAGCGAAAGTCGATTTCGTCGGCTACGGGCGCATCCCCGGGCTCCGCGACGTGGTCTCGACCACCGCGCCCTAGGCTCACGCCACCGCGAGTACTTCGCTCAACTTCTGCGCGATGCCGGAGATGGTGTAGGGCTTCTGCAAGAAGAAGACCCCGGGTTCGAGGCTGCCATTGTGGAAGACCGCGTCCTCCGTGTAGCCAGAGCAAAAGACCACTCGCGTCTGCGGGTCGCGCTCGCGGATGTGCGTGGCGAGTTCCTTGCCACCCATCTCGGGCATCACGACGTCGGTGAGGAGGAGATCGATGTGGCGACCCGGATGCTCCTGCAGCAACCGCAACGCCTCGCGCCCGTTCTCCGCGCAGAGCACGTCGTAACCGAGTTCCGCGAGCACCGTGAGACCCAGCTCGCGCAGCATCGGCTCGTCTTCCACGAGCAGCACCGTGCCGGTGCCGCATCTCGTTTCATATTTCTCCGCATGTTGCGTCACCGCTTCCGCCTCGTCGTTCACCCGCGGGAGCAGCACCTTGAAAGTCGTGCCGACTCCGATCTCGCTATAGACCGCGAGATAGCCGCCGCTCTGCTTTACGATGCCCTGACACGTCGCGAGCCCGAGTCCGGTGCCCTGGCCTTGCGGCTTCGTGGTGAAGAAGGGTTCGAAGATCCGTGCTTTCACTTCCGGCGGCATGCCGCAGCCGTTGTCCGTCACGGAAAGCTGCACGTATTCGCCCGGAGCGATCTCTTCGCGCAGCGCCGCTGCGTGTGCATCGAGCGTCGCGTTGGTGAGCTCGATCGTGAGTTTTGCGTGCGGGACATTCGCCATCGCGTCGCGCGCATTCACCGCCAGATTCAACAGCACCTGTTCGATCTGTCCGAGGTCCGCCTTCACATTGCCGAGCGCACCGTGCGTCACGGTCACGAAGTCGATCTGCTCGCCGAGCAGCCGGCGCAACATCTTATCCATCTCGGTGATCACCGCTTCGAGCTGGATCACGCGCGGCTGCAGCACCTGCTTGCGCGAAAATGCGAGCAACTGCCGGGTCAGCGCCGCCGCCCGATGTGCGGCTTTGCGGATCTCGCTCACTTGTCCCACCTGCGGTGATTCGACGGGGAGCGCATTCAGGGCGAGTTCGCTGTAGCCAATGATCGCGGTGAGGATGTTGTTGAAATCGTGCGCGACTCCTCCGGTGAGCTGGCCGATCGCTTGCACCTTCTGCGATTGGCGAAACTGATCCTCGAGCCGCCGCTGTTCGGTCACGTCGCGCGAGTTGAAGACGATGCCCGCGACGGCCGCGTCGTCGAGCAGGTTATTCCCGCGGCCTTCGAGGATGCGGTAGGTCCCGTCTTTGTGGCGAAAACGGAAGCTCAGCAGGGGCGTCGATCCATGCGTCTCCAATGCGTGCTGAAAGGCCTGCATGATCCGGGGCGCATCCTCCGGATGGACGAACTCGAAGGCGTTGCGCCCGATGTAGTCTTCCGGCGCATAACCCAGTTCGGTCGCGATGCTCCGGCTCTCGAAACGGATCGTCCCGTCCGCATCGAGGATCGTGATCAGATCGAGCGCATACTCGGTGAGATGCCGGAAGTACGTCTCGCTCAGCGTCAGCGCAGCCAGCGATTGCTGGCAGATCTGGAGGTCGGACTGCACGCCGACGCGCGCGGCGCGTTCATTCTCCAGTTCGGCACGGAGACGCGCGAGTTCGACCATGCTGGCATCGATGGAATGTGACATCGGTGCGCGCAGAGAGAGCAGCCCTCGGGCCGGAGTGCTGAGGAGTGTGAGGCGCGAACCCCAATCCTGGCGCAGCCGTTGCTCCTGCCAGTCGCGCCTATGTCGAGCGACTACCCATGCATCGGTTCTCCGCGCCGGATGCTTCTGTGCGCACTATCCGCGTTGCTCTGCGCGCCGGTGATTTTCGCCAGTGGCATCTATCAGGATGGCGCCAGCGCACGTGCGAAAGCGCTCGGCGGCAGCTCCACCGCTGGCGCCCCTGGCGCTCTCGATGCCCTCGCGACGAATCCAGCCGCGCTCACCGAGTCGCCGAAGCCGAGCCTCGAAATCGGCGCTGATGCAGGCTGGGTGCGGGGCGACTTTTCCAGTCGCGCCGGCGACACTGCGATGAGCGACTTCGGCTTGAAGCCACACGGTGCCCTCGCGTGGCCGCTCGGTCCCGTGACGCTCGGTGCGGGCTTCATCCCGGATGCGGCATTGCGTTCGGAGTCGAGTTATCGCGACGTGCCCGGCGGGCTCGACGGCCACACGACCTACGGCACGCGCATCCATCGCTCGGAGATTCAGGTGCTGCGCTTTGCGCTCGGCGCGGGCTACGCGATCACGCCGCAACTCTCCGCCGGAGCGAGCCTCGGCCTGCTCTACAACCGCAACCAGCTCGAGGCGCCTTACATCATCCAGACTCAGCCGTCGCTGCGTGCGGCGAAAGTGTTGCTCGATCTTGATACCGAAGGGTGGGGCGCGAATGCGCAATGCGGCCTGTTATGGAAACCAATCGCGAGTTTCCAGCTGGGGCTGAGCTATACGCTGCGCACTCGGATTGTCAGCGATGGCCGTGCGACTGCCGATGCCGGCCGGCAGCTCGCGAACCTCGGCGTGAAGGGTGTCGATGCGACGGCGGAATTCGATGCGGAGGTGACGAACAAATTCCCGCAGATCGTGAGCCTCGGTGCATCGTGGAAAGCCACCGATCAGCTCGCCTTCGTCAGCCAGGTGGATTGGGTCAATTGGGCCGATGCGTTCGACACGCTCGATGTGCGCCTGCGCGATGTGGACAACGAACTTTACCGCACACTGCTCGCCGGAAAGTCGAACCTCGACGACGACGTGCCTCTCGACTGGGACGATCAGTGGGTCTTCCGCTTCGGCACCGAATACGCGCTCAATGAGCAATGGACCGTGCGCGTGGGCTATCGCTACACGCGCAATCCGGTGCCGGATTCCACGCTCACCCCGCTCACCGCGGTGATCGGCGAACATCTCGTGAGTGCCGGACTTGGCTATCGCGTCGAGCGATTCAGCGTTGATCTCGGCTGGCAGTGGGAGCTTCCCGCGAGCGAAAGGGTTGATCGCAGCGCGCTCCTCACCCGCGAGTACTCCGCGAGCGAAACCGAAGTGAGAGTCCACTGGCTCTCGCTCACCACGCGCGTGGAATTCTGACGCCGCCCGCGACTTCCGGGCCCAGGAGATCCGCCATCCGCCAGCCGGCGCAGCAGCGTGGCGTTCACGGCAGGTTCGACCATGTCCGGCACCGGGAGAAGGCGCGGCTGCTCAGTCCGCGAGGAAGCGCACCGGCTTCTCGTAGATCGCCAACACGATGCACCCCGCTTCGCTCACGATGGCGTGCCGGGTGCCGGGCGGGTTGATCATCAGCGTGCCGCTTTGCGCCGTGCTGTTGCAGTCGCGCTGCGATCCCGCGAGCACGAGGATGTGCTCGTAGCCGGTGTGCTCGTGAAGGGCCACCGTGCCCGCCTGGCGAAAGCGAATCAACGCCGCCGATGGCCCCACGATCCCATCGCCGTAGAGGCGATGGATGTCCACGCCATCCTTGAACGGTTGCCACGGAATCTCGTCCACCCGCTCCGCGATTCGAAACAAGTCGGCGAGTTCGATGCGAGAGAACGGAGGCGAGATCGGGCCGTGCAATGAGGTGTCGGGGTCCACGTTCGCACGATCCTAGCAGGAATCCGCCGCGAGGAAACGGTGCGTCGTCCATTCTCCTTTTGGGGCAATCAAACGATTGCCTTGATGAACTCGGCAGAGGTCGAGACCGCGCCGAACACGCCGCCCTGCATCTTGATCATCTTGAGCGCCGCCTGGTAGTTGCCGACGTCCGTCGCGCCGGTGCAATCCGCGAGCAGGAGACATTCGAAGCCGCGGTCATTCGCCTCGCGCATCGTCGTGTGGACGCAGACGTCGGTGGTGATCCCGGCGAGCACGATGTTCTGAATGCGGCGCAGGCGGAGGAGCATGTCGAGATCGGTGCCGTAAAAGGAACCCTTGCCGGGCTTGTCGATGACCTGCTCACCTGCGACCGGTGCCAGCTCGGGGATGATGTCCCAGCCGGGCTCGCCGCGCGTGAGGATGCGTCCACACGGTCCGGCATCCCCGATGCCCGCGCCGATCCGCTTGCTTCTCCAAAGCTTATTCGCCGGCAGATCGGCGAGATCTGGCCGGTGACCCTCGCGGGTGTGAAAGACGTGATAACCCAGCGGCCGCACCGCCTCGAAGACGCGCTTGATTGGCTCGATGGGTGCGCGGGTCAGCGACAGGTCGTAACCCATCTTATCCACATACCCACCCGGCCCGCAGAAGTCCGTCTGCATGTCGATGACGAGGAAGACGGTATTCTCCGGGCGGAGATCTCCGTTGTAAGGCCACGGGTAAGGATCAGCGGCGACGTAGCGAGTATTCATGAGAATGAACTGAGAGAGGCGGGCGCTGCCTGAAAGGCATCCAACGAGACCAAGCCTGACAGGCAGCGCCGTGTGGCCCCCAACTGTCCGACTTAGAAGAATACCGAGATACCGCCGTAGACCTGATGGACATCGTCCACCGGTTTCATGGGCGAGTTGAATTGATTCATGCCCCGGAGGTTTTCGTCCACGAAGTTCATGTAGCGGTAGCCGACATGGACGTTCCAGAAGCCGTATCCTTTTGGCATGAACTTCAGCGGCATCGACGCTTTAACCCCGACTTCATAAAGGCCGACGGTCTCCGAACTGTCATACCACTCTCCGTAAAAGTCCTCGCTGGGCAGCAGGACGCGGCAGGGAAACTCGATCTTCAGATCGTTGGCCGGCTTGATGGTAAAGCCGGGGCTGATGCCGACTTCAAAGTAATAACCCTCCGAAGGGGCCTCGCTGCCGCCACCATTGGGCGAAGGTCCGAAGACCGCATAAGGCACCTGGGCGGCCGTCGATTTTCCGTCGAGTTCCTTCCAGTAGAGGACGTAGGGATTCAGCGCGAAAGCCCCGAGCCATTTGCTGTCATCCAGAGCCAGCTTCACCTCGAGGTGATGTGAAGTCTCGATGTCGAGGATCTGTTCGACGAAGGCCGTGTAGGTCACGCTCAGCGTCGCCACTTTGCCGAGGCCGAAGGAGACGCCGAAGATCGGATCGATCTCCGTGTAGTAAGTTTCCGGCTGGCTCCCATAGGGCGCGTTCTTTGACACGCCCGAGGTGCCATAGTCGGCCCAGACGCCACCGATGAATTTGAAGCTGCTGATGAACCCTTCACCCTCGTAAAGGGTGAGAAAGGCGAGGAGCAGTGGTTGGATCGTCAGCCCTTTGTCGCGCACGATCTGACCGCGCGGGGTGACGTACTTGTCCGAGAACTCGACGTTCAGCAGCAGGTTGACCTTGGCGCCCATCGTCTCGGTTTCGACGACGGATTTCTCCAGCATCTTTTCGGGAGTGCCAGCCGAGGCGACCGGAGCTGTGCAGAGACTGGTCACGGCAAGAACAGTGAGGGCAGTGGTGGTGGATAGGAGTGGTTTCATGCGGTGGTGGTGTGGATGGCAGGTGTGGTTGGTTGTGCCGCCGCGCGGTTTAGCTGCCGCTGTGCCATCGCTCGCTGCGTGGTGTAAGTCGCTCCGAATCAGTGGTGCGCTTCGGACACACGAAGGTTCCGTCGCGCTTCCATCTGCCGCCACTGTTGCGCCGTGCAACGGCTGCGACAGCACTCCGGTGCTACTCCGCGGAATCGCCGGGACCGAAGCGGCGGTAGATGCGACTGCGATTCACGCCGAGGAGGCGTGCGGCTTCGGCGACGTTGCCGCCCGTTTGTTGCAGCGCGCGCTGGATGAGCGTTTGCTCGGCTTCTTCGAGATTCAGCGGGAGATCGCCGAAGGACGGAGCCGACGTCTTCGCGACTTCGGGACGCGGCGTGCTCGCAAGGAGCTGCAGATGCTCGCGTTTGATCGCCTCGCCGTCGCTGAGGATGAGTGCGCGCTCGATCACGTTCTTCAGCTCCCGCACATTGCCCGGGAATGAATAGCCCTCGAGCAGTGCGAGCGCTTCCGGCGTGAGCGGCGGCGGAGTGCGGCCCATCTCACTCGCGAAAAGCTGGAGGAAATGCGCAGCGAGCACGGCGAGATCTTCGGGACGTTCGCGCAGCGGCGGCATCTCCACCGCATACCGCGCCAGGCGAAAGTACAAATCCTGCCGGAAGCGCCCGTCCGCAATCTTCGCGGCAAGATCGGCGTTCGTCGCGGCGAGCACCCGCACATCGACGCGTCGCGGAGTTGTCGCACCCACGGGTGTCACTTCCCCGTCCTCCAGAACGCGCAGGAGCTTGGCCTGGAGGGCGGCGGGCATGTCGCCGATCTCGTCGAGGAAGAGTGTGCCGCCATCGGCCAGCTCGAAGTAGCCCTTGCGATCGGCGGTCGCGCCGGTGAACGCGCCCTTCATGTGGCCGAAGAACATCGACTCCGCGAGTTCGCCGGGGATCGCCACGCAGTTCACCGCGATGAATGGCGCGGCCGTCCGGGGGCTGTGATGATGCAGCGCGCGCGCGACGAGTTCCTTGCCGGTCCCACTTTCGCCCGTGATGAGCACGCTCGTCTTTCCGAAATGCTGCAGGCGCTCGATGTCGTCGAGGATGCGGCGCACGAGTTTGCTGCGACCGACGAAGCCGGGCAGACCCCATCGCTGGGCCTCGCGGGCGCTGAGCGTAGTGAGCTTTTCGTTGGCCGCTTCGCGCGCATCTTCGGCGGAGCGGCGACGGTCGATCTCCGCTTCGAGCTCGGCATTGCGTGCGGCGAGCTCACGGGTGAGTCGGCTCAGACGCAGATGCGTCTCGACGCGGGTCAGCACCTCCTCGCTCTCGAAAGGCTTCAGGATGTAGTCCACGGCTCCGGCCCGGAAGCCCCGCAGGACGCTCTCCGTCTCGTGTTTCGCGGTGATGAAGAGCACCGGGATGTCGCGCAGATGTTCCGTGGCCTTGAGCGTGCGGCAAATGTCGTAGCCGTCGCGGCCGGGCATCATCACGTCGAGCAGGATGAGATCGGGCGCGGCTCGGCTCGCGATCTTCAGCCCTGCGTCGCCAGTGCTGGCCGCGAGAATCTCGTATCCGCGCGGCTCCAGAGCGTCGGTCAGGAGCCGGATGTTCGCGGGTGTGTCATCGACGACGAGGATGCGTTCGCGGCTCATGCGGGTGTCGTCGTACTCTGAGGGGCGATCGGAAGCTGGGCGACGATCTTTTGGATCGTCTCCATGTCGTAGCTCGCGAGGAATTCGCGCAGATGCTCCGCGAGCCGCTGGCCGGGGGCGCCGAGCTGCTCCAATTCCTTGAGGCAGCTCTTCATCACCGTCGCGCTGTGCAACTCGGCAGCCATCATCAAGCGCGCGGAGAGATCTTCCGGGAGCTCGATCTGCGTGAGATCGATGGTCGCGCTGGCGGCGGAGTCGGTCGCGCGTTCGCGATACTCGAAGCGCGCGCCGACGAGATTTTCGAGGCACGCGTAGATGCGCTCGGCGCGGAAGGGCTTCGCCACAAACTCATCGCAACCCGCGGCCAGATACCGCTCGCGTTCATGCTCCAACACCGAGGCGGAGGTCGCGACGATCTTCAACCCGCCCTCGCCAGCGTCCTGCGAAAGCTGGCGGGTCGCTTCGAGGCCATCCATCTCCGGTAGCCGCATGTCCATGAAGACGATGCCCGGCTGCGACACGCGCACCACTTCGAGCGCCTGACGGCCATTCTCCGCGAGTGAGACCTCGCAACCGATCGCGCGCAGCATCGTAGAAAGCACCGCGCGATTTTCCGGGATGTCGTCCACGACCAACGCGCGCACGACGCAACCGGGCGCGAGGCGCTCCACCTCACGGACCTTTCGAGCGGGGTCGTCGCCGGTCGCGGCGGGAATTCTGATCGTGAAAGAAAAGCACGAGCCGGCGCCGGGCGCAGACTCCACCGCGAGCGAGCCGCCCATGAGTTCCACCTGCCTGCGTGCAATCGTCAGCCCGAGGCCGGTGCCACCGTGCGCACCAGCGCCAGGCCCTTGCTGAAATGGACGGAAGATCAGTGGCTGCACCGCCGGAGCGATCCCGACGCCGGTGTCTTCCACCTCGAAGTGCCACGCGTCGGAGTCGAGTGGCGAAGCGCGGAGAATGATGCGGCCGCGCTCGGTGAACTTCACGGCGTTGCCGAGCAGATTGATCAGCACCTGCCGCAGCTTGCCCTCGTCGCCATGCACCGTGCGTGGCCGCGTCGGGTCCAGGCCTTCCACGAGCAGGCCGAGTTTCTTTTCCTCGCACGGATGTTGGAAAAGCGCGGCGAGTTCGCGCATCAGCGCCGCGAGATCGAAGTCGGCGGTGGTGAGTTCCATGCGGCCGGCGTCGATTTTCGAAAGGTCGAGGATCTCATTGATGAGGTGCAGCAGGTGGTCGCAACTGCTCGCGATCGTCGCCACCGCATCGCGCTGGAAGGGATGC
>JANPIS010000090.1:0-8509 GCA_031425095.1 Chthoniobacteraceae bacterium
CTCGAGATGCCGGAGAATAATCAGATCGCGATCAAGCTCGTCGCGCAGATCGGCGTGATCGCCGCGTATTTCCATCGCGCGCGCACCGGCCAGCCGCTCCCGCCGATCCGCACCGATCTCAGCGAAGCTGCGCACTTCCTCTGGCTCATGACCGGCGAAGAGCCACACGAAGATGCGGTGCAGACGCTCGACGTCGCCTATGTGCTGCACGCCGAGCACGGCTTCAATGCCAGCACCTTCACCTGCCGCGTCGTCGCCAGCACGCTGAGCGATATGTACTCCGCGATCAGTGCCGGCATCGGTGCGCTCAAGGGCCCGCTGCACGGCGGCGCCAATGAAGGCGTCATCCACATGCTCGAGGAGATCGGCTCACCGGAAAAAGTGGACGGCTGGGTCGCCGACGCGCTGGCGCAGAAGAAGAAGATCATGGGCATCGGCCATCGCGTCTACAAAGTGCTCGATCCGCGTGCGCCGCATCTCAAGGCGATGGCGATCAAGCTCAGCAATCAGCTCGGCGAAGCGAAATGGATCCAGATGAGCGAGCGCATTGCGGAGATCATGAAGGAGAAGAAGGGCCTCAATGCGAACGTCGATTTCTACAGTGCGACTGTTTACTACTCGCTCGGCATTCCGACGGATCTTTTCACGCCGATCTTTGCCATCTCGCGCATGAGCGGCTGGACGGCCCACGTCCTCGAGCAATACGCCGACAACCGCCTCTTCCGCCCGCTCAGCCAATACAACGGCGCTGAAGTCGGGAAGAAGGTGCTGCACATCGACGAGCGCTAGTGCTCTCCGGTTAGGAATTGGGATCAGGGCGGTGGGATTCTGAAGAGCTCCTTTCGCCGGCTCGCGGCGCCGCGATTTCTGGCAGTCGTATGCTGTCGTGAAGCGCCGTTTTTCCTCTCCGCGTTTTTTGCTGATGCCAACCAGGGAGCTTTGAGGTACTTCAACCGCCGGTGCGGTCTCCCCTCAAATCCATGAACATACTCCCCGAACGTCTCGAAGACCGGATCGCACCGGCCACGCTTCTCGCTGGTGCCAGAGCCGTGCAATACACCGACGCGGACGGCGACATCGTCACGATCCGCATCTCCAAAGGCCGCTTCGACAACCCGGCGGATCCCGCTCAGGACGACTTTGTTTTCGGCGACACGCAGACCGGGCTCGGTGAGCAACTGGAGATCCTCGATCTTTCCAATAAGGCGATCTTCGACGGCGCCGCGCTGACGATTACCGCCATCCCCGGCCCCACCGGCGGCGATGGCGTCGTCAATGTCGGCTACATCAATGCCATCGGAGTGGACCTGAGCACCGTGCTGGTGCGCGGGGATCTTGGCGCGATCAATGTGGGTGACAACGTGACGGATGCGGCGCTGGGATCGCTGACGGTGCTCTCGCTCGGCACGCAGGGCGGCACGACGGGGGCTCCCGATTTGCAGAGTCAATTTCTCGGCGCGGTGGGTTCCATCCGGGTGATGGGCGATATCTTCGCAGCTTCGATCGACATCCGTGGTGAGACCACCGCGGGAAAGGTGCTGGGCAATCTGGGCAGCCTCTATGTCGGCGGCTCGCTGGTCGGTGGCGGGGGAGATGCGCAGGGCATCATCACCGTGCGGGGCTCGATCGGAAAAGTGACGATCGGTGGAGATCTCTTCGGCGGGGGAGGTGAGACCAGCGCCACGATCGTCGCGCAGACGATCGGAGCGATCGCCATCGGCGGCTCCGTTGTCGGTGGCGCCGGAAACGATTCCGGGCAGGTCTTTGGCCGGACCGCGATCGGTGCAGTGACGATTGGCGGCACCCTCTCCGGCGGTGACGGTGAGTTTTCCGGGGTTGTAGGAGCGCCGAGCATCACCTCAGTGGCGATCGGGAACTCGGTGTTCGGCGGTGTTGGGGTTCAAAGTGGATCGGTCCAGGGTGGAAAACTGGGTGCGGTGTCGATCGGCGGTTCATTGTTTGGCGGCGACGGTGCAAGGTCCGGTCGAGTCGCCGCCGATACCACGATTACCAACGTCATCGTTGGGGCTTCTGTGGTGGGCGGGAGTGGAGAATTCTCGGGCGCCATCGTCGCGGATCAGATCGCGGCCGCGACCGTGCGGAACTCGGTGGTCGGCGGGGCGGGGGGTTCCAGCGGGTCCATCCAGACGACTTCGCACCTCAGCACCTTCAAGATCTTCGGCTCGCTCATCGGCGGAGGCGGAAACTTCAGCGGACTCGTCTTTGTGCAAGGCACCCTGGTGTCGGCGAGTATTGGCGGAAACCTGCTCGGCGGATCGGATGACGGGACGAACTTCCTCTCGAGCAGCGGCTATGTGCACGCCGGGCGCATCGGGACCATGGTGGTCGGCGGATCGGTCTTTGCCGGCGACGACAATGGCGGCGGCAACGTGAATTCCGGGGCCATTCGTTCCGCTTCGGACATCGGCAGTCTCACCGTGCGTGGCAGCCTCGAGGGGCGCTCTGTGCCCGTGATCATCTCCGCGGTGGGGCAGGCGAACTCCACGGGCGCCGTCGATCTCGCGATCGGCAGTCTCACCGTCGGAGGGCGAGTTTTCGGCGCGGAAATCCTCGCCGGCTATTCGCCCGATCTCACCAATTCCCCCTATGGCGAGCCGGTGAATGCGGACGCGCAGATCGGAACGGTGCGCGTCGGCGGCAACTGGATAATCAGCAATCTCATCGCCGGCGTGGCGCGCGGAAGCGACACGTATTTCGGCGACAGCAACGACGCGAAAATCAGCGGCACCGGAATCAAAGACAACCTCGACTCCCGCACGATCTCGAGGATCACGGCGGTAATCATCGGCGGATATGTGGCTGGTTCGTCGGCCGCGGACGACGTGTACCGGGGCGGCATCGGCGCGCAATGGATAGGTCGGGTCGTCACCGGAGGCGTCGCCGTGCTTCCGCTCCATGGTGGAATCAGCAACGACACCTTCGCTGCAACGGCGACTTACGCCCTCGGCACGACGCGGGGTGTCGGGAACGTCGATAGCCGGGACTTTCACGTATACGAAATTTAACTCGCCCGGACGTGATGAACCGCTGCCGGGCTTGACGCGCGAAGGCCCCGGCGCGTTGTCTTTGCATGGCCATGCTGTCCCCCGCGCTCTTCGACCTTCAGGTGAATGGATTTGCGGGCGTGGACTTCCAGCAGGCGACGTTGACCGAGACCGATTTGCGGATGGCCGTGGCCGGGCTTCGCGCGCACGAGACGCATCGCATCCTGCTGACCTTGATCACCGACGGGATCGACGCACTCTGCGCAAAGTTCGCGCGCATCGAGTCGTTTCGCCGCGCGGACCCGTTTATTGCCGAGACCGTGTGCGGCTATCACCTCGAAGGTCCGTGGCTGAGTCCGCTGCCGGGTTTCTGCGGGGCACATCCGGCGGAGCGCATGTGCGCACCGTCACTCGCGGACTTCGCGCGGTTGCAGGATGCGGCCGGCGGAAACATTCGGCTCGTGACGCTCGCTCCCGAGTGGCCGGGCAGCGCGGAATTTATCGCGACGGTCGCCGCGCAGGGCGTCGTCATTTCCCTCGGCCACACCGACGCTTCCGAAGCGCAGATCGACGCGGCCATCCGCGCCGGCGCGAGGCTCTGCACGCATCTGGGCAATGGCGTGCCGGTGACTCTCCCGCGCCACGATAATGTGATGCAGCGGCTGCTCGCCCGCGATGAACTCATCGCCTGTTTGATCCCCGACGGCGTGCATCTGCCGCCTTTCACCCTGCGCAATTTCTTCCGCGCCAAGCCGCGGGGCCGGGTGCTCCTCACCACCGACGCCATGGCTGCTGCAGGCGCGCCGGAGGGTCGCTACCGGATCGGCGTGCTCGAGGTCGAGTCGCGCGGTGGTGTCGTGCGCATGCCGGGCGCGGCGAATTTCGCCGGCTCCTGTCTCACGCCGGAACGCGGGGTCGGCAATGCCGCCCGGTGGCTGGGCTTGCCCCTGACGGAGGCGCGCGCTCTCCTTTCCATCGATGTCGCCAGCCTCTTCGGTCTCGACCTCCCGATGATCTCCACCTCCCAGCCATGAGCGCGCTCGCCTACGACAAGCTCCGGCTCCTCCGCTTTCCCGATCGCCAGGCCATGGCTCGTGCGGCTTCGGATCACGTGCGCGAAGTCATCGCCGCGGCCCGGGCTGCGCGCGGCGTGGCGCGCGTGATCTTTGCCTGCGCGCCGTCGCAGAATGAATTTCTCAACGCGCTCACCGCGCCGCCACCGACGCTGCCGTGGGGGGATGTGATCGTCTTTCACATGGAGGAATACGTCGGGCTGAGCGCGAGCCAGCACGCCAGCGTGCGGCATTATCTTCGCACGCATTTGCTGGATGGCATTCCCGCGCCGCGCGCTGTTCACTCGCTGCGCGGCGAAGCACCGTCGCTGCCCGAAGAATGTTTGCGTTATTCGCGGCTGCTCCGTGAGCGGCCCATCGATCTCGTGTGCCTCAGTATTGGCGAGTGCGGACAGCTCGCGGCCAACAGCCAGTCGATCGCGGATTTCGACGATCGGGAGATGGTGAAGGTCGCCGAGCTTCCGGACCAGCATCGTCAGCAGGCCGTGAATGACGGATGCTTCGCGCGCGCCAGCGACGTTCCGACCCACGCACTCACGCTCACCGTCCCCGCCCTCTTCAGTGCCCGGGTGATCTCCTGTGTCGTCCCGGGATTGCGCAAGGCGAAGGCCGTGCGCGACACCCTCCTCGGGCTGATCGACGAATCCTGTCCGGCGTCGATCCTGCGCACTCACCCGGATGCGACCCTCCATGTGGATGAAGAGGCCGCCAGCCTCCTGCCCTGAGGCGTCACGTTTCCCATCCTGCCTCCCGTCATGAAAACTCGCTTCGCCTTTGCCGGCTTTCGCCACGTGCACATTCTCGATCTGCTCACTGGAGTCGAGGAGCGGGATGACACCGAAGTGGTCGCGTGTTCCGAGGAGGATGCCGCCGCGCGCGAGTCGCTCGCGGCTGCGGGGCGAGTGCAGATCACGCACACGGATTTTGCCACCATGCTAGGCGAAGTGGACGCCGAGGTGATCGCGATCGGGGACTACTATTCCAGCCGCGGGGCGATCGCGATCGCCGCACTCCTGGCTGGCAAGCATGTACTCTCGGACAAGCCGCTCTGCACCTCGATCGAGGAGCAGGCGACCATCGAGCGGCTCGCGCGGGAGCGTGGGCTGAGCGTCTTCCTCCAGCTCGACAGCCGCACCTACGGAGCATGGATCACGCTGCGGGAAATCATCCGTGCCGGTGAGATCGGGGACGTCGTGACCATGCGCATCGACGGGCAGCATCCTCTCCTCCTCGGGTCGCGCCCCGGTTGGTACTTCGAGCCGGGAAAACACGGTGGCACGATCAATGACATCGCGGTCCATGCCTTCGACTTCGTGCCGTGGATGACCGACCTCGGCTGGCGCCGCATCGTCGCGGCGCGTTCCTGGAATGCGAAGGCGCGCGAGCACCCGCACTTTCAGGATAGCGCGCAATTTCTCGCGGAGCTGGAGAACGGTGCGGGCGTGAGCGTCGATGTATCGTATCTCGCGCCGGACAAGCTCGGCTACATGCTTCCGCACTACTGGCGGATCACCGTCCACGGCACGCGCGGCATGGCGGAGACGCATCTCCTCGCAAAGGAAGTAACCGTCATCACCGACACCGACACTGCTCCTCAGCAGCGCCCTGTCGCCGCGCCGCGGACGCGCCAGTATCTCTCCGATTTCCTCCATGAGATCCGCGGGAAAACAGAGCTGTGTGAACTGCGCACCGCGGACTGCCTTCGCGCTTCACGCCTGGCGCTCGAAGCGCAGGCCGCTGCCGGGCGGTGATCCGGGCGGCGCGCGGTCAGCGTCACCGTTCAGCCGAGGCTCTGCGAGCGTGCGATCAGACGCACGGCTCCGAGTCGGAGATGCGCGGACCGGATCGCCGCATCCAACTCCGTGCGCTGCTGCTTCACCCCGGCGATTTCTTCGGGCGTCACGTGTGAGTTGATTTCGCGCAAGTCTTCGAGCCGGTCAATCTCCGCCTGTAGTTGCTGCGACATCGCAGTCGCTGCGCCGGCAGTGAGCTGCTGCATCTTCTCCGCCGCGAGCGTGAGCGCTTTCTCCAGCATGGCGGGGAGCAGTTTCTTTTTCACCGCGCCGCGATCGAGCATTCCGAAGACATCGCCTTTCTCCAGCACCATCGCGTCCAGCGCGGGATGGTCGGTGAAATCATTCAGTGCGTGATCCACGACGACGCGCAGCGGACGCGCCGGCAGGAAACGATCCACGTGCAGAGCAGCCGGCGCGACGCATTCCACGATCACGCAGACCTCGAGCAGGATGCCCTCGGGCCCGGGCGCCTTCCACACGCCAAAGGCCGCGTTGCCCGCCTCGGTGCTGAGCAGCAGATCGATGGCGCCGCGCACCAGCGGATGGTCCCACGTCATGAAGCCGAGGTCGTCGCGGCTTAAGGCGCGCGTGCGATCGAAGGTGACTGTGAGGCCGTCCTCGGGCAGGGCAGGGAAGGCATCAGTGATGAGGTGGCCGGGACGGATGAGGTAGGTGCGGGCGCTGAGCTCCTCGACCTGCACCCCGAAGTGATCGAGCAGCCGCACGAGGAATTCCTCGAAGGTCGAATCGGAATCCGCGGCCTGGATCTGTCGCGCGAGTTCGGCGGCGCGCTCGGTGTTGCAGGAGTTGAGCTCGAGCAGACGGTCGTAGCCGCGCTCGAGTCGCTTCACGACGCGCTTGCGCTCTTCGCGCGAGCGCTCGATGAGCTGCTTCAGGCCCGCGGCGTCGAACGTCGCGAGCAGGGTGTGAAGATCGTCGGCCACGGTGTGCGCGATCTCCGCGGCGCCGTGCACGTTTTCCTGAAAGGCATTCAGACCCTCGTGAAACCACCGCGCCAGCACTTCCGATGCGGTGCCGGGCGCCCACGGAACGTGGATGCGAATCGTTGCGCTCTGGCCGATGCGATCGAGGCGGCCGATTCGCTGCTCGAGTAGCTCAGGATTCTCGGGCAGGTCGAAAAGCACAAGGTGATGCGCGAACTGGAAGTTGCGCCCTTCGCTCCCGATCTCCGAGCAGATCAAAATCCGCGCGCCTTCTTCCTCGGCGAAATACGCGGCATTGCGGTCGCGCTGGAGGAGCGTGAGCCCCTCGTGGAAAAGGCCGGCGTTCACCGCGATCTCACGCTGGAGTTGCGCGTGGACGTTCTCCGCCAGTTCGCGCGTGCGGCAGATGAGCAGCAGCTTTTCCTGCTTCAGGTTCTTCAAGAGCGCGACAAGCCACTTCACCCGCGTCTTCATCGAGTCGTCGTCGAGTTGCGCCAGCATCGCCTTGCGCTCGGGGAATCCGGAGAGCGCGGCGCGCGTGTTGCGGAACATCACGCGGCCGGTGCCGAAGCTGTCGAGCAGCGCGGAGATGAGCTGCGGACGCGCGGTCTCGTCGTTTGCGGTGAAGGCCGCCGCATGTCGTTGGACGCGGGCCGAGTGGCTGCCGAAGAATTGCTGGTCGCGCTTGGTCAGCGGCTTCTGCGCAAGCACGCGGTCCACGGCCTTCGCGACTTCCTCATAGTGGTCCGCTTCATTGACGAAGCTTTCAAGGCTCGTGTAGCGATCCGGATCGAGCAGGCGCAGCCGGGCAAAGTGCCCTTCCGGTCCGAGCTGTTGTGGCGTGGCGGTGAGCAGCAGCAGCCCCGGAGTCTTCGCGGCGAGCGTCTCCACCAAAGTATAGGCGGCGCCGGCACCCTGAGAACTCCACTCGAGATGATGCGCCTCATCGACGATGAGCAGCTCCCAACCCGCCTCCGCGGCTTCCCGCGCGCGCTCCGGTGCCTCGGCGAGGAAGCTGATGCTGGCGATGATGAGCTGGCTGTCGAGAAAGGGATTCGCATCGGGGTTGTGTGCGCGGATGGCCGCGCAGCGCTCTTCGTCGAAGAGGCTGAAGAGCAGATTGAACCGCCGGAGCAACTCCACGAACCACTGATGCACGAGCGGTTCCGGCACGAGGATGAGCACCCGTTGCGCGCGTCCAGTGAGATGCAGGCGATGCAAGATCAGCCCTGCCTCGATCGTTTTGCCGAGTCCGACTTCATCCGCGAGCAGCACGCGCGGCAGGATGCGACCGGCCACTTCCGCGGCGATGGAAAGCTGATGCGGAATGAGATCCACGCGTCCGCCGACGAAGCCGCGCACCCGCGACTGCTGCATTCGGCTGCGGAGTCGGAGCGCTTCCGCCCGGAGATCGAAGGTAGCGAGCTCATCGACCTGTCCCGCGAGCAGCCGCTCCTCGGGTTTGCTGAAGCTGATCTTGTCCGACAACTCGGCCTCCGTCGCCGTGCGTTTGGCGCCCCGATAGCACAGCAGCCCCGCGCGATCCTCCACCGCTTCGACGAGCATCTCCACGCCATCGTGCAGCTTGATCCGGTCACCCTCCTTGAAGGCCACGCGCCGCAGCGGCGCCGTCTTCAGCGCATACACGCGCTGCTCCTGTGCGGCAGGAAAGTGCAGTTCCACGCGTCCGC
>JANPIS010000091.1:0-11366 GCA_031425095.1 Chthoniobacteraceae bacterium
GGTCGGGCAGCGATCGCGTCGTATCTGCGGAGTGAAAGTTTCCGCGGATTCCTCGCTCAGCGCGCCGGCAAATCGCTGCGCGCGGATGTGCGGGTCGCACCGCTCAGCTTTACGGGGATGAACGTGTACGGCGAGGGCCTCCATGCCCAGGGCAGACCCGGCGCCTCCTTCCGCGATCTGCGCGTGGAAGGGGTGCGCGCCGAGCTGAGCCTGCGGCGTTTCTTCGAGCGCGTGTGGCAGGTGGATTCCCTGCACGCCGAGCGGGTCCAGCTTTCCCTCGATCGACCTCCCTCCGCAGCCGCTCCGCCGGCACCACCGCCGCCGGAGAAGGCCGCACCAGAAAGCGCGAACCGTCCCGGCTGGTTCCCGAATCGCGTGGAGATCGCGCGCGCCGAGGTGAGTGCCCTGGAGTTGCGCTGGGCGGGTGGCGGCGTCACCGGCATGGCTGCGGAGATGTCGCCGCAGGAGGGCGGATGGAAAATCACCGGCTCCGGCGGTCGCGTCGAACATCGCGGCCAGCCCCCGCTCGACATCCAGAGCGTGCGCCTGCTCTACCGCG
This sequence comes from Chthoniobacteraceae bacterium, assembly GCA_031425095.1. Taxonomy (GTDB): domain Bacteria; phylum Verrucomicrobiota; class Verrucomicrobiia; order Chthoniobacterales; family Chthoniobacteraceae; genus JANNXQ01. The sequence goes on from JANPIS010000091.1 coordinate 560, forward strand.
CCCCTGCGCTCTTCGTCCAAAGCGCCGAGCTCCGCCAGCCCGGCGGCGGCGCGATCCGCGTCACTGGCGACGTGCAGACCGATCGCGCGCTCCAGCTTCATGCGGACTTCGAAGGCATCGCGCTCACGCCACTGCTTCCCGACGACTGGCGCGTGCGGCTCCACGGCAAGGCGAACGGTGAAGTGGACATCCGCAGTCCACTGCCCGCTCGCGGCTCTCCCGACCTCCGCGGCAAGCTCGAGCTCACCGAAGGCGACCTCGAAGCCCTGCCCGTGCTCGACCAGATCGCGCTGTTCACCCGCACCCAGCAATTCCGCCGGCTGAAGCTCACGCGCGCCTCCGCCGAGTTCGAGAAAACGGGTGAGCGCCTCGAAGTCCGCAATCTCATCGCCGAAGCCGCGCGGCTTCTCCGCATCGAAGGCAACTTCAACATCGTCGGCGATCAGATCGACGGCACCTTCAAGGTCGGCGTCACCGCGAGCAGCCTGCAATGGCTGCCCGGTTCGCAGGAGCGCGTCTTCACCGAGTCGCACGACGGCTATCTCTGGGCGCCGATGCGCCTCACCGGCCCCGTCAATAAACCACAGGACGACCTCACCCCGCGGCTTGCCTCCGCTGCGGGCGAAGTCCTCCTCGACACCGCCCAAGGCACGGTGAAAGACGCCATCAAGAAAGGCACCGACGTCCTCAAAGGCGCTCTCGATCTCTTCCTCACTCCGCCGAAATAGCTTCGCGATCCGCCCGCCGGCTTGTCGCGTGGTCGCCACATTTCCCCTTCCCATCACTGGGGGCATTCGCTTCCATCGCGGCCCGATGCCGAAAGCCAAATCGAAAGCCAAAAGCCCGAAGCCGAAGTACCAGCGCATCGTCCTGAAAATCAGCGGCGAGGCGCTGAAGGCGAAAGGGAGCAGCGACGTCATTTCGCCGGAGATCGTGCGGGCGATCTGCGAGCAGCTCCGGGAAGTGCATGCCATGGGCGTCCAGGTCGCGGTGGTGGTCGGCGGCGGCAATATCTGGCGCGGGCTCTCGGCCAGCCATCGCGGGATGGAGCGGACGACGGCGGACTACATGGGCATGCTCGCCACGGTGATCAACGGCATGGCCTTGCAGAGCCAGCTCGAGGCGCTCGGCGTGGTCACGCGAGTCCAGACGGCCATCCACATGGAGAATATCGCGGAGCCTTTCATCCGGCGGCGCGCCATGCGGCATCTCGAACTCGGCCGCGTGGTCATCTTCGTCGCCGGCACGGGCAATCCCTTCTTTTCCACCGACACCACCGCGGCGCTGCGCGCGAACGAGATCGGCGCGGAAGTCATCCTCAAGGCGACAAAGGTGGACGGCATCTACACCGCAGATCCGATGAAAGACCCGACGGCCAAGCGTTTCGATCGCATCACCTTCAGCGAAGCGCTCAGCCGCCGCCTCTCCGTCATGGACTCGACAGCGTTCAGCTTGTGCCTCGACAACAAGATGCCGATCATCGTGTTCGATCTCATGACGCCGAATAACATCAAGAACGTCGTGCTCGGCCGAAAGGTCGGCACCTTGGTGTCGGACAAGTGAACGCGGTCCGGTAATCTGCGGTCTGGAATTTGGCTCCAATGAATTCCGGGCCGCCCGATCACCCTCCGTGCTCGCTCCGTCTCCACTCCCCGCACTTTCTACACTATGGACCCCGAAGAAATCCTCCTCGATACCGAAGCCGCGATGGAAAAGGGCTTTGAATACATGCAGCACGAATTTGCCTCGGTGCGCACCGGCAAGGCCTCACCCGCACTGGTCGAGAACATCGACGTGGAATGCTACGGCTCGGCGATGAAGCTGAAGCAAGTCGCGCTCATCACCACGCCGGAGCCGCGACTGCTCGTCATTCAGCCCTTCGATGCCTCGACGGTGCAGGCGATCGAAAAGGCGATCAAGGAATCGAAGATCGGCATCAATCCCGCGGTCGATGGGAAGATCATCCGCCTGCCCATCCCGCAACTCAGCGAGGAGCGGCGCAAAGATCTCGTGAAAAGCATCAAGCAAATGGCCGAGGAAGCGCGCGTGCGAGTGCGCTCGGCGCGGCGCGACGGGATGGATGGGATCAAGAAGGCGGAGAAAGATGGTGGGGTCGCCAAGGACGCGCTCGAGGGCTACGAGAAGGAGGTGCAAAAACTCACCGATGGCTTCGTGAAGAAGATCGACGACTCGCTCGCCTCGAAAGAGGCCGACATCATGAAGGTCTGACCCCGCCACCATGCGTCCACTTTTCCTCGCCGCTCTCGCTCTCGTCTGCGCCATCCCGCTTCACGCAGCAGTCGTGCGGCTCGCTCCTGATTTTACCTTTCCCGGCGTCGGCAAGGCACGCTCGCTGAAGACGCTGCGCGGGCAGGCGGTGGTGCTGCTCATCGCACGTTCGCCGCGCGAGAAGGCGTTCAAGAAACAGCTCAAGGAACTGCGCGAGATCTACCAGCAATTCGCCAGCAAGGAGGTCGTCTTCGTCGCTGCGCTGCGCGAAGGCCAGGGGCCGATCGAATCGAACATCCCCTTCGCCGTCGCCACCAACGGCGCGGCGGTCGCGGATGCCTACGGAGTGACGGATGACTTCGCCATCGCAATCATCGGACGCGATGGAAACGTGGACTACCAGACGCTGAAAGTGCTGCCATCCGCGCGGGTCCGCGACGTGATCCAGAATTCGTACGCGATCCAGTCCAGCGCGCGGAAGCAGTAGAGGAAAGGGAGTCCGGAGTCCGATTCCCGATCGTCCGCGCAATTTGATTCTGACTCCTGACTCCTTTCCCGCATGCGCATCGCCGTCATCGCCGACACGCATGATCGCCTGCCGGAGCAGGTCTGCCGGAAGATCACGGCGGCAGATGAGATCTGGCACCTCGGCGACGTCTGCGATGAGTCAGTGCTCGCGACCGTGAAGGATCTCGGGCCGCCCGTGCGGGTGGTGCGGGGAAACTGCGATAGCTGCCTCGACTGGCCACTCGCGCTCCAGTTCGAGATCGAGGGATGGCGAGTCTTCCTCACCCACATTCCGCCCCGCACGGCACCGCCAAAGACCGATTTGCTCCTGCACGGCCACACCCACGTGCCGCGCAACGAGCGCAGCGGCAGCACGCACTTCTTCAATCCAGGCTGCATCACGCGCCCAAACCGTGGCGCACCCGCGAGCTTTGCGTGGCTCGAACTCGTCCGCGGTCAGCCTCCGGGGTGGCGCCTCGAACTGGTGTGACGCATGGCGCGTGGTTGCGTCCGGAATTCTCCTCGCAGCAACTGCGTCCGCGCGACTATATCCGCCTGATGCTGAGTCTCCCCTCCTCCGCTTCCACGCCACCTGGAGCATGACCGAACGTCGGATGTTTTTCGGTCTCTTCCAACGTCGCGAATGCGTGGTGCCGACCTGGCGCGGACTGCTCCTCGCGCTCGTGCTCATCGCCAGCACCGCCGTCTTCATGGTGAAGAATGTTTACGGGTTCCTCGCCGTCACCGCACCGAGTCCCGGCGGAGCGCTGGTGATCGAAGGCTGGGCCAGCGACTACACGATGGGACAGGCGATCGACGAATTCCGGAAGCAGCCCTACGCCGCCTTTCTCGTCACCGGCGGCCCGATCGAGAAGGGCGCCGTGTTCTCGGAATTCAAGACGTACGCAGAGTTTGGCGAAGCCACCGTCGAGAAGTTCGGGATTCCCGCGGATCAGGTGCATGCGGTCCCGGCGCCGCAGGTGGAGAAAGATCGCACCTATGCCTCTGCGCTGGCGTTGAAGGAGTGGCTGCAGCAGCACCACCTCCCCACGAACAACGTGAACGTCCTCACCATGGGCATCCATGCCCGGCGCAGCCGGCTGCTTTTCGAGCGCGCCTTCGGACCCGGCACCACGATCGGCATCACTGCGCTCGAGGAGCCTGATCCGAATCGAAAACCGTGGTGGAAGACGAGCGTCGGCGTGCGCGGCATCATGGCCGAAGTAATGGCCTACATCTACGCACGCTTCCTCTTCAACCCCGACGCCATCTGACCTATGCAACGACTCCTGCTCCTCCCCGCACTCGCCTTCACCATCCTCTCGATCGCGCCCGACCGCGTCTCCGCCCAGACGACCGAAACCACCAAAACGGACACGGCGGCGGATGAAGGATTTGCGAAGTGGGAAAAAGAGATCGCCGCCTTTGAAGCGAAGGATCGCGAGCTTCCGCCGGAAAAGGGCGGGATTGTTTTCGTCGGCAGCTCCAGCATCCGGATGTGGACCTCGCTGGCTGAAGACTTTCCCCATCATCGCGTGCTGAATCGCGGCTTCGGAGGATCGCAGATCGTGGACAGCGTGCATTTCGCTGACCGCATCGTCATCCCTTACGAGCCGCGAATGGTCGTCCTCTACGCCGGCGGGAATGACATCAACAAAGGCAAGTCACCTGAGGAGGTCGTCGCAGACTTCCGCGCCTTCTTCACCAAGATCCGCACCGCGCTGCCCGAGACGGAGATCGCCTGCATCTCGATCGCGGGAAACCCCAAGCGCTGGGCGCAGGTCGAGCAGGTGAAAGCGGCGAACACGGCGATCAAAGAATTCCTCAGCACCAAGCCGCGCGCGACCTTCATCGACGTCTTTCCGAAGATGCTCGGCGCCGACGGGCTGCCTCTGCCGCACATCTTCCGAGACGACAAGCTGCACATGAATGCTGACGGCTACGTGATCTGGCGCGACGTCGTCGGCCCGTATCTCCCGCGCCCGGACAAACCGTAACGGGCCGCAAAAAGCAGGCGCTCACCTGCCTTCCGCATTGCCACACCTGAGCCGGGCGCGTAGCTCTTGGCCGTATTGTCGCTCCCCCAAGCCCACGCCATGAACGCTTCCGCACGGCCGCCCCTCGCGACCATCAAGAAAATCTTCCATCCCTCGGACTTCACCGAGGCGAGCGAGACGGCCTTCCGACACGCGCTGAAAGTCGCGCAGGTCGCGCAAGCTGAACTCACCGTGCTCCACGTGGCCAGGGATGATGGGGCGCAATGGTCTGAATTTCCCGGCGTGCGCGAGTGGCTCGAGCGCTGGCGGGTAATCCCCCCAGGCAGCGGGCGCGACGCGATCCGGAACCTCGGCCTCGCCGTGCAAAAGATCATCGTGCACAGCAACGACACCCTGCGTGCGTGTCTGCATTACCTTGAGCGGCATCCTTCCGAGCTCATCGTGATCGCGGCCCAGCAGCGTGAGAGCCGCGCTCCGTGGCCGAGGGCCGACGAACCCAGTGCCAAGCCGCGTCACGGCGGCCAACTCACGCTCTTCCTGCCGGAAGCGGGCGCAGGCTTCGTTTACGCGAGCGATGGCGCGGTGCAGTTGCGGCGGATCCTCGTCGCGATCGGCGCGCAGCCAAATCCACAACTCGCCGTGGATGCCGCCGCCCGGCTCGCCCACACCCTCGGCGTCGCGGTGATCGAGTTCACGCTCGTGTATGTCGGCGAGGAGGCGAACGTGCCGCAGGTCCGCACGCCGGCCATGCCCGGCTGGTCGTGGTGCTACGACGTGCGCCAGGGCGACATCGCCACACAGATCCTCGCGGCGATCAACGAACGCTCCGCCGATCTCGTCGTCATGGTCACTGACGGCTTGCACGGTTTCCTCGACGCCATGCGGGGCAATATCACCGAACGCGTGCTCAACGAAAGTCGTTGTCCCCTGCTGGCGGTTCCGGCGAACGTCGCCTCATGAAGTTCGGCATCTGCAACGAAATCTTCCAGGGCTGGAAACTCGACGACATCTTCCCCTACGCGAAACAGGCTGGCTACGACTCGGTCGAGATCGCGCCCTTCACCGTCGCAAAATACGTCACCGAAATCTCCACCGCTGAGCGCGCGCGAATCCGCGCATCCGCCGCTGCAGCCGGCATCGGCATCTCGGGTCTGCATTGGGTGCTCGTCCAGGCGGAGGGCATGTATCTCACCTCGCCCGATGCGGAAGTGCGCAGCCAGACCGCGCGCTACTTTGTCGATCTCGTGGACTGCTGCGCCGATCTCGGCGGCACGCGCATCATCGTCGGCTCGCCCAAACAGCGGAACGTCGGCGACGGCGTGACTTACGAGCAAGCGTGGGCTTGGGCGACCGAGGTCTTCGGCGATTCCGTGCGCCGCGCGGAGGAACGTGGCGTCGTGATCTGCTTCGAACCGCTCGCGCCGGCGGAGACGAACTTCGTGAACACCGCGGCCGAGGGAATCCGCTTTGCCGGGCAATTCGCGAGTCCGGCGATGTCGATCATCCTCGATGTGAAAGCCATGTGCTCGGAGGAAAAGCCGATCCCGCAGATCATCCGCGAGAGCGCAGGGAAGTTCGCCTACTTCCACGCGAACGACGCAAACCTCAAAGGCCCCGGCTTCGGCGACGTGGACTTCCACCCCATCGCCGCCGCGCTGCGCGATGTGGGCTACGACGGCACCGTCTCCGTCGAGGTCTTCAAATTCGAAGAAGGCCCGGAAGTCATCGCGACGAAGAGCATCGAATACCTCCGCCGCGTCTTCGCGAACGCGTAGAGAGCGTCGTCCCCCGCCTTGGAACCAAGGGCGCCGCTACTCCTTGCGCGGCTGGCACACCGCCCACTGTTCCCGCAACCCGAGCCGCTCGACATTCATCTCGATGAAGGCGCGATCCACGTCCGTGGTGGCGAGCATGAAAGTCACGTCTCGGGGGTGCTTCTCCTGGCCACCTTCACGATACGCTTCGAGCTTCCGGAGGATCACGTATTCCGGTGGCGCGAACCACGTCTGCTCGCCTTCGAGATCTTCGCGTCGACGATTGCGGAGCACCCAATGGTGGAGCGGATCGCGGGCGGCGATGAACACGTCCGCCTTGGCGATCTCTATATTGTTGATGATGTTAAACATCCCTCGGTGGCTGCGCCGCGCCTCGGCGATCAACACCTCGATGGGTGGCAGATAGAAATCCACTTCTGGAAAAGCCGCCCTCAGGGTTGCAATGTCTTCCATGCGCAGGAGGAGCACGAAGTCGATGTCTCGCGTCGTTCGCGGCTCGCCGTAGAGACCAGCCGCCACTGATCCGGTGATGCAATAGGAAAGCCCTGAAATCTCCAACTGGCGGACAAAGGGCCGGAAGGCGTCAATCAGGCCCATACATGACGGCCCTTCGGGCCTCGCGCTCGAGGGTTTCCTCACTCCAAGCGGGAAATTTGCGCGCAAACTGCCGACGTTTCACGGCCACGCACGAGCGGTACATTTCCTCCATCTGACGGAATTTTTCGGCCGCAGTCGCCCGTCGAAAGCCTGCGACCTGAACCGGGTGCGGCTGCTCCCCAAGCCGGAACTTTGGGTGCAACGGCGCAGGTCCGAGCGGCGGGTTCTCGAGAATGGCAAAGGGCGGCAACTCATTCATAGCGTCGCCAGGAACTTACCAAAGAATTCCGCTCCTCGCTGCAAATCTTCCACGGCGAGATACTCATCGACCGTGTGCGCTTGGGCGATGGAGCCGGGACCGAGGGCGACGGCGGGCATGCCTTTCTCGGCGAAGAAGCACGCGTCGCAAAACCACGGCGCGCCGATCGGGCGCGCGCCACATTCGCCGAGACGCGCGATCATGGGGTGCGAAGGGTCGGTGTAAAGCGGCGGGGCGGCGTCGGCGGAGACTTCGACATCGGGGCAAACTTCGCGCAAGCGGCGGCGAATGCCGGAGATGAGCCCGGGCTGAAAGTGCGACGGGACAAAGCGCATATCCACGCTGGCTTCGCACGAGTCGGGAATGATGTTCGTCTTTGAGCCGCCGCTGATCGTGCCAATGCTGAGCGTCGAGGTGCCAAGCACAGGGTGCGTCTGCGCCGCAAACTCGGGGGTGAACTGGGTGCGGATGACTTCCAGGACGGCGAGCATTTTGACAATCGCGTTTTCGCCGAGGTCGGGCCGCGCGGCGTGTCCCGCTTTGCCGTGCGTCTTGAGCATCAGGAAAGCGGAGCCCTTGTGGGTGTGGACGACGTCGAGGCCGGTGGGCTCGCCGACGATCACGAAGTCGAAGCGCTCCTCCGCGGCGAGCGCGCGCGAGCCATGTTGCGCGGCCTCCTCGCTCATGAGCCCCGCGAACCAGATCTCGTGGCCGAGTGTGGCGAGCCGGTCGCGATTTTCGCGGAGCGCCCAGAGCATCGCCGCCATCGAGCCTTTCGTGTCGCTCGCCCCACGGCCCCAGATCCGTCCGTCGCGCACCTCACCGCCGAAGGGATCGATCGTCATCCCGGCGACGCTCACCGTGTCGGTGTGCGGAGCGAAGAGCAGTCGCGGTTTGCCCGGACGATCGCCGGGCCAGTGCGCGACGATGTTCGGCCGCTCCGGCAGCACCTCCCGCAACTCCGCCACCGCGCCGAGACTCCGCAGATATTCCACGAGCCACTCCGCGATCTGCTTTTCGCCGACACCCGTGGTGCCAGGGTGTCCGTGCGGGTTGACGCTCGGGATCCGGATGAGCGTCTGGAGCAGTTCGACGGCGCTGTGCGGCTGAGTCATGCGCTCAGCCTAGCCTAGCGTGCAAGCCGACTTCTACACCGCGTCGGCAACCGCCTCCACCCGAGGCGCCGGGGCCACCGCGAGGATGCAAAGCATCGCCACGACGAGGATCGCGGCACTGGCGAAAAACGAAGTGCGCGCATAGTGCTCGGCGCGATCGAAGGACACGAGGGCGAAGCCGATCATCGGACCGAGGAAACGGCCGAGACTGCCGGCGCTCTGCATGAGGCCGAGCAGCCGGCCCTGGCAATGCGCATCGGCGCTGCGCGAGGCGAGGCCGTTCAGAGTCGGGGTGACAAAGCTATTTCCCAGCGAGATGCCGAAACAGACGACCATCAGCATCGCGAGCGTACTGGTGAAAGGGAGCGCGGCCATGCTCACCGCGAGGATCGCGGCTCCGATGACCGCGAGCTGCTTTTCGATCGGCCGCTTGAGCAAGCGCCGCAGTAGGCCGCCTTGGAAAACGACGCCGAGCAAACCGACATACGCGAGCAGGTAGCCGACTTTCGCCGTGTCGTAGCCGAAACGCTTTTCACAATAGAGCGCGAAGAGGGCGGTCATGATCGAGAAGCCCGTCACCGAGGCGAGTTGTCCGGCGATGATCGCCACGATCATGCCACCGTGACCGCCACGGAAGACTTCGCCGATCGTCGCCTTCTCCCTCGCCCGGGCCCGCAATTCAGGGGTCAGTGTTTCTGGCAAACGCACCGCGACCAGGACGGCGTTCAAAAGCGCCAGCCCGGCGGCGAAGTAGAACGGCGCGGAAATGTGGATCTCGTGGCTGAGCACACCGCCGAGCGCGGGACCGATGACGAATCCAAGGCCGAAGGCGGCTCCCACCAGGCCCATGTTCTTGGAGCGATTCTCCTTCGTCGTCACATCCGCGATGCAGGCCATCGCAGTGGAGATATTTCCGCCACTCGCACCGTCGATGATGCGCCCGAGCAGGAGCATCCAGACAGTATTCGCCGCGCCGAGAATCACGAATCCGATGGCCGTGCCGATGATGCTGAAAACGAGCACGGGCTTCCGGCCGACGCGGTCGCTCCACTTTCCAAAAAGCGGCGCACAAACGAGCTGAAGGAGCGAATAGATGCCGACGATCCACGCGAGTTGGTGCGGCGTAGCGCCGATCTGGGAGCCCTCGGCGTACAGCGGCAGCACCGGGATCACGATCCCAAAGCCCACCATATCGATGAACAGGGTGAGAAAGATGAGACCCAGCGGCGATCGCGGGCGGGTGGGAGCAGAGGCGGTTTCCAAAGGGAGGGCGATGAGAAGCCAACGGCAGCGTGGCGTCAAAGGAAAGCCGTGACGCTGCGTCGAGCCACTGGTGGCTCAGCGGACGCTCGCCGCTTCAGGATCCACTCACCCCCCGCGGGTGAAACGGAAAGTCCGTGTATCCCTCCGCCGTCGGCGCCGACCAGAGCTTCATGTCCGCCGGCGGATTCAGCTCCCAACCGTTTGCGAAGCGCTCCACCAGATCCGGATTGCTCAGCCACGGCCGGCCAAACGCGATCAGGTCCGCGTGGCCCGCGGTGATCGCCGCCTCGGCCGTCTCTTGCGTGTAGCCGCAATTGCCCATCAGCGGCCCGGCGAAGACCGCGCGAAACTCCGCCAGCGTCATCGGCACGCCCTGCTCGTGAAAGCCAAACGCCAGCCCGTCCACCACATGCAGGTAGGCCAGTCCGTAGCCATCGAGCTGAGCCGCCGCATGCTTGTACGTCTCGCGGAAATCCGGCGCGCCCATGTCGTTGAAATTCCCATTCGGCGACAGCCGCACGCCCACCCGATCCGCTGGCCATACCGTCAGCACCGCGGCCGTCACTTCTTTCAAAAAGCGAACCCGATTCTCCACGCTCCCGCCATATTGATCCGTCCGCTGATTCGTCTTCGAGTCGAGGAACTGATTGATCAGATAGCCATTGGCCGCGTGTATCTCCACGCCATCAAACCCCGCGGCCTTCGCCCGCTCCGCCGCCCGCCGGTACTCCCCCACCACGCCCGCGATTTCCGCCGTCTCCAGCGCGCGCGGCACCTCATACGGCTGCTTGCCGTTCGGCGTGTGAATAGATTCACCATTGATCTTGATCGCCGACGCCGACACTGACGGCTGCCCGCCGTGAAAGCTGCTGTGCGAAGCGCGCCCCAGATGCCAGAGCTGCAAGAAAATCGGCGTCCCGCGCTCATGCAACGCCGCCACGATCTTCCGCCAACCCGCCTCCTGCTCGTCGGTGTAAACGCCCGGCGAATCCACCCACCCATTTGCCTGCTCCGAGATCGTCGTCGCCTCGCTGATGATCAACCCCGCCGAAGCGCGCTGCGTGT
>JANPIS010000092.1:0-4268 GCA_031425095.1 Chthoniobacteraceae bacterium
ATCGGCGGCGAAGGAGTTCGTGCTGACGAAGACGAGGAGAAGGGCGAGGAGTCCGGGGAAGTTCATCAGGTGCATGAAAGGCGAAAGAGTGGGGGGACGGTATTGGCCAACTGGCCAAGAGAAAGGGAGGTAGATGCTATCGCTCGGTAGCGGTCATTGTCACCGCATCGCTCGTTTCATCATGCGGCTGGTGGTGATCAATTGTCGCGCACCGAAGACCGGCACACTCTTTGGGGGGAGATGGTCGCTGTGCGCCTTGGAGTCTCGCGCTTTGGGTAAAGCTGGGTCGGCGACAGGAAGGTCGCCGCTCCGTGCGCTCACCTGCCACGGAGCGTCGAATACCGCGGCTCACTTCGAGTGAGTGTCCAGCCAAGGTGTCACTTTTTCCACCCAGCGCGCGGAATGTTCGCGCGGGCCGGGGCCGCTGAAAGCAGCGTGAGCATCCCTTTGCTCAGCGCATCGCCGACGAGGAAATACGTCTCTGCATTGCCGAACTCGTGGTGGCCGTGGCCGGGATTCGGCGACTCCTCTGGCTTTCGGACAAAGTCACGCGTGGGAACAAAGATCACATTCCCCGCAAACTCCGGTCGCGCCGACGCCGCAGCTTGGGCCTGACGCAACTTCTCCCACTCTGGCGGCGCGATCACCCACGGTCCCGTGAGTTCGCCGATCACGACCGGCAGCTTCGGCGACTTGAACTCGGCGCGCACATCGCGAATCAGATTCACGAGATTCTGCTCATACTCGGGCACCGCCGTCTTCGGATTCACGCCGTCGTTCCAGCCCTGATACCAGACGAAGCCAGCCAGTTCGTAGCCACAGCCGCGGGTCGCCGGAAATTCGTGCTCCATCTTCGCAAGCGCATGGCGCACCTGCGCGAGCATGAGCGTGTAATACTTCCCCACCTCGCCGCCCGACGACGGCGGACGGAAGTCGCGGAACAAACTCTTCCCGCCCCACGCCGTCTTAATGAGCAGCACCTGATTCTCGAAATGATCTCCGACAACGTGCCCGAACTGCAGTTCCGGCCCGAAGTGATGCACATCGCCATACACCGAGAACCCCAGCGCCAGCGGCCCCGCGAGCAGCGGTCGATCCTCGCGTTGAAAGTGCACGAAGACATCATCACGCACCGTCCACTTCCCATCCGCGCCGCGCAGGTGCCGAAACACCGGCACCTTCGCCGGATCTGCCATCAGCGTGGTGAGCGCGCCTTTACCCTCGTTGTAGTCTTTCCCTTTCAGATCCACGACGGCCTGCCCCTCCATGTTGGATTGGCCAGCGAGGATGAAGACCTGCACGGGCTTCGCCGCAACCGCACAGGTCGCAGTGATCGAAAACAAAACTGCGAAGAATAAGGCGAAGAAAAATTGTTTCATGGTGCTGTCTTGTTTGCCGAGAAGTCGCTCACTTCTCCACGTTCTGTTCTCAGTGTCCCGATCGCAGCCGATACATCTCGCGAGCGAGCGCGCGGCTGGCTTCGATCATCTCGCGGTAGGGAGTGTCGGCGATATCCACGAAGCCGATCTGGAAGTTCTCCTCATCCAAGGTGCGTCCCGTGGTCGGCTCATCGCGGTATTCAAACCAGTGGCAGCCAACGAACTTCGGATCGCGCAGCGCAGTGCGGACATACTTCGTGTAAGCGGCGGCGCGCGCGGCCTGGTTTTCCATCGGCCTGAGACCCGGGTGAAACATGCCGCGGTCCGTGGCTCCGTAGTGAAACTCGCCGACGATAAGCGGCACATCGGCGCCGCCCTCGAAGATGAAATCCGCGAGGTCCTTGTAATAGAGATTGAAGCTAACCACGTCGCAGAACTTTGCCGCGGCGGCCTGCGCCAGCGCGTTGTCCCAGGCGAAGCGGCAGCCGAGGTAAAGCTGTTCCGGTGCGACCTCCTTGATCGTCTCGCGCGCGTTGCGGAAATACTCCTCGGCGATGCGCGTGTAAAAAGCAGTGAGGTCGGGTCTGGCCTTCTCGTAATCCGGCGCGGTGGTGCTCGTCGCGAGTGCATCCCACGACTCGTGCGTGCTGCCCCACGCGGCATTCAGCTTCCCGATATCGTCGTATTTTTTGCGGAGGTCATCGAGGAAGGCGCGCTTCGCGGGTTGGGCGGCGGGCGACATCAGTGCGCCGATTGCAAGCGAGGTGTCGTCGCCCCACGAGAGTTCGTTGTCGCAGAAAAAGCCGAGGCACCACGGATCGCCTGCGCTTTTGCCGCGCTTCGCTTCCATCTGTTTGAGCAGCGCCTTGCGGAAGCTCGGATCGAATGGGTCGGGAAATTTTCCCCAGTAACCCTCGCTGCCGGCGATCATGCGAACACCCCAGGTGCCGATCGCATCGGTGTAAGGCGTGCGGCGCAACTCCCGCACGTTCACTTCGCTCCACATGCCGAGCGTGTTCAGCCCCCAGCTTCGCATCCGGCGTTGGATGACGTCATCGTTCACCTTCCGCCAGTCCGCGCCGTATTTGCGAGCGAGGTTTGCCCCGGCGAAGGAAAACGCGCTCACCTTGCGCCCTGCGTAGTGGCCTTTGAGCACCGACGCTTTCGAAATGAACTCCGCAAACTCCGGCTGCGCGCCGGGGAAGTCGGCGAAGAAATGTTCGCGCTCCCCGGTCACCGTCGCAACGCCGACGCCCGCAGCGTCGATGCCATTGGAGAAAAAGAGCCTTCCCTCGGGATCGATGAGCCACCATTTCCCCTCGTGCTTTTCGGTGCGGAAAAATCCTGTCGCCTTGAGCTGCGGCCCGTCCTTCCAGCCTCCGTATTGGTTCCACTCCGCTGGGCCGGGCTGCGACGTCAGCTCCTTGGCCTCCTCGTCGCGACGCGCGCGCAGTTCGTCGAGCGAGTGCACTTTCCCAGGCCAGTCGCGGTGCCGGTATTGACCGAAGGTGTCGATGAACGGGAAATACGGATCCGCATCGCTCGTCGAGGCGGTCGGCGCAGTGTAGCTTCCGTCCGCGCGAAGGCTCGTGATCTCAAACGTGCGGTCCGCATCCGGCTTCGTGACGAAGACCAGCACTTGCGTGATGCGCGCAGGATAGACGGTGCCCGGGCCGCCGATGGCTACCGGCGTCCCCCGCATTCCGAAAAGTTTTCCCCCGAGCGTGTCTTTGCTCGTGCGCCAGAGCCCCACGCGCACGATGCCCGCGCCGCCCGGCGCGATTTCCAGCTTGCCGTTCACGTTACGTTCCTTGCCATTCGCCCTCTCACTGTCCACTCGGCAGGCGACCTTCAGCAGCTGCGCGCCCGTGTTCTTCACGGCGACTTCGACAAAACCGAAGCGCGACAAATCCCAGTGCCCATCCGGCGCGAGGATCGTCACCCCGGGCCACTGATGTTTGTGTCCGGTCTCCACCCGCACCGCGCCCGACTCGGTGCGTGAAGTTTTCGCATCGGTCGCTTTGAGATTTGCGAGGGACAATTCGAGCGGCGCAGCGAACGCAGAAGCGGCAGTGCAAAGGGCGAGAATGAGAAGGCGTATCATGGGGTAAAATGAAACGCGGCTACGACAGCAGATCTTCTCTGACCTGCCCATGCCCATTCGTCGGCCGACGTTCGAGACCGTCGTGGCAACAGCTCAGGCGCTCGTGATCGAGAGCCACTTGGAGGCGCAGCGTTCCGAGACGCCGAAGCCCGTAGCCACTTGCGCGACGGGATGGTGCAGATCGCTGATGCGTCGGATCGGCTCGTTCCGAACGGCTATTTCGCTTTCAGCTTCTTCCCGCCGTTGCCGATGTATTCCTCGCGCGTGACGATGCCGTCCTGGTTGGCGTCCATCTTCTCAAAGCGCGTCGCCGCGGCTTCGGCATCGGACTGATTTGTGGTGTAATACTCGCGCGTGAGCTTGCCGGTCCTGGCCTTGTCGAGCCGGTCAAACTTCGCGGCGCGCTCGGCGGCGGCTGAGTCAGCAGGCTGGCTGGTGCTCGGCGAAGTGGATGGGGCTGGTTTGGTCTCCGGCTTCTCCGGCTCGTCGCTTTTCTTTTTCTTCTTATCCTTATTCGCGTGGCGGCCGGTGCCGTCGCCGCTGTCGGGGATGCCGCCGGCGGGATTCAGTTTCGCGAGCACGGCGGTGAGACGCGCGCGGGCGGCTTTGCTGGCATCAGTGTCGGCGGAGGCGGCGACGAGCTCCTCGGTGAAGGGCGCGCCGCTCATGTCGTAGAGTTCGCCCTTCTCGTTCAGCTTCCATCCGGCTTCGCGCACATACCACATGGCGGCGAGTTGATTGTAGATCCACTCGCGCTTCTTGCCGGCTTCACCGCGGAGTTGCGG
>JANPIS010000093.1:0-28615 GCA_031425095.1 Chthoniobacteraceae bacterium
CTGGCTCTTGGAAGCCGCGACCTCGAAGATTTTGTTTCCGTCCGCCAAGGTCACGATCTTTCCGGCTCCCATCCAAAACTGAATGCCCGCCTCGAAGCTCCCGTTCAGAACCCTGCTGCCCGTCGCGGCGAAAGCGTCGCATGAACTAAGCAAGGCAACGGTGGCGAGAAACGAACGGACCGAAGTCGGGTTCATGGGCGGTCGGCGAATTCGCCTGAGAGGGTGCGGCCATTGATGCGCGATTTCCATGCTTTCTGTGGAATCAAGCTTTGGAGACCTTCAACTACCGAAAATCCGAGTGGACGGGCTGGGACGACGGCTTCCCGTCGTCCTAGGCCAACATTGTGGGTCCCGTGTCGCGAGTGTCCGTGAACCCTCCGCAGCCATGTTGATGCTCGGCCCAGGGTTGATGTGGCTGGCCCGGAGACGGCGCGGATCGTCCCTTTAATCGTTTCGACCGGGCTGCGGTCCCATTGGCTCGTTCCGCGGGACTGCGAGGCGGCGCCGCGCCGAAGCGCCGCGAGGAGCGAGCGGAACCGCGCAGGCGCTCGCGGATGGATTCACCGTCGTCGGCAACGATGCGCCCTCCGTTGCCGACGGGGTGACGCGAATTTGGTGAAGTCACAGCCTCCACTCCTGCCGTGAAAACATGCCTTCTCCGCCTCGCAGCAGAACGCGGGTTTCACTCCGGCTGCGCGCGGACTGAATAGCTTCCGGTCCGATCCACGACGATGGCTGGGACGCGGCGGGTGCGCTCGAAGGCTTCGTAGGCGGGCTGCAACTGCGTCCAGAATTCCTGCAACATGGCCGGTTGGGTGGAGCGATAAGTTTTCCACTCCGGGCCGGTCATGCGGGCGGGGAAGAGGTGGACGGGGATGGTGTGCTGGCCGCGCTGGCGGGTGTCGAGGGCGAGGAGGTAGAGTTCTTCGATCGCGGCGTCGCCGATGGGGAGGCAGCCGATGGTCACATCTTTGCCGTGGATGAAGATGTCGCTGCCGGGGTTTTGCCGATCGCTGAGGATGCGGTCGGCGGCATTGGGGTAGTCGAGGCCGAGGGAAAGGTGGAAGCGGCTCTCGGGGTTGAAGCGGTCGATGCGGTAGAAGCCCTCGGGCACCTGGCGGTCGCCGGCGCGGCGCTTCGGGCCGGGGCCACCGGAAGGCGTCAGCACCGGGTAGGTCTTCCAGAGCTTGAAGGGGCCGGCGTCTTCCCTCGCCCACACTTCGAGCTGCCCTTCGTGCTTGAAGGCGCGCAGGAAAATTTCCCGGGGCGGGTAGGGGACGCCGACGGCTTTGCAGCGCTGGAGGATCGTGTCGGTCCGCGCCGCCCGGGCGAGGGCCACGCGGCGTTCTCCGGGAATGTTGGCCGCTTTCGCCGCGGGCCCACCGCGTAGCCACAGCCAGCAGCTGGCAAGTGCAGCGAGGACGAGCGGGACGAAGAGCAGGACCGGTTTGGCCATCGGGCCGAAGATATCTGCGCAGTGGACGGTGGCGGCAACGCGATTCCGAAAAGCTGGGCGGCTCACGCAATTGACGCATCCCGCCTACGTGCCCTCGGGGTTGCGCAGCGCCGGAGACAGTCCCTACAGTCCGCGCCGATGAACGAACCGACACCCGCCGTCTCCCGCGAGCCCACGTGGCTTCGTCGGACGGGCTCGGTGATCTGGCGCGCGCTCATCAAATACGACGAGACCGACGGCGAGCAGCGCTCCGCGTCCTTTGCATATTACGCCTTCTTCGCGCTGTTCCCGCTCATCGTGTTGCTCATCACGATCGGCTCCACCTTCTTCGGCAATCGCGAGATCGCCGCGGCGAAAATCACCGGGCAGATCCAGCAGTACATCCCGGTGCAGGACGACTCCGCGTCGAACTTGCTCAAGGTCGTCGATGGCGTGGTGCGCTCGCGGACCAGCGCGAGTTTCATTGCATTCACGATCCTGGCGTGGAGCGCGCTGCGCTTTTTCCAGGCGCTCGTGCGCGGCGTGAATCGCGCCTGGGGCACGAAGGAACTCTCGTGGTGGCGCCTCCCGATCAAGAATGTCTTCATGACCGTGATCCTCGCCAGCGCGCTGCTGCTCGGCACCGTCGCGCCCACGATCGTGAATCAGATCGAGTACTTCTATTGGGCGCACTCGTGGGAGTTTGGGCTCGATTTCCTCTTCGTGAAGCACTGGTTCGATTTCATCCGCTTCCTGGTCCCGCCGTGCGTGCTTTTCTACGGATTCCTGATGTTTTATAAGTTCGCGCCGCGGCGGAAGACGACGTTTCGCGAAGTCTGGGTCGCGGCCATTTTCGCCACCGTGGGACTGGATGCACTTCAGCGACTCTTCGTGCTCTACACGAAGAATATCGGGAATTTTAACGCGCTCTATGGCACCTTCGGCAGCGTCGTCGCGCTGCTCATGTGGATCTATCTCTCAGGCTCGATTATCATCCTCGGTGGCTGCCTTTCGGCGGCGCAGCACGAGATCAAGCTGCACCTCAAGGATCAGTCCGAGTCGCATCACGAACGTTGAAGATTCACCACTCCACCCGCGTAGCGGATGACCGCTGAACCTCCGGCGCCGAAGCGCCATCGACTCAGCGAGATCACGCAGCTCTTCGCGTATCTCCGGCCGGAACGCCGCCGCTTCCTGCTCGCGGTCACCGCGCTGCTCGCGTCGATGTCCTTCGGGCTGATGTTTCCCTTCCTCGTCGGGCACCTCGTGGATGCCGCCATTTCATCGCCCGCGACGCCGCCGCCCGATGCGTGGAAGCCCAGTGTCGATCGTGTGGCGCTCATCCTCACCGGCACGCTCGCCATCCAGGCGCTCCTCACCTTTTTCTACTCCTATACCTTCAATCAGGTCGGTGAGAGCGCCGTGGTCCGCGTGCGGCGCGAGCTCTATTCGCGGCTCCTCGCGCTGCCGATGAAATTCCACGGCGAACACCGCGTGGGCGAACTGACCAGCCGCCTCTCAAATGACCTCACGCTCCTCAGCGACACGCTTGCCGGCACGATCCCGCAGGCGCTCCGCCAGGGTATGATGCTTTTCGGCGGTGTGATCATGATCGCGCTCACCTCGCTGCGGCTCTCGCTGGTCATGCTCTGCTCCTTTCCCGTGCTCATGCTCGTCGCCGTATTCTTTGGGCGGAAAGTGCGGCGCGTCTCCCGCGATGCGCAGGATCGGCTCGCGGAGAGCGCCACCGTGGTCGAGGAGACCTTTCAGGGCATCGCGAATGTGAAGGCTTTCGGCAACGAAGCGCATGAGGTGCAGCGCTACACGGCCGGGCTCGACGCCTATCTCCAGACGATCCTCCGCACGGCGCGCCGGCGCGCGGGGCTCGTCGCGTTCATCATCCTTGGGATCTTTGGCTCGATCATCCTCGTGCTGTGGTATGGCGCGCGGCTCATGCAGGCGGGCGAACTGTCGCACGGCCAGCTCACGCGGTTCACCTTGTACACGATCTTCGTCGGCGGCGCGGTCTCGTCGTTTGCGGAGGTGTTCAGCCAGTTCCAGAAAACGCTCGGAGCCAATGAGCGCGTGCAGGAGCTGATGGCGGAGGAGGGGGAAAGTCGGAAGTCGGAAATCGGAAGTCGGAAAGAGACAATCGCGGCTTCCGACTTCCCACTTCCGACCTCCGACTTTGCTCGCCTCCGTGGTGCTGTCGCCTTCGAGTCGGTCTCCTTCCGCTACCCGTCGCGGCCCGATCTCCCGGTGCTCCGCGAGCTCTCTCTGGAAGCCAAAGCCGGGGAGCGCATCGCCCTCGTCGGGCCGAGCGGAGCAGGGAAGTCCACGATCGTGTCGCTGCTCCTCCGCTTTTACGAACCCGACTCCGGCCGCATCCTGCTCGATGGTCAGGACGCGCGGACGCTCGATCTTGCCACCGTGCGGGGAAATATGGCCATCGTTCCGCAGGAGGTGCTGCTCTTCGGCGGCAGCATCCGCGACAACATCGCCTACGGCCGTCCCGGTGCGACGGAGGCTGAGGTGCTGGAAGCTGCGCGGCGCGCACAATGTGCGGAGTTCATCGAACGTTTTCCAGAGCGCTACGACACGCTCGTCGGCGAACGCGGCGTCAAACTTTCCGGGGGCCAGCGCCAGCGCATCGCCATCGCGCGCGCTCTACTGAAAGACCCCGCCATCCTGCTCCTCGACGAGGCCACCAGCTCACTCGACAGCGAGAGCGAAGCCCTCATCCAGCAAGCCCTCGCCGAACTGCTCCGCGGACGCACCGCCTTCATCGTCGCGCATCGCCTCGCCACGGTGCGCGAGGTGGATCGCATCTACGTCATCGAGCAAGGCCGCGTCGCGGAAAGCGGCACCCACGACGAACTCATCCAACGCGACGGCGGCACGTATCGCCGGCTGGCGGAAATGCAGTTCACGGGATGAAGACTTCCGCCCTCTGCCTTCATCCTTCATCCTTCCCACCTTGGAGCCCACTTCATCCCTCGCCATCATCGCCGGCAACGGCGTCTATCCCTTCGCCATGGCGCGCTCGGCGCGGGCGTCCGGCGTCGGACGCATCGTCGCGGTCGCCTTCACCGGTGAGACGGATCCGGCGCTCGCCGATCTCGTCGAGGAGATCGAATGGATGCGCGTGGGGCAGCTCGGAAAGATGCTCGGCTTCCTCGAAAAATCCGGCGTCCAGCGGGCCGTGATGGCAGGGCAGATTCACCCGAAAAATCTCTTCGACCTACGCCCGGATTTCAAAGCGCTCTTCATGCTCGCGCGGCTTCCCCGGCGGAATGCCGAGTCGATCTTCGGCGCGATCGCGGACGAGATGAAAGCTGTGGGTGTCGAGCTCCTTTCCGCGACGACTTACATGGAGGAACATCTCGCCCCCGCCGGCCTCATCGCCGGCCCACGACCGAAGGCGCGCGTCGAGGACGACCTTCGCTACGGCTTCCAGATCGCCAAGGAATCCAGCCGCCTCGACATCGGCCAGACCGTGGTGGTGAAAAACGGCACCGTGCTCGCGGTCGAGGCCTTTGAAGGGACGAACGAAGCCATCAAACGCGGCGGCGCGCTCGGCCGCGGCGATGCGGTGATGGTGAAGGTCTCGAAGCCGAATCAGGACTTCCGCTTCGACGTGCCGGTGATCGGCCCACTGACGCTCGAAACCGCGCGCGGTACCGGCATTCGCGCCATCGGGATCGAGGCGGGGAAGACCTTGCTCCTCGAACGCGAAAAACTTGCCGCGATCGCGGCCGACGCGCGGATCGCGGTGGTCGGGATCGAGCGCTGAACCGCGCGAAAAGAGGGTTCGCGGTTTTTCGAGACAGCGGGTGCCGGAACGAGCGGACGCAGAAGGTGTACGACCATCACGACACGGAGCGCCGATCCCTAAGCATCCGACGCCGATTCGGTTACACTAATCGGCAGACAACCCTGCATAAACAAAATGAATACATCAAATAAAGTCATCCTGGCCGCGTTTAGCGCCGCCTTCCTCACCGTCTCGGCTGGCTCCGCCGCCGAGCAGAAACTCGAGAGTGTGGACCACGGCCGCGCCGTGACCTATGCCTTCCGCCCCATCGAAACGGGTCCCTCGATCGCCGTTTACGCCGGTGGCCGCTCCTTTGGCTCCACCGCGTACGGGCAATCCGAGTCCGAGAAGCGCGACACCGTAATCCAAATGGGCCGCGGCGAGACCTTGGGTATTGCTCGGTCCGCTCGCTGAGGGCGCACGCGCGGTTGCGCGCCAGACTTGGCGTCATTCAGGTGGCGCGATTTGCCCATCCGGGCGAATCGCGCACACCGCGCTGGGCATTGCCCGGTCCCTTCTCTGCCCGGTCTTCAGAGTAAAAACTGCGCTCGGCGCTGATGGCACTGGCTCTGCTAACGGGGCGGCGTGCATCGCCCGTCCCTGCTTGCAACCTTCGTCCTCGCCGTGCTGCTGGCTTCCAGCCAGCTCTGCGCCGCGACTGAAGTTCCGTTTTCTTTCCGCGATGGCTTGGTGTGGGTGAAGGTCGCCGCGCCCGGTGCTTCCGCGCCGCTGAACTTCCTCCTCGATTCCGGCGCCAGCGCCAGCGTCATCGATCTTCGCGCAGCGCGGCGGCTCGGAATGAAATCCGGCCGACCACAGATCGTCCGTGGCATTCACACGCGCAGCGTCGCCTATGAGTGGAATGGCTTCGAAGGAACCGTCGGCGGAATCCCACTTCCCAGGCAGATCCTCGCGCTGGATCTCAGCGCCGTCAGCCATGGCTGCCATCAGCAGATCGATGGCTTGATCGGTGCCGATTTCTTCCGCGACCGAATCATCCAACTCGAGTACGGCGACAGCTGCGTCCGCATCTTTCCCCGCCGCGCCGCGCCACCGGTCCCTGGCACGGCCCTGCCGATCGCCATTCGCAATGACGCGATGTGCGTCCGCGTCTCGCTCGGAGCGGGCGAAGGGAAATGGACGCGCCTCGATACCGGTTGCGACTCGGATCTGCATTGGGTGAAGGGTGCGAGTCGCGAGGAATCGGCGAGGGGAGCATCGATCGCCGCGACGTCGGGCTCGGCGCATCAGGCGACTACCGAAGTGCGGCTCGGGCCGGAAGTGCTCCCGGAAGTGGAGACCACGCTGCACGCGCAGCCGATCTTTTCCGGTGAAGCTGGGCTGGTCGGAAACGGCATCCTCTCTCGCTTCACGGTCACGTTTGATCGGGACGGAAAGCGCCTCTATCTCGACCGGAGATAGCGGGCGCCGGGCCTCAGTGGGTTGGGTAGTTTCGGCTGAGCGGCCCGTTTTTGGATTTTCCATAACTTCGTGCTCGCACCTTCGGCGGCGCGGGCCTTAAGTCTCTGAGCGTCGATCGCGGCGCATCGTGGGTATTGCTACTTCCGGAGGCGGGAGTTCTCGCGAGCATCGTCGTGGCGACGTTCCTTTCCCCCATACTCCATCCCCTCGCCATGCGAATGACCTGCCACTCCGCAGACTTCGATGGCTCCGTACCCGCGGCAACCTGCGCGTCGCCGCGCATTCCACCCCCCACGCGGAATCCGCGCAATCGCCGCAGTCTCACGCGTTCAACCGCTACCGGCTACTCAATGAAGATCTCTCCGCCGCCGCGCAGAACCACCGGCGACATGACCATCCGCGAGCTTTGACACGCAGCAAACTCCCAACCCCCGACACCAAATGAAAACCAACGCGTTCTCCATCGAACCCCTCGAAGCCCGCATCGCCCCCGCGGTCATCATCAGCCCGATCGATCCCAAGATCGCCAGCTACACCGACGTCGATGGCGACCGCGTCACCATCAGGGTCTCCAGCGGCGCGTTCAACAACTCCGTCTTCACCACGATGGCGAAGCCGTTGGGCGATCAGCTTCTGCTCATCAATCTGAGCGGTGGCGGCTTTGACGATGCAAACCTCGTCATTAGCGTCGTGAAGGCAGCGGGCGGCGATGGGCTGGCCAATGTCGGGGCCATCAACTCGACGGGACACGATCTCGGCAGCGTCCTGGTGCCCGGCGATCTCGGGCAGATCGACGCGGGCGATGCGCTCACTGCGGATGGCGGATTGCGGTCGCTCACCGTCCGCTCGATGGGCCGCTACGGGGTGGTGACGCAGCAGGCCGGCGGCACGCTCACCAGTGAGATCTTCGGCGCCCTCGGTGCGTTCTACGTCGCGGGGGATATGAAAGAGGCGAGTGTTATCGTCACGGCGACCGTCGATGCGGATGCGAAGATCAGCAGCGTTTTCATCGGTGGCTCGCTCATCGGCGGGGCGGCGACGATGAGCGGGATGATCAGCGCCGAGGGAAACATCGGACCGGTGAAGATCGGCGGTGAGTTCGAGGGCGGCACGGCGGAGATGGCAGGCTACCTCACGACCACCACGGGCAGCATCGGCGATGTGACGATCGGTGGTTCGCTCCGCGGCGGCTCGGCGATCCGGAGTGGCGCGATCCTTTCCAATCACACCATCGGCCATGTGAAGATCGGCGGCGATGTCGTCGGCGGGACCGGGTTTTTATTTGCCGGAAATATCTTCGCGGGACTCGGCGGCGGCGGCATGGGCAACGTGTCGATCGGCGGCTCGGTCTTCGGCGGTGAAGGCGAGTCGAATGGCGAGATCAACTCCAATGGCGGCATGGGCATCGTGACCATCGGCGGCGACGTGATCGCTGGCAGCGGGTTTCGCACGGGACGTGTGGTGACGGGCGGCGATGTCGTGAGCTTCACGGTCGGCGGGTCGATCATCGGTGGAGCGCGCGATGGGAGCGGCGCGATCGGCGGCAGCGATGTCGGTTTTGTGAAAGTGGGCGGCGATGTCGTGGGTGGCGCGGCGATCATCTCGGGCACGGTCTTCGCCAGCGGCACGATGGGGCCGGTGACGATCGGCGGCTCGATCATCGGTGGGGGCGACACGAACTCCGGCATCCTCAGTGCCACATTCAGTATGGGTCCGGTGAAGATCGGGCGCGATGTGATCGGCGGCGACGGCGAGCGCTCGGGGCGCATCGTGAGCAACAACGGCGGCATCGCCTCCGTGTCGATCGGCGGCTCGCTGGTCGGCGGCGATGGCCCGGATAGCGGGACCATCCAGAGCCAACTGCTGCTCGGTCCGGTGAGCATCGGGCGCAACGTCATCGGTGGGGACGGCGTCGGTTCCGGGCACCTCTTGGCGAATGCGAAAGTCACCAGCCTGACGATCGGCGGCTCGCTCACCGGTGGCACGAATACGATCAGCGGTCAGCTGCAGTTCAACGGCGACGTGGGCTCCATTCGCGTCGGGGGCGACGTGATCGGCGGCACGGGCATTTTGTCCGGCCAACTCCAATTGAATGGCAAGCTCGGAAGTTTGAGCATCGGTGGCTCGCTCGTCGGCGGATCCAATGCCTCTGCCGGAATGATCCAGGCCAACGCCGACACCGGCCAGATCCGGATCGGACACGATCTGCGCGGCGGATCGGCGAGCAGTACCGGCGTGCTCAATCTCAACGGCTCGACGGCCGGTGTGAGCATCGGTGGATCGCTCATCGGCGGCACGGGCGGCTCGAGCGGCGGCATCGGTGCCGCAGCGCTGGGTTCGGTATCGATCGGGGGCGATCTCATCGGCGGCAGCATCAGCGGCACGTCGTCGCTGGATCGCTCGGGCTACATTCAATCGGCTGGCCGCATCGCGAGCGTCACCATCGGCGGCTCGATCGTCTCCGGGATCGATGACAGCACCGGCAGCCTCACGACGAACGCGACGATCCGCTCCGGAGCGGATCTTGGGTCGCTGAGCGTCGGCGGCAGCCTCATCGGCAATCGCACGGCGGCGGGCGATTCGCCGGTTATCATCAGCGCGCGTGGAAAAGTGGGGCTGCCGCCGAGCGCGACGAGCGATCTGACCATCGGCAGCGTCAGCATCCGCGGCAGTGTGGAATACGCGCGCATCCTCGGTGGATACGACACCGGCCTCGCTCCGGTGAATGGCGGCGCGCAGATCGGCAGCGTCGCCGTGAGCCGCACGTGGATCGCCAGCAGCATCGTCGCCGGCGTGAAGAACGACGCGGGCACAGCCGGGACTGCCGATGACAACCTCAACTTCGGCGACGCGAACGATTCCGCCATCGCCGCGAGCCCGATCGTCAGCCGCATCGGCTCCATTGCGATCGGTGGCGCGGTCACTGGCACCGCGGGTGCGGGCGATCATTTCGGCTTTGCCGCGCGGCAGATCGGCTCCTTCAAGACCGCAGGCTACATCGCGCCACTCACCGCCGCGACCAACCCGCTCATCGAACTCTCGCACGCCACTGGCGATGTCGCGCTGCGCGAACTCGGCGCCGGCCCCGCGGTTCCGATCCTGGCTGGCCCCGATCCCATCATCGCTCCCCTCGTGGCGACGTGGACTGATCTCGACGGCGACCGCGTGACGCTCCGAGTCTCCAGCGGTAATCTCACCACGGCGGTCTTCGACTTCCTCTCCATCGGTCCTGGCGAACAACTGCGCCGCCTCGATCTCAGCGGCGGCGGCTTCGACGGCGCGAATCTCAGCATCACCGTGGCGCGCGCGTCCACCGGCGACGGGCTCGTGAATATTGGTTACCTCAAATCCACCAACCACGATCTCGGCATCATCTCGATTGCTGGGGATCTCGGGCGCATCGACGCTGGCGACACCGCCGCGGCCACTCCAGCGATCAAGGGCTTCTACGTTCGTTCGATGGGCATCCACGGCGTGGCGACGCAGGCCGCAGGCGGCAATCTCGTCAGTAATCTCTTCGGCCCGGTCGGTCCGTTCAGCGTTGCCAGCGAGATGCGCGAGACCTTCATCTCCGTCCAGGGCGTCGCGAGCACCGAGGATGGCCGCCTCGCTTCGCTCACCGTCGGCGGTTCGCTCGGTGGCATGGGCGGTTTCGGAGGTTCGTTTCGGACCTCGGGCGACATCGGACCGGTGAAAATCGGCGGCGACTTCTTCGGCGGCGAGGGCAGCGATTCGGGGCAGATTCTCAGCGTCGATGGCAGCATCGGGACCATCAGTATCGGCCGCTCCGTGCATAGCTTCGGCCCCGACTCGGGCCTGCTCTCCAGCGCCGACGAGATGGGTGCGGTGAAGATCGGCGGCAATCTCCTCGGCGGAGTCGGCGGCAGCTCCGGCGTCATCACGTCACAGCGGCAGACCGGCACCATCGCCATCGGCGGCTCGCTCCTCGCGGGTTTGGGCTCCGGCAGCGGCCGGATCTCGAGCACGGGTGACATCACGGGCGGCGTCAGCATCGGCCACGATTTCGGCGGCGGCGGCAATAACTTCTCCGGCCGCATCAATACCGCAGGAAAACTCGGCAACGTCGTCATTGGCAACTCGATCTTCGGCGGTTCGGGCCCCGCCAGCGCGTCCATCTTCAGCAATGGCGACTTCGCCGGCGTGAGCATCCGTGGAAACCTCGCGGGCAGCAGCGGCGGCGAATCCGCCACAATCACCACCGGAGGAAAGCTCGGTCGGGTCTCCCTCGGCGGGTCGATCATCGGCGGCGCGAGCGCGGACGCCAGTTTGATCGCCAGTTCGCTCGACCTCGGCCCGGTCTTCATCCGCCACGATATCGTGGGTGGAGACGGCGGCGCGAGCGGAGGCGTCTCGACCGCTGGAAAACTCCTCGCGCTCAGCGTCGGTGGCTCGCTCCTCGGCGGTGAGGGCACCGGCAGTGCGCTGGCCTTCAGCGCCGGCGATGCCGGCGCCGTCACGATCGGGGGCAATGTCTTCGGCGGAAAGCTCGCGAACTCTGCGCGTATCCAGTCCTCCGCCAAGCTCGGTCCGGTGACGATCGCCGGTTCGCTCCTCGGCGGAGCGGGCGCCAATAGCGGCACCCTCCAGAGCCAGCTCGACATGGGTTCCGTGCTGATCGGCGGCGACGTGCGCGGCGCTGGGGGGGCGGATTCCGCCGAGATCTTCGCGGTGAATGGAAAGATCGCTGCCCTGAGCATCGGCGGTTCGCTCATCGGCGGAGCGGGCAATGTCAGCGGCCTCGTCCAGGGCAACAATGGGATCGGGCCGGCGGTGATCGGCCGCAATGTGCTCGGGGGCGACGGACTTGCCTCGGGTTTCATCCTGAGCAACGGCGACTTCACCTCCGTCACCGTGGGCGGTTCGGTCGTCGGCGGCTCTGCCAATAACAGCGGCCAGATCGGCAGCGCCGGCGATATGGGAGCGCTGAAGATCGGTCGCGAGTTGCGTGGGGGTAGCGCGACCGGCAGCGACGCTACGCTCGACGGCAGCGGGTTCATTCAGGCCGACCGCATCGCCAGCATATTCATGGGCGGCTCCATCGTCTCCGGCATCGACACGAGCACCGCCGGCGGGCTCACGCGCAACGGCTCCATCCGCGTCCAGGACGACATCGGTGCGATCGTCGTCCGTGGCAGCCTCATCGGCCACTCCACGGCGAACGGCCTCTCGCCCGTGATCATTACCGCGCGCGGCCAGGAGACGATCCTGCCCACCGAGATCAATGACCTCGCGATCAAGAGCCTCTCCGTCGGCCGCCGCGTCGAGCTCGCGCAAATCCTCGCCGGGTACAATGCTTCGCTCATCGCGGTGAATGGCAACGGCTCCATCGGCGCGGTGGGGATCGGCGGAGACTGGCTCGGGAGCAGCCTCGTCGCCGGTGCCCAAGACAACGCGACCGCGGCGCTCGACCTTTTCTTCGGCGACATCGACGACCAGTCCGGGCCCGGCTCCACGCTCATCTCCCGCATCGCCAGCATCACCATCGCCGGCATCGTCGCCGGCACCGCTGCCGGAGGAGATCATTTTGGCTTCGTCGCGGAGTCGATCGGCTTCTTCAAAGCGGGTGGCTTCACCGCTCCACTCACCGCAGGCCCCAACGTCATCGAACTCTCGCCCACCACCGGCGACGTGACGATCCGCGAGGTATGATCCTCACAGCCGTGCCGTGCGACTGGACACCTCGCGGGCGCGGCTCCTAGGCTCGCCGTGCTTTGCCAAATTCTCCCGCGTCCCCATCCGACTCCTCCGCGCAGCTCCGTGTCGGTGTGATCGGCGTCGGCGCGATGGGGAAAAATCATGCGCGCATTTTCAGCGAGATGGAAGGCACGCGCTTCACTGCGGTGCTCGACGATCGTCCGGAGGTCGCCGGTGATATTGCGGGCAGGTACGGCGCGCGGGTCGCGGCGAACTTCGAGGGTTTTGCCGACGCCATCGATGCGGCCACGGTGGCAACGCCGACGGTCACGCACTTCGACTTTGCGCGGCGGCTGCTGGAGCGCGGGAAGCACGTGCTCGTGGAGAAACCCTTCACCGAGACGCCCGAGCAGGCGCATGAACTCTGCCGACTGGCGCAGCAGCGCGGGCTCGTTCTGCAGGTGGGGCACATCGAGCGGTTCAATCCGGCGCTCTCGGCGCTCGAGGCGCGGATCACGCGTCCGCGCTTTATCGAAGCGAGCCGGCTCTCGCCATATCCCGGACGCAGTCTCGATGTGGGCGTGGTGCTCGACGTGATGATTCACGATCTCGAGATCGTGCTCTACCTTGTGCGTTCGCCGTGGGAGCAGGTCGATGCGGTGGGCGTGAAGGTGCTGAGCACGCGCGAGGACATCGCGAATGTGCGCATTCGTTTTGCCAACGGCTGCGTGGCGAACATCACCGCGAGCCGGATCAGCCAGGACAAGCTGCGCAAGATCCGCGTCTTTCAATCCGACGCGTATCTCTCGCTCGATTACCAAAATCAATCCGGCTATCTGCTGCGCCTGGCGCGGGAGGATGAGAAGGAAAGTTCGCTCCTCGGCAAGCTGCTCGGGGTGGCGACGGACGCGTCGATCGTCACGGAATTTGCCGGCCAGCGGATCGTGCGCGAACCGGTGCCGGTGGAGAAAGGTGAGCCGCTGAGGCGCGAGCTGGCAGACTTTGTGGAATGTGCGCGTGCGGGCTCGGCGCCGAAGGTCGGCGGGGTCCAGGCGACGGCGGCGTTGGAGCTGGCGCTGGAAATCACGCGGCAGATCGAGCTCCAAGCGGAGCAGAGGAATTAGCCACGGATGGACACGGATGAAACACGGATGGAAGGACTCGAACCGGATCATCACCCCGACAAACTGCTGCACCGCGAGGTGACGGAAACGATCCTTGGCGCAGCGTTCGAGGTCCACAACGCTCTGGGCTACGGCTTCCTCGAAAAGGTCTATCAGCGCGCCTTGCAGGCCGAGCTGATTCGTCGAGGTCGCAGAGCGGAAACCGAGCTTGGACTTCATGTGACTTACAAGGGCGTTGTCGTAGGCGAGTACTTTGCGGACGTCATCGTGGAGGACGTGGTTCTCGTGGAGTTGAAGGTCGCACCGGAGCTGAATGCTCACGACGAGGCGCAGCTCATCAACGCCTTGAAGGCGACGGGAATTCGCGTGGGCTTGCTGATCAATTTTGGCCGCAGCCGAGTGGAGCACCGGCGCAGGATTCTGTAGTGCCATCCGTGTTTCATCCGTGTCCATCCGTGGCTAAAAAACTCTACCTCATCGCCGGGGAAGCGAGTGGGGATGCGCGGGGGGCGGAGTTGATGCGCGCGCTGCGGGAGCGCGCGCCGGAAGTCGAGTTCCTCGGCGCAGGTGGACGCGAGATGCGCGAGATCGCGGGTGGCGAATTTTTCGACTGGGCGGAGGAGGCCGTGGTCGGGCTGTGGGACGTGCTGAAGAAATACGGGTACTTCAAAGCGCAGTTCGACCGGATGCTCGCCGAGGTCGCGCGGGTGCAACCGGACGCGCTCGTGCTGATTGACTATCCGGGGTTCAACTTGCGCTTCGCCCGCGCGGTGCGGGCGCGGCATCCGGCGATCAGGATCATCTATTACATCAGCCCGCAGGTCTGGGCCTGGAATCGCGGGCGCATCCCGAAGATGGCGCGCTATCTGGATCTGATGCTGTGCATCTTTCCGTTTGAAAAGCCGCTCTACGAAGCCAGCGGATTGCGCACGATCTTTGTGGGTCATCCGATGCTCGATACGCTCGCGGCGAAACGGACGGGTGTGGTGCGCGAGCCGGCGCTGGTCGGACTTTTTCCCGGCAGCCGGGAGAAGGAAGTGCGCCGCATTTTTCCGACGATGATCGCGGCCGCGCAGCGGATGGTTCGCGACCGCGCGGAGCTGCGTTTCGAGGCCAGCGCGGCGTCGCCTCAGCTCGCGGAGATGATGTCGCGCGAACTGGCGCGAAGTGGCCGCGACGAGAGCTTCTGTCCGGTGAAGGTGCGGGACGCGCATGGACTGATGCAGCGCGCGACGGTCGGGATGGTTTGCTCCGGGACGGCGACGCTGGAGGCGGCGTATTTCGGGCTGCCGATGGCGATCCTCTACAAAGTCGTGTGGCTCACCTATGCGGTCGGAAAACGCCTCGTGCGCGTCCCGCACCTCGGGATGCCGAATGTGCTCGCCGGTCGCGAAGTCGCGCGAGAATTCATCCAGGACGAGTGCGCTCCGGAGCCGGTCGAGCGCGAACTCCTGCGCCTGCTTGCCGACGGCGCGGCGCGGGAAGCGCAGCAGCGCGAACTGGCGGCGGTGATCGCCGGGCTCGGAGATCGCGGAGCGGGGGCGCGGGCAGCGGCGGCGGTGCTCGCTGAATTGCGTGGCGCGGAGGGTGGCGCGTGAAGCGGACGGCCCTGCTCGTGGCGTTCATCGTCGCCCTCTTCGCCGTGCGCAATCTGCCGTGGCATCTGGACGACCTCGATCAGGCGAAGCAGGCCTACACGAGTTACGAAATGATCGGGCAGGGGAACTGGTGGTTTCAGCACACGCCGACGGGGCGCGTCGCGACCAAGCCGCCGCTCGCCGGCTGGGTGAGCGCGACTTTGTACAGTGTGATGGGCGGCCACGCGTGGGATCTGGCGTGGCGGCTGCCGCCGTTTCTGTGTGCGCTCGTGCTTCTGCGGATGCTGTGGAAATCCGGGCACGCCCTCGCCGGTGTCACGGGAGCGACTCTCGCGGTGGCGGCTTTCGGGCTCAATGCGACCACCCCGCGGCTGGCGACCCTCGTGCGCACGGACATGATGCTCACGCTTTTCATCTTTCTCGCGGGCTGGCTGGTTTTTGAAAAACTCCGTCGCGGGGAACCGTGGACGACCCGCGAACGCTGGCTGCTCTTCGCGGCGGTGCTCGCTTCGATGCTCACGAAAGGGCCGATCGCTTACGCCTTTCTGCTGCCGGGTCTAGCCGCTTATTCCGCAATCGCCCGCCGCCGGGCAGCGCCGAATCTCGCGTGGTGCGGCTGGTGGCCGTGGTTTGCGCCGCTCGGCGTTTTTGTCCTGTGGGCGGGCATCGGAATTCGGCTCAGCCCCGAATTCTACGAGCAGGTGGTGCTGAAGGAATTCCTCGGGCGCTTCACCGTCGGGGAGGCTGCGGTCCACAATAACCAATCCGTCTTCTACTACCTGCTCCAGGGCGCGAAGTTTTGGCTGCCTTGGAGCGTCCTGTTGCCCGTGGTCGCGTTCCACGATCTTCGGGGCGCGGGTGCGATCGAGGGCGCGAGCCGGTGGCGGCGCGCGGTGTCGTTTCTGGTGTTGGTCCGCGCCCGTATCAGGCATCTGTCCGTCACGGCGCGGCCTGCCACGCTGTGGCTGGTGTGCTGGGCGGCTGGTGGCTTCATCTTCATGTCACTGGTTCCGTCAAAACGCTTCGACCGCATCTTCCCCGTCCTGCCGCCGCTCTGCCTGATGCTCGCAGCGCTCTACGCCCGCGCCGCGCGCGCCCAGCCGTGCCGGCTCCCGCAGCTTGCGACCGCC
Source organism: Chthoniobacteraceae bacterium (assembly GCA_031425095.1). Lineage (GTDB taxonomy): Bacteria > Verrucomicrobiota > Verrucomicrobiia > Chthoniobacterales > Chthoniobacteraceae > JANNXQ01. Next base: position 16,179 of record JANPIS010000093.1, read on the forward strand.
GCCGTGACGCTCGCGATTCTCTTCAGCTCAGGATACGCCGGATCCAAGGTGGTCGTCGGCTACCGCACCCACCAAGGCGCGCTGGTCGCATTCGGGGGACGCGTTCGAGAAATCGCGGCAGCGCACCCAGACCGACTCGCGGTGGTGAACGCGAAGGACGAAGGCATGGTGATGTACACCGACGCGACGCGCTTCACTCGCGCCGACGATGCCGTGGAGCTCTGGCGCGTGGGGCGGATCGACTGGCTGGTGCTCGGCGAGGCGGCGCTGGCGAAACGGAGTGCGGAGCTTGAGCCATTCGAGCGCGTGCTGGAGGTGCCGCGATTGCCAGAGAAGGCGAGCGGCCACGTCTTGCTCGCCCGCCCGCAAAGGGATTAAAACGCGCGCCATGGAACCGAGCAAACTGAACGCACTTTGGGCGCGCTGGCGCGGCGCTTACTTCACGCGTCGCCCTCGGAAGATGTAGGCTGGAGGCCGCCATGACTCGCACCTTCGCTCCATGCGCCTGCCTCGCGCTGCTCCTCTCGCTGGGCGGCGTGGCGGAATCTCGCGCCGGGGTGCTGGCGGGGCTGAGCCCGGAGTGGCGGCGCCTCGAAAGCGAGCGGCGGGAGATGGCTGCGGCGCTCGCCAAGCTCCCTGCTGCGCCCGGGCCCGCGCTGGCGGATCGGCTCGGCTATCACAGCGGCTATTCGTCTTCCGCGGAGACGGTGGAGTGGGTGGAGATCGATCTCGGACTCGAAGAGGCGGTCGAGGCAATCGTGCTCGTGCCAGCGGCTTCGGATGGCAGTGGCGCCTTGATCCCCGGCTACGGCTTTCCGCAACGTTGGCGCGTCGAGCTGGCGGATGAAGCAACGCCGGATGTGCGCACGGTGCTGGCGGATTTCACGGCCGCCGATTTCCCGAATCCCGGCGTGCTCCCGGTGCATCTGCCGTGCGCCGGGAAACGCGCGCGCCATGTGCGCATTACGGCCACGCGGCTCTACCAGGAGGGTGACCGCGCGCTCTTCGCGCTCGGCGAAGTGATGCTGCTGCAAGGCCAGCGCAACCTCGCGGCGAGTATCGCGGGCGCGCAGTTCACCGCTGGCCGCACGACGGCGGCCCCGCCGCGTTGGGATCTCGTGAATCTCGCCGACGGCCACTCGGTGCTCGGCCCGCCGGAAGGTGCGCGGCCCAGCGCTGCGCTCGGCTACCGCAGTGCTTCCAGCAGTCTGTTGCCGTGGGTGCAGGTCGATCTCGGCGCGGTGCTACCTGTGGATGAAGTGCGCCTTTTTCCCGCGCACCCGACGGGCCTCGCGCACCGGGCGGGCTACGGCTTTCCCCCGGAATTGAAGGTGGAGGTCGCGCTCGAGGAAAGTTTTCGCGAGGCGGTAAGACTGCTGCCGCCCTCCGAGAACAGCCCGGCGCCGCGATCCGAGCCCATGAACCCAGGTGATAATGTCGTGACCTTTGTGGGGCGCGGCTTGAGCGCGCGGCAGGTGCGGGTCACGGCGACGCGGCCCTTCGATGAGGGCGGCGGGAATCTCCTCGCGCTCGCCGAGATGCAGGTCTGGTCGGGCGCTGAAAATTCCGCGCTGGGCAAGCCGGTCACGGCGCTCGACGCCGACGAATCCGCAGGCTGGTCGCGCGCGGCCTTGGTGGATGGCTTCACCAGCCGGGCGGAAATTCTCGACTGGCCGGGCTGGCTGAGTGGGCTGTCGAAGCGGCGCGAAGTGTTGCTGCGGCTCGCGGCGATCGAAGCGCGCCAGGCGGCGCTCGCGGCGCGCTGGCGCACGCTCGGCTGGGCGCTGCTGGCGGCGGCGGGTGCGGCCACCTTGCTGGTGCTCCTTGCGATCAATCTCCGCCAGCGGCGCGCCCGGCGCCGCGAGCTCGAGGCGCTGCGGCTGCGCATCTCGCAGGATCTGCACGATGAGATCGGCAGCAGCCTCGGCAGCATCGCGCTCATCAGCGACGATGCGCTGGCGCTTGCGAAGGACGAGCCCTTGCGCCGCGAGATCCGTGAAATTCGCTCGACCGCGCAGCAGACGATCGACTCCCTGCGCGATCTCGTGCGTCTCGTGCAGAGCGGCCAGTATGGCGAGGGCGACTTGAGCGCGCATCTGCGCGACGTTGCTGCGCGTCTGCTGCGCGGAGTGCCGCATACTTTTTCCGCCGACGCCGCGCCCGCCCTCGACCGCCTGCCGATGCAGCAACGGCGCGATCTCGCTCTCATGTATAAAGAAGTGCTCTACAATCTCGCGCGGCATGCCCAGGCGAACCACGCCGAGATCACCCTCTCGCAGAGCAATGGCGCGCTCACGCTCACCGTGCATGACGATGGCCGCGGCTTCGATCCGACCGCGCGAAGCGGCGACGGGATGGGCCTGACCAATCTCGAACGTCGCGCCGCGCGGCACTCCGGCACAGTGCGCATCGACTCCGCCCCCGCGCGCGGCACCACGGTCGCCATTTCCCTTCCGCACCATGCCTGAACCCTCTACTCCCGTGAATGTGTGGCTGGTCGAGGATCACCGGACCTATGGTGAGCGCCTGATGCGCGCGCTCAACCGCATCGACGGAATCGCCTGCACCCAGCGCTTTACCGCGTGCGAGGACGCGCTCGAGGCGCTGCCGAAAGGGGACGCGCCGGACGTGCTCCTCCTCGACGTCGAACTGCCCGGCATGAGCGGCATTGACGGCATTGCCCGCCTGCGCGCGCTCGCGCCCGCCCTCGCCGTGGTCATCCTCACCGTCTTTGAGGATGACGACAAAATCTTCCGCGCGATCTGCGCGGGGGCTGCCGGATACTTGCTCAAGACGGCGCCGGTCGAAGACATCGCGGCGGCGATTCGGAGCGCCGCAGCCGGCGGTTCGCCCATCAATCCCACCATCGCCCGGCGAGTGCTCGAGATGTTTTCCCGAGCGAATGCGCCGCAGCGCGACTACGGCCTCACTCCGCGCGAAAAGGATATCCTGCAACTGCTCGTGCAAGGTCTGACCATCAAAGAAGCGGCTGCGAGGCTGGCCATCGGCTATTACACCGCCGACGAGTACATCCGCGCCGTTTACGAAAAGCTGCAGGTCCACAGTCGCGGAGGCGCCATCGCCAAAGCGGTGCGCGAAGGGCTGGTGCCGCGCGAGTGATGGGCTGACGTGCGGGTCAAGCGTTTGGAGTCTGGCCTTTGGCCCGCGCGGCGGCGCGGTTCACTGCCCCCCCTAGAACTCGGGGGGCGGCATTCCTCGACAGCCTCCGCCTCCTCGCATTAAACCTGCACCGTGCTACCGGTAGTCTAATCCCCACGAACCGATTCATTTCACCCACATCTCTTCGCACACCATGAACCATCCCGAAGTGCCTCATATCCTGACCGAAAAGTTTTTCCGCGAGCATCATTCCTCGCCGGATGATCTGATCTTTACCAAGCGCGAATTCCTCGTGCGCACCGGCATGGGCTTTGGCGCGCTGAGCCTCGCTTCGCTCTTTGGGATCAATCCTTATGCGGCGGAAGCAGCTCCCACGGACGGTGCTGTGTCACCATTTGCCCCGAAGAAGCCGCATTTCCCGGTGAAGGCAAAGTCGGTAATTCACATCTTCGCCGAGGGTGCGCCGTCGCAGGTGGATACATGGGACCCCAAGCCGGAACTCACCAAATACAACGACAAGACGATCCCCGGTCACGATGGCCTCGCTTTCGGCTCGCCATTCAAGTTTACGAAGAGCGGCAAATCGGGCGTCGAGGTCAGCTCGGTGTTCCCGAAGCTCGGAGAAGTGATTGACGAAATGGCGGTGGTTCGCTCGCTGTGGACGGATATTCCGGCGCATGAGGTGGCACAGCGGTTCATGCATACCGGATCGCTCCAGCTTCCGAAGCCGTCCCTCGGTTCGTGGGTGGTGTACGGACTTGGCTCGGAGAATCAGAACATGCCCGGCTTCATCACCATCGGCAGCAAGCCAGAGTGGCGTCAGGCCTCATTCCTCCCTGGAATGTTCCAAGGCTGCAACGTGAACTTTTCGCGCAACATGAAATTGGACGAGGTGCTGCAGAACATTACGAACCAGTTCACTCCGCAGGAAAAGCAGCGTCGGCAGCTCGACCTCGTGCACAAGCTCAACGATCTGCACAAAGACAAGCTTCAGAAGGACGCACAACTCGAGGCGCGCATCGAGGCGTTTGAGATCGCATTCAAGATGCAGACGGAAGCGACCGACGCCTTCGACATCTCGAAGGAACCACAGGCGGTTCGAGACGCTTACGGCGTGAGCGCGAATGGCGGACAGGGAGACACGGCGGCCAAGCTACTTGTCGCCCGCCGTCTCGTGGAACGCGGCGTGCGTTTCGTCCAGGTGAATGCCGGTGGTTGGGATCATCACCAAAATCTCGACACTGCGCTTGCCAATAAGGCCGGCGAAGTGGACGGCCCGGCCAACGCGCTCATCAAGGATCTCAAGCAACGCGGGATGCTGGACAGCACGCTCATCGTCTGGGGTGGCGAATTCGGTCGGACGGTCGTGCGCGACCGCAACGGCGGTGGCGCTCCGGGCCGCGATCATAATGGCCGCGCCATGGTCACGTGGCTGGCCGGTGGCGGCATCAAGGGTGGCACCGTCCACGGCTCCACGGATGAATTTGGCGCCCGCGCCGTCGAGGACAAGGTGCATATCCACGATCTGCACGCCACCATTCTCGCGCTGCTCGGCTTCGATCACACGAAGCTCACGTATCGCTACAATGGCCGCGACTTCCGCCTGACCGACAACTTCGGCCAGGTCGTGAAGCCGATCATTGCGTGACCGGCTTCGCGCTCGATATTTTGTTCGGAAAGATGCAGGCTCGCCTGCGTCCCTTCGATCTATTTTAGAATTCTGGCGAAACGAATCGCCGAAATTTGCTGTTAGAGTTAGTGTTCGCTCATACCTTGAAGCTTATGCGCCCGACCCTCCTCCCCCTCGCCGCGAGTCTCTTCCTCGTGCCCGCTCTCTTCGCTGTCGAAGCCGCCACGACGCTCGCCAAGGCCGACGTCCCCGCGAAACCCGGATTGCCTGCCGCCGACTCCGCCATGGCGGCCCCGACGGGATCGGGAGAACTGAGCGCGGAACACATCGCTTTTTTCGAGAGCAAGGTGAGGCCCATTCTGGCTGCGAGTTGTTACAAGTGCCATTCGCTGGCCGAAGGTAAAGCCAAGGGCGGGTTGACACTCGACACGCGCGAGGGCGTGAAGAAGGGCGGCGATAACGGGGCGGCCGTGGTTCCCGGAAATCCTGAGAAGAGTTCCCTGATCACCGCGATCACCTACAATGATCCAGATCTCCAGATGCCTCCAAAGGGCGAAAAACTGAAGCAGGCCGAGATCGACACGCTCATTCAGTGGGTGAAGATGGGAGCGCCTGACCCGCGAGCCGCTGCGGCGACCGCCACGAAACTCACGGGCTTGACGGATAAGGCCCGAATGCATTGGGCCTTCAAGCCGGTGACGAAACCCGCGCTGCCCGAGATCAAGGCCAACCAGACTTGGGCCACGATGGATGACCGCAAGACGCAGCATCCGGTCGATACTTTCATTCTGGCCAAGCTTCAAGAGAAGGGGATGCTGCCGAGCCCGCCCGCCGACCGCGACACTCTCCTGCGGCGCGCTTCCTACGATCTCCTCGGGCTCCCGCCGTCTCCGCAGGAGATGGCGGCATTCCGCGAGGATCGCTCTCCCGATGCGTGGGCCAAAGTGATTGACCGGATGCTTGCCTCTCCGCACTACGGAGAGCGGTGGGGGCGCTACTGGCTCGATACGGCCCGGTATGCCGACACCATCGGTGGTGACCGCAACGCCAACCAACGCGGGAAAGATTACCGCTATCCGTTTGCTTGGACTTATCGGGACTGGGTGGTGAAGGCGGTCAATCAGGACATGCCGTATGACAAATTCATCATGGTGCAGCTCGCGGCAGACCAGATGCCGGAATCCAGGCGCGATCCCCGGCTTCTCTCCGCGCTCGGCTTCCTGACAGTCGGGGAACGGTTTCCCAACGCGAACGATGAAATCAATGATCGGATCGACGTCGTGACCAAGGGTTTCGTCGGACTCACGGTGGCTTGCGCCCGGTGCCACGATCACATGTTCGACCCGATCCCGACGAAGGATTATTACGCGCTCCACGGCGTCTTTTCGAGCATCGAAGAGCCGGCCGAAAAGCCGCTGGTGAACGCCCCGAGCGCCAAGCAGATGGAGGAATTCTCCGCGAAGATGGCGGAACTTGAGCTGAAGAACCGTGAGGAGTTCTACCGCGTCTTGGGTGAATATGCTGCGAAGTTTCGGATGAAGGCCGGAAAATACCTGCTCGCCGCAAACATTCGCCGCGATCGTTCCGAAGCAGGCCTCAGAAAACTGGAAGCGCTCCAGACTGCGGAAGGCCTCGATGTGGATATCGTCAATTACATGGGTCAACGCCCTCATCGCCTGGAGAACGAAATGTTCTCTGCGTTTCGCAAGTTTGCCGCTCTTTCCGAATCTGATTTTGCGTCGCTCGGTACCAAGCTCGCTGCCGAGATCGCCGCGAGCGACAAGAAGACCGTCAGTCCCGCCGTGGCCGCAGCTTTCAAGGGAGCAAAAATCCAGTCGCTCGATCAGGTTGCTGAGATCTACACGAAGGTTTTCGCCGCACTCGATGCCCCGGCCAAACAGTTCTTCCAGTCGGCGGCCAAATCCACGAGCACTTCTTATGTGGGCGTCGAAGATGCCGCGGCCCGGACCTTTGCTGCGCCCTTCCCGGTCGCCCCGGCCAGTGCCCTCGATTCCGACGGCATTCGCGATATGATCGCAGAGTGGCCGCTGCGGATGCGGAACGCTCCCCGCTTCACCTTTGGTGCGATCAACGAACTGTATCTCACTCACGCGGGTGCTCCGGCCAAGGCGATGGTCGTCGAGGACAAGCCGGAACCGCGCGACTCGCCCGTTTTCATCCGGGGAATGGCCTCAAATCGCGGGGACATGGTCCCGCGCCGCTTCCTGGACATCCTTTCTCCCGGTGGCAAAGCCAAGGAATTTCAACTGGGTAGCGGGCGCCTCGAACTCGCCAAGGCGATCGCCAGCAAAGAGAACCCACTCACCGCGCGCGTGATGGTCAATCGCGTCTGGCTGCACCACTTCGGCGAAGGTTTTGTCCGCACTCCAGACGATCTCGGCACGCAGAGCGAAGCGCCATCACACCCCGAATTGCTGGATTACTTGAGCAGCTACTTCATGGAGAACGGTTGGTCCCTCAAGACGCTGCATCGCTTGATCATGACTTCTCGGACTTACCAGATCTCCAGTCATACGCGGAAGGAATACGAGGATATCGATCCGTACAACCGCCTCCTCTGGCGGGCCAACGTGCGTCGGTTGGACTTTGAAGCGATGCGGGACTCGTTGCTGGTCTACGGATCTACCCTCGACCGCACCGTGGGTGGCCAACCCGTCAATCTCACCGATGAGCCGTATAGCAGACGGCGCTCAGTCTATGGCTACATCGACCGCGGAAATTTGCCTGAACTGTTGACGGCCTTCGACTTTAGCGATCCGTCGATGCCGAATTCCAAGCGCACTTCCACCGTCGTTCCCCAGCAGGCGCTCTTCCTCATGAACAGTTCGATGAGTGTCGATGCAGCGCGACGGATCATCGCGCGCCCCGAGGTCGCCAACGCTCGCGACGGCACCGCGCGGGTGCTTGCGATTCACAACATCATCTTCCAACGGAATCCGCAGAAAGAGGAGATCCCGTTCATCTATGCGTTTCTGAACAAGGAACGGAATGAGGCCCAGTTCATCGATGACAAGGCTAAGAAGATTGCGGCTGCGGCGGTCGAGAAGAAAAACGCGGAGGTCGAGAAAAAGATGACTGGTGGAAATGAGAACATGCGTGACAGCATGTTTCGCTCGATCCGCAACGAAGGTGAAATCGTCGATCGCCGGGCGTTGAACGATTGGGAGACATACGCGCAGGCGCTGCTCCTCTCCAACGAAGCGGCCTACGTAAACTAATTGGCAGTTTGAGTGCGACGCGGCGCTGGGCGTCTCGCTGGAAGATCGCCGGAGTTTGCTCTGTCTGTTGCTGACCGGATCATAGCGACTAACCGGGACAGGAACGCATATCGTGCGGATTTAAGCCGAAGTGGTTCTGATGAGCTAATTCCTATGCGCTGAATTCGATCCCGCTTGTGGTGTCGTGGTGATTCGCGTTTTCTCTCTGCCCTTATGCTTCGTGTTAAACCGTTTCAAGGTCTCCGTCCCGCACCCGAATTCGTTGAGGAGGTCGCGTGTGTTCCTTACGACGTCGTCAACACGGCCGAGGCAACGGTGCTTGCGGCGGGCAAACGCCGCAGCCTTCTTCACGTGGACCGCGCTGAGATCGACCTCCTGCCTGATGCGGATCCGTATTCGGATGCCGTATACGCGAAGGCGAAGGAAAATTTCCTGGAGATGCAGCGCAACGGTACCTTCATCCGCGAATCTGCACCGTCGCTGTATCTGTATCAGCAACGCGTGGGCAGCCACGTGCAGACGGGGATCGTTGCGGTCTGTCACATCGACGACTACGAGCAGAACATTATCAAGAAGCACGAGAAGACCCGGCCCGATAAGGAAGATGACCGCACCCGGCTGATCGGCACCCTCAGTGCGGATACGGGACCTGTCTTTCTCACGTATCGGAATCGACCGGAGATTGATGCGTTAATGAAGAAGGCCGAGGGGTCTGAGCCGCTCTACGACTTCGTAGCACCGGATGGTGTCGAGCACACATTCTGGCGAATCGCAGAGACTAAGGAGTTTGTCCGCGAGTTTGCGCAAGTTCCCGCTGCCTATGTTGCGGACGGCCATCACCGCACGGCCAGCGCAGTGCGAGTCGGGCGCGAACGGAGAGCCGCGAATCCCGACCATACCGGCGAGGAGGATTACAATTGGTTCCTGGCGGTTCTGTTCCCGGCAAGTCAGCTCCAGATTCTCCCGTACAATCGCGTCGTTAAGGACCTCAACGGCCTCGATGCAGCCACGCTCATCACGAAGATTTCTGAGCAATTCGCGGTGTCCGTCCGCGATTTCGCCGCGCCGCGGGCGCCCGGCGACATTATGATGTATCTGGATAACGAATGGCGGGAACTCGCATGGGAGCCATCAGTCGACATGGAAATCACTGCAAGTCTGGATGTGAGCCGACTGCAGGATGTCGTGCTCCGTCCGCTACTTGGCATCGATGATCCGCGGACGAGCAAACGCATTGAATTTGTGGGTGGGATCCGCGGAACCGACGAACTGCAGCGCCTCGTCGATTCCGGCGCTGCCGCCGTCGCCTTTGCCATGTACCCTACGTCGGTCGATCTCCTCATGAAGGTCTCGGACGCGGACCAGATCATGCCTCCGAAAAGCACGTGGTTTGAGCCGAAACTACGATCGGGTCTGGTGATCCATACTTTCTGACCAAACCGCCGGCCCCGCGCAAACGGCTCATTGACGACTCCGGATCCGGGGAGCGCTCAGCCAGCAGTCGCCACTGAACGGATGGCGACAAAAAATGTGTCGGGACCTACGCAGCTTTCGCTGACGTTGCTACCTTGCGCCCGAGGTGCTTGAGCGTTTCCTGCAAGTTATCCACGCGGAGCGGCTTCTTCAAAACCGTCACCGGTCCATACTTCAGGATATTGTTCATGATCTCACTATCCGGATAACCGGTAATGATGACCACAGGCGTGTCAGGATGCTTGTCCTTCAGCACAGCGTAGATCTGATCGCCGGGCACGTCTGGCAACTGTAGATCGAGGAAGCACAGGCCGAATTTCTGTTTGTCGAGAGCGGCCAACGCATCCTTTCCGGAGCCGACCACCAGTCGGCTGTAGCCGTTTTTCTTCAGAAACAGCTTAAACATGTTCTGCAAATCTTCGTCGTCATCGACCACCAGAACGGTCTGCTGGCCGTGCTCTTCGTTGCGAAGGATGTCGCGATCCAAGGCATCGCGCTTCACACGCCAGCGGCCCCCTATCTGAATCGCTGGGAGTTGGCCACGCTGCACGAGGTAATACACGGTAGGCAGCGGTATCCGTAAATACTCGGCAGTTTCCTTAACCGTCATCAGGTTGTGTAGAGGGGAATCTTTGGCGGTCATATAAATAGTAAAATCACTCAAATGGCTTTGTAGGACGAAGGCTGTAGCTTTCATGAGAAACTGTCAACACCTTAGCTCTGAAAAATATGTAATTTTTCACGATGGCAGCGGGCTCGACAAGCTTCTACCCGCACTCAATAGTCCGCTCGTTTATCTCGGTCACCATGAGTGCGATTTTCCTAAAAAGATTCCTTAAGCGCCCCTTTCAAGTGGCGTCCATCATCCCGAGTTCCCGTACGCTGGTCCACCGGGTCGCGAACCGGATGGACTTCAGCCAACCGCGAGTGATCGCGGAGTTTGGCCCGGGCGAGGGTTGCCACACCCGCGAAATTGTCCGGCGCATGGCCCCCGGTTCCGATCTGCTTCTATTTGAGCTCGATCCGGAACTTGCCGATCATTTGTCGATTCAGTTTCGGGACAATCCGAACGTCGCTGTGCTCAACGCCGATGCTTCCGCTTTGCGGCACGAGCTTCGACGCCTCGGCCATGACCACTGTGACTACGTCGTTTCGGGCATCCCGTTCAGCATTCTGCAGCCCGCCAAGAAACGCGAACTGCTGCTGAATACGCATGCGGCGCTCTCGCCCGCGGCGCATGCTGCGTTCATCATCTATCAGGTGACGAATGAACTGCGTGATCGCGGCCACTGCCGGCATTTCGCACGGGCGGAATCCGAATACTGCCTGCAGAATCTTCCGCCAATGTTTGTGACCAAGTTTTACAAGGCGACGAGTGGAAACGGTACAAATGGTCACTCGGCAAACGGCCGTCGGAAGCGCGAACTCAGCGTCGAAAATTGAGAGTTGAGAGCCGTCGGGCGACGGCTCACGCTCTTTCTCCGCACTCGATCCTGCAGCCCGGCGCCTTCTGCGTGGTCGCAGTCGTCAATTCACCATCTTCCAAACCACCTCTCTGCCGAAAAATGACCACCCGCACCGAAAAAGACTCCATGGGCGCCATGGAAGTGCCCGCCGCCGCACTCTACGGCGCCACGACTCAGCGCGCAGTTCTCAACTTTCCCGTCAGCGGGTATACGTTCGGACGCGAATTCATCCGGGCGCTGGGGCTCATCAAGGGTGCCGCAGCCGAGGCGAATCTGAAGCTCGGCAAGCTCGACGCAAAACTCGTCGGATTGATCGCGCAGGCCGCGCGAGAGATCATCGACGGCAAACTCGACGCGCATTTCCCGATCGACATCTTCCAGACCGGCAGCGGCACCTCGACGAACATGAACGTCAACGAGGTGATCGCGAACCGCTGCTCGCAGATCGCGGGGCAGCCGGTCGGCAGCAAGACGCCAGTACATCCGAACGATCACGTGAATATGGGGCAAAGCTCCAATGACGTGATTCCCACGGCGATCCACGTCGCGGTTGGGGAAGTGCTTCATAAGGCGCTGCTCCCGGCGCTCGAAAAACTCCACGGCGCATTCGGGAAAAAGTCCGCGGAATTTTGGGACGTGATCAAGATCGGGCGTACGCATCTCATGGACGCGACGCCGGTGCGGCTCGGACAGGAGTTCGGCGGATACGAGAAGCAAATCGAACTCGCCTGCGGTCGCTGCAAAAACGCCATCGCCGCGCTTGAAGAACTGCCGATCGGCGGGACAGCAGTGGGCACGGGTCTCAACTGCCACCCGGATTTTCCCGGCTTCGTCGCACAACAACTTCAAAGGGAAACCGGGATCGCCTGGCGCGAAGCGGCGAACCATTTCGAAGCGCAGTCCGCGAAGGACGGGCTCGTCCAGGCGAGTGGGCAGCTCAAGACGATCGCCGTCTCTCTCTTCAAGATTGCCAACGACATTCGCTGGCTGGGTTCCGGTCCCCGTTGCGGAATCGGCGAAATCCTGCTGCCGGAAACGCAACCGGGTTCCTCGATCATGCCGGGCAAAGTCAACCCCGTGATCTGCGAGAGCGTGCTGCAGGTTTGCACTCGCGTCTTCGGCAATGACGCCACCGTCACGTGGGCTGCGGCGAATGGAAACTTCGAGCTGAACGTGATGATGCCCGTGCTCGCTCACGCGCTGCTCGAGAGCGGTCGATTGCTGGCGAATGTGACCAATGTCTTCCGCGAAAAGTGCGTGGAAGGAATCCAAGCCAACGTCGCGCGTTGCAACGAGCTGGTCGAATACTCGATGGCCATGGTCACCAGCCTCGCTCCGATCATCGGCTACGATCGCGCGGCAGAGATCGCCAAGGAGAGCGCGAAGACCGGTAAGACCGTCCGCGAAATCTGCCGTGAGAAAAAAGTGCTGCCGGAGGCGGAACTGGCCAAAGCTCTCGACCCGATCGAAATGACCAAACCCGGCGGCGAAGGCGCGGCCGGGGGTTAG
>JANPIS010000094.1:0-4015 GCA_031425095.1 Chthoniobacteraceae bacterium
GTGTATGACTTCATCGAACGCGAACTCGGCGTGCGCTGGCTCTTCCCCGGCGCACACGGCGAGGTGGTGCCGAAGCGGTCCACGATCACCATTCCCGATCTCGACCGGCGCGAGCAGCCGCGCATCGAGAAGCGCAAGGTGCGCAATCAGGCCGTGACGCGCGAGGACACCTTCGCGCCAGTGCTGAATCAGTGGGGCATTCCCGTCGAGGCGTGGAAAGCCGCGCATGGCCCCGAGGCGACGGGCGCGTGGTTTCGCCGCATGAGACTCGGCGCGCGCGTCGAGATCGAGGGTGGCCATGCTTATGCGGGCTGGTGGGAGAAATGCGGGAAGGAGCATCCTGAGTGGTTCGCACTCCAGCCCGACGGAACGCGCACGCAGAAGCCAGAACGCGAACGCTTGTGCAAATCTAACCCCGCGCTCTGGGATGAAATCGCGCGGGTGCGCATCGCCGAGTTCAAGGCCGATCCGAACAAGCGCATGGCCTCGCTCGCGCCGAACGACGGCGGTGCCAACAAATGGTGCATGTGCGCCGCCTGCCGTTCGCTCGATCCCGCCGATGCGCCGAAGCTCCTGAACGATCGCAGCCTCATCGATCCCGCCACGAAGCTGCCCTTTGCCGAATATCCCGCGCTCACAGACCGCGTGTTCACCTTCTTCAACGAAATCGCCAGGCGCGTGCGGCGTGAGATGCCGGACCGCGACCTCGTGGCCTATGCCTACTCCGTGTATCGCACGCCGCCGGTGAAGCTCGGCCCGCTGGAGCCAAACCTCATCATCGGCTACGTCGGGCTCAATCCCGCCGACATCGAAGCGTGGTCCCGCATCGCGCCGCGACTCTATCTTCGACCAAACGACCTCGGCCCCGCCATCGATCTCGGCATGCCGCGCAACAACGCCGTGCAACTCGCCGACGCCGTGAAGTTCGCCGTCGAGCACAAAGCCATCGGCTTCGACTTCGACAACTGCCACGGTAACTGGAGCGCCCACGGCCTCGACTACTACGTCTTATGCAAAGCCCTGTGGAATCCCGCGCTCGATGTCCGCGCCACCATCGCCGACTACTGTCGCGCCGCCTACGGCCCCGCCGCCGAGCCGATGCAGCGCTTCCACGACCGCCTCGAAAAAATCAGCGATCAAGTCCGCACCGATCCGCACCTCGCCCCCAAGTCCCCGCACGCCGCCCGACTTCGCCGCTACTACAGCGCCGAAGCCCTCACCGCGCTGGAGTCCGAAATCCTCGCCGCAAAAGATGCCGTGAAGCGCAGCGACGATCCCGACATGCACGCCTCAGCCCGCATCGAAATGGCCGCCGAGTCGGTGAAGTATGCCCGCCTCATCACCGCCCTGCTCGAAGTCGCCCACGACAAAAAGTCCCCGCTCTTCACCGAGCGCGTCGCCGCCGTTGAAGCCTTTCTGAAAACCAAAGTCCTCACCCCCGAATTCGCCCCACTCCACAGCCATCGCTACCTGCGCATGGCTTTGGCGTATGCAGAGCGCGAGGTGGAATAGTTTCTCCCAATCATGAAATACAGACTCGCATTCATCCTTTGCCTTCTCTTTAACACGCTAGCGGTGTTTTCTGGGGCCGAGGTATCTGTCATCAAAAACGGTCAACCGAGCGCGGAGATCGTCATTGCCGAGAAACCGGCGCGGATGACGAAGCTGGCGGCGAGGGAGTTGCAGACTTACTTGGAGAAAATCAGCGGGGCGAAGCTGGAGGTCCGCACGGCGCCGACGGCGGGGAAGGCGCATATCTTCCTCGGCAAGTCGTCGCACACCGAGGCGTTGAAGCTGGCGACGGATGGACTGGAGAACGGCGCGTTTCGCATGGCGTCGGGTGCGGACTGGCTGGCGTTGCTGGGGCCGGATGAGGACTTTGTTCCGATCGAGCCTTGGGGGCGGATGCGCAGCACGGCGGAGCAGGCTCGGGTGAATGCGGAGTTCGACAAGATCAGGGGGGACACGTTTTGGAATCACTTCGGCTACATCTATGCGCGCTATCACAAGGACCTCGACGTGTGGGATTACGACGATGCGGGGACGCTCAATGCGGTGTATGAGTTTCTGCGCAGTCTCGGTGTGCGTTGGTTTGCGCCGGGGGAACTCGGCGAGGTGGTGCCGAAGTTGGCGACGATCGCGCTGCCGGGTGTGAACAGGACGGTGAAGCCGGATTTTGGTTTGAGGCGTTTCACGTTTTACACAGAGCACACGGGCCTTGGTGAGAAGGGCATCTGGATGCTGCGGCAGGGCTTGAACCAGGCGCACAAGATCGGCGGTATCTCGCAGGTTTGTCATGGGATGAAGTTTGTCATCATGCGCGAGGAGATGAAGCGGGCGCACCCGGAGATGTATCTGCTCACCGGCGGCAAACGCGACACCACGACGAAGGGCAGCGGCTATCCCGATCTCAACTCGCCGCTGTTTTTCGAGAAGCAGCTCAAATACTCGCGCATCATGTTCGATCACTTCCGCGAGACGATGATCAGCATCGACCTCGTGGATGGTTACGGCGGCATGACCTCGGATGATCCGAAGTGGATGGCGCAGCTCACGCCCGAGCGCGGTTGGTCCGGCACGATGTCGGATCAGGTCTGGGGCTACATCAATCGCGTGGCGCTGGAGCTTTATAAATCGCACCCGGATCGCCTCGTGAGCGGGCTCGCCTACAGCGCCTACAAAATGCCGCCGGCGAAGATCGACAAACTCAGCCCGAACCTCGTGCTCATCGAGACGCGTCAGCGCCAGGGCTTCTGGGATGAAACGATGCGCGGCACGCACCGCACGTTGCGCGAGACTTGGCAGAAGAAACTCAGCCCCGGCAGATACCTCACCTGGGACTACAACATCAACGCGCGCCCCGAGCAGGCCGGACGCCCCGTGATTTACACGAAGCAAATCGCCAGCGACCTGCGCGAGCTGAAAGGCCACACGCTCGGCGAGATGATCGAAATCTATGATCATCCTGCCGGGAAAGAGAACAGCTTCGGCTACGATTCGCTCGCGCTTGAGCACCTGAATCTCTACGTTACCGCGCGCCTCTGGTGGGATGCGGACCAAAATCTCGACGCGCTGCTGGCCGACTACTTCGCCAGCTACTATGGACCCGCAGCCAAGCCGATGCAGGCCTTCGCGGAGTTCTCCGAGGCCAACTGGATGCACATGGGCCAGGACGGCACGAAGATCGGCGAGGCGTTCACTTTGCTCACCGCCGCGCAAGCCGCCGCCGATCCGAAATCGCTCCCCGGACGCCGTATTCAAAAGATCGCCGATCTCATGAAGCCGCTGCACGCCCTGCAACAGCAACTCAGCCGCAAGCACGACACCACTCTCGATTACCGCGTGCTGGAAACGAATCAGACCGGCGGAAAGCCGCTGCGCGAAAAAGCCTTCGATGGCCAGGTGCTCAAAGACTACTGGACCGACGTGCGCAGCGCCCCGCTCGTTAAGCTCACGCCCGAAGCCCCGCGACCCACAGCCAACACGATGTTCCAAATCCAGCGCGAAGGCAGCATCCTGCACCTCGGCATCGTGTGCCACGAACCCGACATGCCCGGCGTTAAAATCGCCACCACCACTCCCGACGATCCGAAACTCCTCTCAGGCGATCATATCACCCTGCTCATCGAGACCGCGTCCAACAGCTACTACGAGATCGCCATCAACCCCGCCGGCACCGTTCTGGAGATCGACCACGGAAAAGACGGCAAAGGCGTGGCATGGACCTCCGGCGCGCAGTTCGCTGTGCATCGCGGCGACAAGGAATGGAGCATCGAAATGCGCCTCCCCATCACCGGCGAAGGCTCCCGCATGATCGACCCGCTTAAAGGCATCGACGGCGCCCAGCCAAAGGATTTGTTCCCCTGGCACTTCAACCTCTGTCGCCAACGTGTCCGAGGAACGACCATCGAACGCACCGCATTTTCCGCGACGGGAAAGGACGACTTCTATGTGCCGGAGAAGTTCGCGAAGCTGTGGGGCAAGGGGAAGTGATGGAGACGGTGATCGCTCACGG
>JANPIS010000095.1:0-12212 GCA_031425095.1 Chthoniobacteraceae bacterium
ATGAACTTGATGAACTCCTGGATGAGTTTGTCCGCCGGAGCGCCGGGCTTCTTGTTGATGTACACGTAGAGGAAGCGCGCCATCGGGTAGTCGCCGCTCAGGCAGTTCTCGTAGTTCGCCTCGACAAACTTGCCGCCTTCCTTGGCCGCGAGCGGGAGCGCGCGCACTTCGGAAGTCTTGTAGCCGATGCCCGAGTAGCCGATGCCCGCGAGATCGCTGCCGATGCCCTGGACCACGGAAGACGAGCCTGGCTGCTCTTTCACCGTGGCCTTGAAGTCGCCCTTCGCGAGTGCGTGTTCCTTGAAGTAACCGTAGGTGCCCGACGCGCTGTTGCGGCCGTAGAGTGACATTGCGCGGCTGGCCAGCGCGCCGGTCACGCCCACGTCGCTCCACTTCGTGATGTCCTTCCCACCCGCCTTGAAGGTGCTGGAGAAGATCGAGTCCACCTGCTGCATGGAGAGGCCTTTGATCGCGTTGTCCTTGTGGACAAAAACGGCGAGCGAATCGACCGCGACTTTGATCTCCGTGGGCTTGTAGCCGTATTTCTTTTCAAATGCGTCAATCTCGGTCGCCTTCATCTCGCGGCTCATCGGCCCGAGTTGCGCGGTGCCTTCGATGAGCGCCGGCGGTGCGGTCGAGGAGCCCTTGCCCTCGATTTGGATGTTCACGTTCGGATACTGCGCCTTGAAGCCCTCGGCCCAGAGGGTCATCAGGTTGTTCAGCGTATCGGAGCCGATGGAGTTGAGATTGCCGGTCACGCCCGAGGTCTTTTCGTAGGGCTTGATGGCGGGATCGACGGTGACGACTTCCGCCAACGCGGAGCCGGAAAGGACGGTGACCAGCGCGAGGGCGGCGGCGGATTTGATGGTGAGGGTCATGAGGATGTGGATGGGATGCGTGAGGGAAGTTCGGGGCATTTCCGAGGCGGTCGGATGGCGCCTTTGCAACAATCGCGTGACAAAGACGCCATCCTTAAACCCCGGACCAAGAAAAATCAGAACGAGACGCGGAGGCCGGTCGTCCAGGTCCAGCCATGGTATTCCCCGCCGTTCCCGGCGGAGTCTTCCATGTCTGCGTAGGTCCAGCCGGTCTGCACCTTCAGCTTGTGGCCGTAGAGGTAGTAGTTCAGGCCCACGTAATACTCGTTGTATTCGTCGCCGCGGCCACCGGTCGCGAAGGTCTCGTAGCGGCTGAAGCGCACGCCGTCCGGATCCTCGCTGGCGATGTGCGTGTAGCGGACCACGGCCTGCAATTTGTCCGTGATCTTATACGAAGGCATGATCTGGAAACCGAAGGCGTCGCTCTGCCGCCCGAACCCAGTCCCGCCGGTGGCCTCCGCGGAGAAGCCGAATTTCCCTTCCTCCAGTTGGAAGACGAGCGAAGCGATATTTTCAAACGAACGCGTCGCGTTACTCTCGGCATTGCGATCGTTGTGCAGGTAGTCGAAACGCAGGAGCGCCTTGTCCACGCCGAGCGCCTTGCCGAAATCGTAACCCACGCTGCTCAGGAAGAAATTCCCCGCGTCGAAGTTGCCGAACTCCTTCGTCTCCGTGCCACCGGAGAACCAGCCGAGATTCCACTGCCAGCTCTCATGCTTGCCGGACACCGTCACGCCGGAGATGTACTCGGTCGGAAACCAGAAGTTCGTCGCGATGTTGCTGCGGTCGATGGTGATCAGCTCATTGGAAGAGGTGCCGCCGTCGAGCGTGAACTTTACGGACTGCTTGCCGACGGTGAGCTTGAAAGCCTTGCACGGCTCCCAGGCGAGGTAGGCGTCGGTGAGACGAGCGTAGGCTGGGCGGGGATTCTGCAGATCGTAGTCGGCCTCGACGTGCATGGTGAAATCCTGAAGGAACTTCGCTTTGAACCCGAAGCGCGTGCGGCGCACGATCCAGTCCTGCTCCGAGCCGAGGTCGGAATCTTGCGAGAAGACATCGAGGTGCAGCCGGCCCGTGAAGCGGAACTCCTGGAGGAAGGCGTTTTCCTTATCGCTGTAGAGGACGGGAACGCCCCAGATCTTTTCGTAGATGGATTTTTCCGTTGGCTCGGGAGCGGCGGTGCTGACCGGGCCGGCTTGGGCGGCGGCAGCGAGTAGGAGCGCGCTGAGGGTGATGAAGGGCAGGGCTTTGCGTTGGGACATGAACAGGGGTGGGATGATTGGATTGCGGTTGGGTGACGTCCGCATTGCGGCGGACAAACTCCACTAGGCCGCTGGAATGTTACAAAAAGATGACAAAACAGAGACATTTTCGTGAAAGCGCGTTTTGCGTCTTCTTTCCGCCCGCCCGCCCGGTCCTCGGGCGTTTTTTGGGCTCAGGACATTTTTCTTGCGATGCAAATCAGCAGTTGCGCTCCGCCATCTGGCGTGTTCCACTCGCGACGCAAAGTCAGAGTCAGTTCAGGCATTGGTAGATTGCTAGTTGTGTTCGTAACGCGGTCGCAAGACCGCGGAGTTCCAGTGGCAGTTTGAAATCCGATAGTCGGAAACAGCCCCTGCAAAACTCGTCTTTGCGCAACGAACAAAACAACCAAATGGGTAACAAACTCTATGTCGGCAACCTCTCCTTCGAGGCCACCGAAATCGACCTCCAGGACCTCTTCTCGGAAGCTGGCACGGTCACCGAAGCGGCGCTGATGCAGGACAAGTTCACGGGCAAGTCCCGCGGCTTCGCCTTCGTCACCATGTCGAGCGACGAAGAAGCACAGAAGGCGATCAGCCTTTTCCACGGCAAGACGCACCACGGCCGTCCTCTGACCGTCAATGAAGCCCGTCCGCGTGAAGAACGCAGCGGCGGCGGCGGTGGCGGCGGACGCTCCTTTGGCGGCGGCGGTGGCGGTGGTGGCGGTGGTCGTCGCGACTACGGCGGCGGTGGTGGTGGACGCGGCGGCGGCGGTGGTGGCGGCGGCGGCGGTGGTGGTGGCGGACGTCGCTACTAAGCGCACCCCCAAGCCTGCAAAAATCTCGAAACGCCCCGGTGCAAACTGGGGCGTTTCCATTTTCCAGGAAGACATCCGGTAGAAGACGAGCCTGCGTCGCCGGCGGAAGTCACTTCGAGCGGTAGGTGTCGAGCACGGCGAGGAGTGCGCCGCGGTAGCGCGCGAGATCCTGCGGGCTGCCGTGCAAGCCGATCTCGATTACGCAGTTTTTCTCCGGCGCGAGCGCAACGAGGTGCAAGCCATTCGACGATTCTCGGAAGAGCAGGAACTTTCGCCCGCTCGGCGTGACGTGGCTCCCGTCCGCCGCGAGCCGCGTGTCGGGGAAATCGTGCGTGACCCAGTAGCGCAGGTACTGACGGCTGAGCGCGAGCTGTTCTTCTTCATCGTCCCCGCGACCGCGGACGAAGTTCTTCTGAGAGAAGGCGACAGAAATCGTTGCGGGCTGCCATTCGCCGCTCGGCTTCAGGCTGTGAAAACCAAATTCACCGCCCTGCTGATCTGCGGTCCACTCCGGAGGGACGGCAAAGTACACTTTGCAGCTGCGGTTGCTGAGCACGAGTTCGCCCTCGCGAGCACCGTGCCGCAGGGAGGCGCAACCGGCGAGCAGCAGCATGGCGAGAAGGAGGGGGCGGTGCATGAAAGCGGCGCGGGCCTCGTGTATCCATCGGCAGGGGAGGTCGCAAGCGGGAAGAGTCCGCGCGGGTGGCGAGCGATCGCGGAGGGGCGCGGAGGACTCAGAAAGCGCTGGCTATCGCAGGAGTGCTTCGGCAGCTTCGCGCGATGATTTTGCGCCTCCTGCCCTGCCTGCTTGCGGCCCTGCTTCTCGCCGGTTGCGAGACGCCCTACAAAAAGAAGGATGCCGAGGAAAAGAAGCCGCTGAAGGACGTTTCGGGGGATCAGGCCTTTCAGGCCTTCGTCGGCCGGCTGAAGACGGCGGTGACCAAGAAGGATCTACCGATGCTCGCGTCGATGATGACGGTGGATTTCGGGTACCGCTGGGATCCCGCGCCGGCCTCGGAGAATGTCTTCACCTACTGGGATGAGCATGGCGTGTGGCCTGAACTGGAGGCGGTGCTGAAGGAGCAGTTCGTGCCGGTGGACGCGTACATGGTTTCGCCGCCGCAATTCGCCAGCGACCCGAACTACAGCGGCTATCGCGCCGGTTTGCGGACGATCAAGGGGAGCTGGAAGTTCGCGTATTTCGTGCCTGCGGAGCCCGCGCAGTAGATGCCCGCCGATCCCGTCGCGCTCGGGCTCCCGCATCGCGCGCCCTTCATCTTCATCGACGAAGTCGTCGAGTTGCAGCCCGGCGAAGCGGCGCTCTGTCGCAAGGTCTTTCCGCCGGAGGAGCCTTTTTTTCGCGGGCATTTTCCCGGTGATCCACTGGTGCCGGGCGTGATCCTCACCGAAGCGCTCGCACAAACGGCGGGGATCGCGGCGGGCCAGCCGGGGCGCAGCTTTCGCCTGACGGCGATCAAGGGGATGAAGTTTCCAGGCGCGGTGCGGCCCGCGGAGATGATCGAGTTGCGCGCACGGAAAGTCGCCGTGGTTGGCGGGCTCTGGCAGTTCGACACGGAAGCCCGCGTCGCGGAGCGAACCGTGGCGAGTGGGGTGATCGTGCTGAGCGAAGCTTAGCCAAGCGCGGACGCGGAAGCTGCGGTTCGCTGAGCCCGGGTCACTGCGCCTCGAGGCGCAGGAAGCGCGGCGCAGTGCCGAGCGGAATGGCGAGTTGCAGGCGACCAGCACCGTTGTCCGTCGGCGTGCCGGGCACGAGGCTCCAAGCCTGGAAGTCATTGGTACCCTTGAGCTGCCAGCTTGCGGCCCACGTTGGCCAGAGGGCGGTCACATTTGTGCTGTCCGCGGAGAGCGTCAGCACCGGGATCGCCGAGTGGGTGTAAGCGAGTGCTTCCAGATCGAAGCTCACGTCTGGACTCGACGCGCTGGATTGGTGCACCTCGACGGCGAGCGTGTTCGTGCCGGCGATGAGGCGCGAGGGATCGAAGCGGTGAACGACCCACGCACTTTCCTCCGCGCCCGAGAGATCGCTGAGTGCGGGAGTCCCGGCGGTGACGGCCCCGGCCGGCATGTTGTCGCGGAAGAGTTCGATGCCATTCAGATACACGATCGCGCCGTCGTCACGCCGCAGGCGAATCGCGGCCTGCGCGATTTGCGACGGGGCGGGGATTTGGAAGGTCCGTCGGAAGTAACTGGACATGTATTGCGCCCCGGGTGGTCCGCCGGGAATCACCGTGCCTTCGTCGCCATCGCCGTAACCGAATTCACCTGGAGCGCGGACCCACGCGGCGTCATTGAAGGCTGCGGACGTCCATCCGCTACCAGGGAATCCGCCATTCGAGAAGTAACGCCAGTTGGCGCCGCGCCGCACGACGAAGGTCGGATCACCCGCACTCACGTTTACCGTGAAATTGCTCGTCCCGGTCAGAGTGCCATCGCTCGACTGCAGCGTGACGAAGACTGAGCCGACTTCGCTGGGGATCGGCAGCACGGTGATCGTGCGCGTGGCGCCGGAGCCGGTCACGAGCACGCGATTGGCAGGCAGGATCGAAGGGTTCGATGTGGTCACGCTGAAGGTCAGATTTTCCACCGGCGTATGCACATCGCTCAAGGTGACGACGAAGGGCGGAATCGTGCCGCCATCGTTGATGGTGATCTCTCCGACGGGCGAAATGGTCGGCGGTGTATTCGAGCCGACCATCACCGCGATCGTGCTCGTCGCCGTCGCTGCTCCATCACCCGCGGTCAGCGTGACCACTGCGGAGCCTGCCACTCCCGTCGTCGGCGTAAGCGTGACGGTGCGTTCGCCGCCGCGTTTCACCGTGCCGCCGAGCCGATCGAAGACCGCCGTGCAAACGCTCGCGTCCACTTTGCTCGTCACCGCCAGCCCATAAGCATTCGGGGCGGCGGCGAACGTGATGGCCTGAGTCGTCCCGAGTGCCTGCCACGTGCCCGCGACACCGGCGTTGTCCGCGGCGTAATACGCGGTGAAGTTCGCGCCGGCGCGCACCAGCCGCAGCCAGCAGGGTGCCGCGACCCGGTTCACGGTGGCATTGACGACCGCCGCCGCGCCGTCCGTCGCCCGAAATTGAAAGCTCACGCCACTCCCGGCGGTGACGCAGGCCAGTGCGTAGGGAGAAGTCGCGGTCGCCGCGGAGCGCATCATCACGCCTGCTTTGGCGTCCTGATGTGTGAAGTCCATACTCGCGACTCGGGCAATGACTTCTCCGTCGCCATTCAAGTCCTGCCGCACCCAGCGGAACTCATCGGCCGTCCCGCCGATGTCCGCACCTGCGCCACCGATGATGAAGGTGCCGTGATCTTCGGTCAGCGAGCCCGCCGCGCCGACCGCTCCGATGTCGGAACTGGTCCACGCTGCAGGGGCGGGGCTGATCCCAATGCCACTGAGCGGAAGCACCGCAGCGTTGGAGGTCGCCGCACTGAGGGTGAGATTGCGCGCCTCCGATTCCGCATCCGCGAGGGTCAAGGCCAGTGGCGCGGACGCTCCGCTCACCGGGATGAATTGATTCGGCACACTCGGGATCGTTGGCGGTTGGTTCGTGCCGGTGACATTCACCGTGATCGTGGGGCTGGTGCTGAGGCCATTGTAGTGGCGCGCCGCAAAGCTCGAGAGGCCCCAAATCTCCGCGCGGGAATTCAGACCGCTTTGGAAAAGCACGTCGTCCAGCTTGCCATCGAACCAACGGTCGAGCGTGGCCGTCGTGCTGTTGTGTCCTCCGACCATCAGCGACGCCGTCTGGCTTACATTCATCGTCACGGAAGCGACCGAGCCGAGGAGAAAGCCGTCCACGTAGAGCGTGAAGGTGCCGACGTTCGTTCCAGTCCGGTCATAGACGACGGTGAGGTGGTGCCACTCGCCGATGAGCAGATTTGGTCCGACGATTTCTTTTTCGAGTCCTGCGGAGCCCCACTTTTGCAGCCGCAGCGTGTCGCTATTGGCGGGGAAGAAGAGCTCGAGCTCCGCCTCGGTGCCGTGGCCATCGCCGCTCCCGAGATGGAAGATAAAATCCTCGGTGTCACGCGTCGAACGTTTCACCCACGACGAGAATGACCAGTCCGCGTCGTTGAAGTTCTGATCCGTGGCCGCGAGCGTGCGGCGGAGACGCGCGCCCCCGGTGGTGTTCTCGGAGAGCCCGAGCGATTGCGTGCCGTAGGGCGCGGTAACGGGCGGCACATCCGCGGTGTACGAGTATTCACCGCCGACACCTGCGACTTCGAGGGTGCCGGTGCGATTGAAGTTCGACTGGTCGGTGCTGCGGGCGTCGGTCGCGATATCCGGTGGCTCGAAGTCGTAGAGAAAAAGGACCCGTGTGCCCAGCGAGAGGTCGCGGGTCGTGACCCGGAACGATGCGGTGCCGTTGAAGTTCGGCGAAGGCGTGAAGCGCGCGGTGTGTCCGTCGGGCAGCAGCTTCACGGAGCCATTGCGCGCCCGCTGAAGCTGGAAGGATAGGAGGTCATCCACGGTGAGATCGTCCGCGGCGAAATTGCGCAGATCGATGTCGAGCGTTGTGTTCTCCGCGGTCGTTTGTGTGGGAACCGAGAGCGTGGGCTTCGCGTTCACCGTTACCGGCCAGACGTAGCTATTCGTTCCGCCCTCGGGGTCGGTCGCAACGATGGTGATATTGACCGGTCCGCTCACCGTGGAAACGGCGGCCGCCGTCACCGTGCGGACCGTGGTGCCCGCGGTGCCGAAGGTGATGCTCGCGTCGGGAATGACCGCGGTATTCGACGAAGCCGCCGTCAGCGTTAGGTTCGTCACCGGCGTGTCCGCGTCCAGCACCGGCAGGATCACCGCGCCAGTGTTCGAGCCTTGGTCGAGCAGGCCCGGCTTCATCGCGCTGAAGTAGGGGGCGCCCGGCGGCGCCGTGAAGTTCACGTTGAGTTGATTCGAGCTGACGGTGACGGGATTCGTGAAGTTGCCCGCGTTGATCGACAATCCGGTCTTCGTCGCCGTGAGTGAGTAGCTGCCCGCGTTGAGCCCAGTGATCGCATAGTAACCTTCCGAGTCGGTGGTGTCGCTGTGCGTCGCGTCCGCCCTTACCACCGCATTTTCCACGAGCGCGCCGGCGGTCGTCGCGACCGTGCCCTGGATGAAGAACGTCGTGCTCGTGCCGACCTGCACCAGCACCTGCCCGGTGGCCACCAGGCCCTTCATATCACTCACGCGGCAGCGCACGGTGTACGTCCCGGCGGTGCCCCAGCTTTTCGATGCGGTCGGGAGGTTGTTCGCGGTGAAGGTGCCATTGCCCCAATCCCACCAGTAGGCGAGCGCGTCGCCGTCCGGGTCGCTCGCGGTGGCGGTGAAATTCACGCTCGCACTGATCGCGGGGTTTAGGTTCGACGCGGACATTGTCACCGTGGGCTTGCGATTGCCGGCGAATGGACCGCGATTCACCCGCACGTCGATCCACGTCGTGCCATCCGGGTCCGCACCGCGCGCCAGCGGCGTGATGTGGATACCTCCCGCGGTGTCCGAGAACGTGCTCCCGATGAGGATCGGCGCGTCGTCCTTGGAACTCGTGGCCGGCGTGTAATCGAGCAGCAGCGGCTTCCCATTGTTGATGCCCACGTCGCCCCAATTTAGGAGCACGCCGTCTTTGTCCCAGAGGTTCGTGTCCGCGAAAGTCTGGCGGTACTCGACCCAGTAGTCGTTGCTCGTGCCGGTGCGATCCACGGCGAGGGCTTTCGCGCCGGTCGCGGCGGATTTGTCGAAGGCCCGGATGCGCGTGGTCGTCGTGCCGTCGGTGGTGATCTTCACCACGTCGGTATCCACGATCCAGTCGAGGTAGTTTTTCTGCCGCGCACCGAAGTGCGCATCGAAGGAACTGCTCGCTCCGCCCATGTGATCATAGGGATTGCCGTACTCCACCGCAGTGCCGGAACCGATGACGGTGCCGTCGTCGGTGTCCCAGAACCCCGCGTGATTGAGCCCGAAGTTGTGCCCGACTTCGTGACTTCCGACGCCGAGATTCCACTGCGAATTTGCCAGCCACGCGCCGCGCGCGCCGACGTAGGCGATGCCGCCGAAGCTCACATCGGGCTTATCGCCCGTGACCACGACGTCGAAGTTGTAGTTCGTGTAATTGTACCCCGCAGCCGTCGCCGCTGTGCGGGCTGCCGCGAGCATCGTGCCGAAGCTCGTGTAGCTCGCGTGACCATTCGGCAGCCGCAGTGTGGGAGTAAAGTCGGAGCCTGCGCCGAGCGCGGTCCAGTTCAGCTTACCGTAGGACATCTCCGTCCAGTGTGTGCCGAAGTTCGCGATCAGCGTGGTCAGCGTCGCGTCGCTCACGACCTGCCCCGGCGCGTCGGGGAAATCCACGCGGATGATGAGCATCTTCTTCGTGCCCTCGGTGTAAGTGGTCGGCGGCGGTGGCGGGCCCTCGCCGCTCGCGTTCCCGACGATCGATTCGTCACCCGAAGCCGCGATCATCGCATCGAGCGCGTGCGATGGGCCGCAGAAAAAGGTGGGCTTCGCGCCATCCCAGTCGATGACGACCTCGTCGTCCTGTCCGGCCGTCACTTCGCCAGAGGTCGGGCAGATCGGAGCCGCGCCGCCATTGGCGTGCAAGTCCTGCATCTCCACCGGCTCAAGCACGCGCCCCGGCAGTTCCGTCATCGCGAGCTTCCCTTCGAGCGCGATGCCCTGCACGGCGATGTTCATCTTCGTGGGGACGAGATCGCGCTTCCCAAAGGTGAATGCGTCGAACTTGCGGCCGTCCTTCATCTGCAGTTCCCGCTGCACCGGGCGCACGACGGGTTCCTTGCCCGGCATGGCAAGCGCCGCCGCGACCCATAGGTCGCCGCGACCGGCGACCGGCTCTTCGAGTTGCGCCACGATGACCGCGGGCAGGGCGCGACGCACCGACACAGGCACAGCGAGTTCCAGCGCACGCCGCGGGTTCTGGTCGATCAGATCCGCCATTTGATTGCGGCGCTGCTCGACCAGTTCCAGGCCCTGCGTCAGGAGTTCGGCTTTCTCTGCCGGATCGACCGCTTTGGACCAGCGCCCCGTCCACTCGCGGAACTGCGCGAAGACCGGCTCCGGCATCGGAGCTTTCCAGCGCACATCCTGGCGCAGGCTGCGAATGATTTCCGCGGCTGGTGGTTGATCTGCGGCCGCCGCTTGGATGACCGGGCTCGAAGCCGTCGTCGGGGTTTGCGGCGGCTTCGCCTCAGCAACAACAGCAGGAGCTGGGGTTGGCGGAGTACTTGAAGGGGGAGCGGGCCTTTCCTCCACAGGTGTCGATGACTTTGCGTGGCCGGCTGGCCTCTGTCGCATTTTCCACCAAGCCGCGCCGCCGATGGCCACGAGAACGATGACGACCAGAATGCCAGAAAGGCGCGAAGAACGCATAGAGGGGGTGGTCGAATGACCGTGCGCGCAGGTTACCCTGCGCTTGCCGAAGAGCAAGCTCGCGACCGACCGCTGCTACCTCCGCCGAAACGTCTGCCTGCCCGAGTCACTCAAGACCTCGCGCAGGGGATCGTCTTTCTCCCCGCCGAAGCCGAAGTGCAGATGCCGCCGCCACCCTTCCCCGTGCTGGAACTTCCCGCTCTGCCGCCCCATGGCGAGGGAAAAGCCATCCATCGTCACGAGGTAGCTGTCCATGCCCTGGGTCTTGTCGAGCCACTCCTTCTGCGAAGCGTGGCAGGCCAGCGCCGCGCGCTTGGCGGCATGCACGCTCGTGGTATCCACGATCAATTCCGGCGCCACCGGTTCGCGCATCGGCGTGCACTGGCCGTGCGGCATCGCGTGGTAGATCGTGCATGGATCGAGCACGGGCTTGCGCTGCGGCTTGGAGCGGAAATTCGGGATGCCGCGGGCAAAGGTCGCGGTGACCGCGAGGCGGGCGACGTTCATGTGATCTTCCATGTAATCCTGGAGCGCATGCGTCAGCACGATGGTCGGTCGTGCTTCACGCACCACGGCGCAGATCCGGCGGATGTTCTCCTCGTTGTAGAAGATCAGGAGGTCATCGCAGAACGGCGCGTGCCACTTCGCGCCGAGCAGCTTGGCCGCGCGGCGAGCTTCTGCGCGTCGGGTGCGTGCCGTCTCCGGCGCGGACATCACCGTGCTCCCCATGTTGCCCGAGGACACATTCAGATAATGAATCTCCCAGCCCGCCTCGTGCAGTCGCAGCAGCGTGCCCGCCATGACGAACTCGACGTCGTCAGGATGCGCGGCGATGGCGAGGGCGCTGGGCATCTTTAGAGAATGCGATCCGTCGAGCGGATACCGGGGATCAGGTCGAAGTGCTGGTCATGCGTCAGCACGACGGCCCCGATGCGCCGCGCGCAGCAGGCAATGACGACGTCGGCCAGCGGGAGATTGATCCCTTGTCGATCCAGGCGCCAGAGCACGGCCTCCGCATCCGCCCACAGTTTGTTGTCCGTGGGCACGTAGAGCATTACATCCCAGCGCGCATCGAATTTTCGCAGCAGCGCTGGATCCTTGAGCCCGCGGCCCACCTCGCACCGCACGATCCCGCAGGTCGCCACGTCGCGGGTCATCGCGATCGTGGCGAGTTCTGCCATGGGATCGACGCGGTTCTTGAGGTGCTCGATGTACCAGCAGCTATCGACGAGTACGGGGCTTGCGGTCATAGCGGGTTGGGGAGCGCTTTGGCGAAGCGGTTGGCGGGGTCTCCGCCGCCTTTGCGGGCTCTTCTTGATCCGCCCATGAATTCTCGTCGATGGCATTCTTCCAATCGATCGGACCGATGCTTTCGGACAAGAGGGCGATCAACTTATTCCTCCGGTCCACTTCGGCCAAGGCGGCGTGAATGGCGTCGGTCTTGGTCTTGGCGCCGGTGGTCTCCATGACCCGGGTCAATAATTCGTCATCAATGTTCAACGTGAGTTTCATACGGACAGAATACATACGTGATATGTATCTGCAACACATATTTTCTTTTTTTGTGAGCTACCCGGTGATCTCGCTGAGCTTCACTGGCCGGCGCTCCGCGGCTGATTTGTCCGCCGCGGCGATCACGCGGTGGGTGGCGAAGCCGTCCGCGAAACTGGAGAGCGGCATGTCTTTCCCGGCGTCGATCGCGTCGAAGAACGCCTGGAACTGCGTCTGGTAGGGGTGATCGCTCACGTCGCCGCTATCGAGCATCTTCATGCTCAGCGAAGACCAGGCGTGCTTGTTCAGACCGTTGAGCTTTTGGGAGTGGAATTTGTTGTCGAGGATGGAGCCTTCGCTGCCGACGAGGTGGGTGTGGAAGTAGTACGGCTGG
>JANPIS010000096.1:0-4181 GCA_031425095.1 Chthoniobacteraceae bacterium
ATGCACTCGACCGCGCACGCGGCCGGCAACGCCTCGGAAACCGCGCCCCCGCACGCTTCCGCCGCCGCGAGGGCGAGGATCGGGCGCAGCCGTTTGCCGCCGGCAAAGAGGCTGTAGCGCATCGCCTTATGGAGGGTCGCCGGTTTCACCGAGGCCTTGGGCAGGTATCCGTCGAGCGCCCGGTCCACCGTGGCGCTCCGGGCGGATAGATACTGCGAAAGGTCCATGTGGGCGCGGACTCTGCCGCGAAACCTTTTCGCGCGGCAACCGAAAACAACCCGCACCCGATGCTGGCCCTCCCGGCAGGCGCGCGAAAACTTCACAAGCACCGCGATTGACGGGATGGGCACCCGCCCACATAGTCCCGCCCCTTTTTGAAACCCGACCTAGACACGGACCACATGGAACACATTCGCAATATCGCCATCATCGCTCACGTCGATCACGGCAAGACCACCCTCGTCGATCAGCTCCTGAAGCAGGCCGGCACCTTCCGCGCCAACGAGGCCAAGTCCTCCGAAATCCGCATCATGGACTCGATGGATCTCGAGCGGGAAAAGGGCATCACCATCCGCGCGAAGAACGCCGCCTTTAAGTACCACGACTATCATGTGAACATCGTGGACACTCCCGGCCACGCCGATTTCGGCGGCGAGGTGGAGCGCATCATGAAGATGATCGATGGCGTGCTGCTCGTGGTGGATGCGCACGACGGGCCGCAGGCGCAGACGAAATTCGTGCTCCGCAAAGCGCTCGAGAATGGCGCGAAGCCGATCGTGGTCATCAACAAGATCGACCGCGAAAACGCCCGCCCGCACAAGGTCCTCGACATGATCTTCGACCTCTTCGTCGAACTCAACGCGACCGATCTTCAGCTCGATTTCCCGGTCATCTACGCGTCCGCGAAGGCCGGCTACGCGATGAAGGAAATCCATGAGTCGAGCACGACGATGGAGCCCCTCTACGAGGCCATCATCAAACACATCCCGCCGCCGCCCGCGAGCGACGTGAGCTATTTCCAGTTCCTCATTTCGAATCTCGACTATTCCGATTACCTCGGCCGCATCGCCTACGGACGCATTGTCAGCGGACGCGTGAAAGTCGGCGACACCGTGGTCCGCATCGGCAAGGAAAACCGACGCGAGCGCGCGAACGTCACCGCGATTTTCACCCACATCGGCCTCGCCAAAGTGGAGACGCAGCACGCCAGTGCCGGCGACATCGTCGGCATTTGCGGCTTTGAAGACGCCTTCATCGGCGAGACCATCACCGACACCGAGGAGCGCCTGCCGCTGCACTTCGTGGATATCGATCCGCCGACGATCACGATGAAGATGTGCATCAACGACGGCCCGCTGGCCGGTCGTGAAGGGAAGCTCCTCACCGCCCGCCAGGTCCGCGAACGCCTCGTCCGAGAAACCCGCACGAACGTCTCCGTCTTCTTCGCCGACACCGACGTCGCCGGTCACTTCGAACTCAAGGCCCGCGGCGAAATGCAGGTCGCGATCCTCGTCGAACAGATGCGCCGCGAAGGTTTCGAAATCCTCATCTCGCGCCCCGAGGTCATCTACCAGCGCGACGCCGAAGGCACGCTGATGGAGCCTTTCGAGACTCTCTATGTCGAAGTGCCCAACGAAGACCTCGGCACCATCCTCCAGTCCCTCGCCGGACGGAAAGCGGACATCATCCACATGGAGCATCTCGCGAAGACCGTGACCGTCCAGGCCGTCGTGCCCACCCGCGGGCTTATCGGCTTTGAGACCGATCTCGTGAATGCCACTAAAGGCCACGGCATTATGTCGCACATCTTCAAGGAATACGGCCCCTACAAAGGCGACATCGCCACACGCTTCAATGGCGTCCTCGTGGCCATGGAAGGCGGCATCTCCACCGCCTACTCGCTCGAGACCATCCAGGAACGCGGCCGCCTCTTCATCGGCGCGCAGGCCGAGATCTACGAAGGCATGATCATCGGCGAAAATGCCCGCCCCGACGACATGCCGGTGAACCCTTGTCGCGCGAAAAAGCTGAGCAACATGCGCTCAACCGGCGACGGCAAAGGCATCTCGCTTTCCCCACCGCTGACCATGAGCCTAGAACGCGCCCTCGAATACATCGGCCCCGACGAATACGTCGAAGCGACACCGAAATCGCTGCGACTGCGGAAAAAAATCCTCGACGCCAACCAGCGCAAGCGGTCTGCGCAAAAGGTTGGATAGGCTCGCGAGAGAGAATCACTGCTCTGCGGACGGGCCGGTTCTGCGAAACCGCAGGGCTCTCAGGGAAACCCGTTTGGGCTACGCGCGAGCGCACCAATTGCGCCTCGCGTCCAAGGCGGCGGGCCAGTTCCTTTGCTCCAAAAGCAATCAAGCGCAGACTTGCGTCTGCGCTTGAGAAAAATCAGCGAGGACTAAAGCCCCCGCCACTCGATGGCGAGGGCGATCGATCAGTTCGCCGAGGCTACCGGATCGACATTCACGCGGCGACCTTCGCGGTCGAAGCGCACGGTGCCATCGATCATCGCGAAGATGGTGTAGTCGCGGCCGAGGCCGACGCCCTTGCCCGGCAGGAATTTCGTGCCGCGCTGGCGGATGATGATGTTACCAGCGATCACCGTCTGGCTGCCAAATTTCTTCACGCCAAGTCGCTTGCTGACGCTATCGCGACCGTTCTTGACTGAGCCTTGTCCTTTTTTATGGGCCATTTGAAAGAGGAGTTAGAGGGTTGTGGAAAACAATCAGACCGGGATCGAAGTGATGCGCACGCGGGTGAGCTTCTGCCGATGGCCGACCGTGCGGTGATAGCCTTTCCGACGACGATACTTGTAAGCCACGACCTTGGGCGCCTTGATCTGCTCGACGATTTCACCGATGACCGAGGCTCCCTTGAGATCGGCCCCGAGCTTGATGCTCGATCCTTCACCGACGAAAAGCACTTCGTCGAATTTGGCTTCGCTGCCGGCTTCGGCGTCGAGCTTCTCGATAGCGATAATGTCGCCGGTTTTTGCGCGGTATTGTTTACCGCCGGTTTTGAAAATTGCGTAGGCCATGATGTGGTTTTTCTCGGGAAAAGGGTTGGGAGGCTGCCACGCACCTCCAGGGGTGGCAAGGGATTTCTCCGCCCAATCTTTCGGATCCGGTTTAGCCGCCCCTTGAGCGCATCTCACGCAATTTCTTGGTTTACGGACCGCAATCAAACCCTATGGTTTCCGGCGTGTTCAGCTTCCGTCACGCGAGTGGCGGCGGTCCCCAGTGCAGCTCTCCAATCCGACTCCTTGAAGACTATGGGCACCAAAAAAACAACCACACCGAAATCCGCCGCGCCCTCCAAGCGCGCCGCGAAACCTGCCGAAGCCGTGAAGCTCCCCGCACCAGCCAAGCGTGCGACGGCGAAGAAACCTGCGGCACCGCGCAAGGCCGAGGCGAAGAAGGCGACCAAAGCCAAGAGCTTCACCCAAGACGACATCGCACTCCGCGCCTACTTCGTGTCCGAGAAACGCCGCGCGGCCGGCCTGCCGGGCGATGAGCATAGCGATTGGATCGAAGCTGAACGCCAGTTGCTCGCCGAGCACTCGTAACGGGCGCCGATCGGGCTGACATCCTGCCGTGGCTCCGTCGCCTCTCTATCAGGAACTCGCCACCGCGTTGCGGGAGCGTCTCGCCGTCGTCGCCGATCGCGAGGCATATCTACGCAATGCAGCCGCTCACCTCGAACGACTGAAAACCGCGTCGGAAAAGATCGCTGGTCTGCAAACCCGCCTGCCCGCGCCCGTCGATCCGCAACTCGCGCACTACCTGCAGCGGTGCAGCTACGAAAAGGCTTTGGCCTGCGTCGAGGCACTGTGATTGGCGAAATGATTGCGCGCTTTGCGCGATCACGGACGCGGAAGTTCGCCGGCCGAACGGCCGCTAAATCACCTCGCATGCAGACTCCGCCAACGGCCGGGTCCGCTCGCTTGACTTCGATTTTGTCGCTCCTACCGTTGGCCCCGCTCAAAATCGCTCTTTCAACTTTCCATGTACCGCACCGCCGCACGCCTGCTCACATTCCTCTCCGCAGCCACCGTTCTCTCAACGCAGGCAATCGCCCAGGAGGTGCTCGACGGAATCGCCGCCGTGGTAAATCAGGATGTCATCACCTTCTCCGACGTCCGCCAGCTCGTCGGCCCGAAAGAGAAGCAG
>JANPIS010000097.1:0-3112 GCA_031425095.1 Chthoniobacteraceae bacterium
CGCCCGGTGGCGACGGCGGCGGTGCATGGACTGCGCACGATCCCGCTCCGCGAGGAACGGCTCGGCGTGGTGGTGCCGCCGGAGCATCCGCTCGCCGCGCGCACTGCGCTGCGCTGGAAACAGCTCGCGCACGAAAATCTCATCGTGCTCGCGCGCCGCGAAGGGGTGGGCCTGCACGATGCCTTTCTCACCGGGTGTCGCCAGGCGGGGATCGCTCCGCGGCTCGCGGCGACGCCGAGCCTGATCGGCACGGTGCTCAGCTACGTGGAAGCGGGCGCGGGCCTCGGGATCGTGGTGGAGTCCGTGGTCGCACCGGGTTCGCCGCTGCGCTTCCTCCATCTCCAGCCGGCGATCACGGTGCCGCTCGTCTTTGTGTGGCAGGAGGCAGAAGACACGCCCGCCGTGCAGCGCTTCCGGGAGCTGGTCGCGACGTGGCAGAAGGCCGGGCGACTGTGGGGGCGGTAGGTCGCGATACCATCCGCGTCTCGCGTGTCGGTTTCCGCGTCTCACGAAAACGAACTTTTCTGCCGCGTGTTCCGGGCAAGAGCTCCGCACCACGAAGACCCGCCGCCGTGTGCTGCGGGCGCGGAGCTCTTGCCCGAGCGCACGCCATTGAAAGTTCGTTTCGGCGGGACGCCGAAACCAACACGCGGGACGCGTATGGTACCCG
This sequence comes from Chthoniobacteraceae bacterium, assembly GCA_031425095.1. Lineage (GTDB taxonomy): Bacteria > Verrucomicrobiota > Verrucomicrobiia > Chthoniobacterales > Chthoniobacteraceae > JANNXQ01. The sequence goes on from JANPIS010000097.1 coordinate 671, forward strand.
GAACCCGCCGCTCCGCGCTTGGAAGCATGGCCACTTTTCCTCAATCATATCGTCCTACCGCGGCTCATCCCCCACAACCTCCATGCGCACTCGCTCCCCACTTCCTCTCTGGCTGTCCGTCGTCGTCTCGCTCTCCTGCGCCGGTGCACAGGATGCGCCGATCGATCCGTCGCTCGCGGAGTTTGTGAAGAAATTCAAAGGCAAGGGCGCGGTGGGCGATCCGAACCAGAAAGCCCTCGGTCCGGAAGAGGCGCTGAAGAACTTCAAGATCGCCGATGGCTTCGAGATGCAGGTCGTGGCCGCGGAGCCGAATGTCCGGCAGCCGCTGAATCTGCACTTCGACGAACGCGGTCGCCTGTGGGTCGTGCAGTATCTGCAGTATCCCTTCCCCGCCGGGCTGAAGATCCTGAAATACGACGAGTATTTGCGTGCGGTCTTCGACAAGGTGCCGGAGCCGCCGCCGAAAGGCGCGAAGGGTGCGGACAAGATTTCCATCCTCGAGGACACGAATGGCGACGGGACGTTTGAGGCGCAGAAGGATTTCGTCACGGGGCTGAACATCGCGACGAGCGTATGCGTCGGGCGCGGCGGCGTGTGGGTGATGAATCCGCCGTATCTGCTTTTCTATCCGGACAAGGATCGCGACGACGTGCCGGATGGTGATCCGCAGGTCGTGCTCTCCGGCTTTGGGATCGAGGACACACACTCGATCGCGACGAGCCTGCACTGGGGGCCGGACGGCTGGCTCTACGGCGCGAATGGCAGCACGACGACGGGCAATGTGAAGGGCGTGAAGTGGCTCGGGCAGATGATCTGGCGGGTGCATCCCGAGACGCATGAGTTCGAGGTCTTCGCGGAGGGCGGAGGCAACACCATGAGCCTCACCTTCGACAGTCACGGCCGCGCTTTCTCCGGCACGAACCACGGCGCGACCCGCGGGATGTACTATCCGCAAGGGAGCGCGGGCATCAAAAACTGGGGCAAGCACGGACCGCTGATGAATCCTTATTCTTTCGGCTGGTTCGAGCACATGGCGCACGAGGGGTATGCGCCGCGATTCGCGCAGGCGTTCATGTTTTACGAAGGTGGCGCGATACCGCAGCTCGAGGGCGCGGTGATCGCCCCAATGTCGCTCCAGAATCGCGTGCTCGCGAGCAAGGTAGATCGCGATACGTCCACCTTCCGCACGACGGACACGCTCACGCTCGTGGAGACGGAGGACAAAGGTTTCCGCCCGGTGGACGTGCGGCTCGGGCCCGACGGCGCGGTCTACATGGCGGACTGGTGCGACATGCGGCTCACGCACGTGGATCCGCGCGACACTTGGGATCGTTCGAATGGGCGGATCTACCGGCTGGAGACGAAGGGCGCGAAACCGGTGGCACCATTCGATATCGGCAAGATGTCGAACGCGGAGCTCATCGCATTGCTTTCGCACAAAAATCAGTGGTGGCGGCAGACCGCGCAGCGCGTGCTCGCGGATCGCAAGGATGGCTCGCTCGCGGAGGAACTGCGCGCGCTCGTGGAGAAGGAACAAGGCCAGCTCGCGCTCGAGGCCTTCTGGGCTCTGAAGTCCTCCGGGGGACTCGACGACGCGTTTTCGACGAAGCAACTCGCGCATCCCAATCCCGACGTCCGCGCTTGGGCGATCCGGCTCGTCGGCGACACGCGGTCCGTCACTCCGACGATGCGGGACAAGCTCGTCGCCCTCGCCCGCACCGAGCCAAGCGTGGATGTCCGCAGCCAGCTCGCCGCATCCTGCAAACGCTGGCCGGCAGCGGACGCGCTGAAGATCGTGCGTGAGCTGCTCATGCGGAGCGAAGACGCGACCGACAAACACCTTCCGCTGATGCTGTGGTGGGCCGTGGAGAGCAAGGCGGACACCGGCCGCAAAGAGATCCTCGCGCTGCTGCGCAAACCCGAGCTGTGGAAAGAGCCGCTCGTGCGCAGGACGATCGCGAGCCGGCTCGCGCAGCGCTACACCGCGGACAGGAGCGCCGCGAATCTCACGACTTGCGCCGAACTGCTCGGCCTCGCGCCGACCGCGGAAGACGTGGATGCACTGCTGCGCGGCATGGACGAAGGTCTCCAGGGCAATGCGGTCACGAACGTCCCGGATGCGCTGCATAAGCGGATTGCCAAGCTGTGGGAAACGCGTTCGCAGGACGCGACGATGATGCGTGTGGCTCTGCGGCTCGGTCACGGGCCAGCGGCCGACGCGGCGATCGCCGCGGTCGGCAATGCCTCGATCGCGGTCGCCGAACGCAAGCCACTCGTGGCGGTTCTGGCCGAGCAGTCGCGCACCGCCGCGGTGCCGGTGTTGCTCGACCGCTTTTCTGAAGAAAAGTCGGAATCCTTCCGGCTCGATCTGCTCAACGCGCTGCAGCGCTTCAAGGACGATCGCATCGCCGAGACGCTCTTGCGGGCCTGGCCGCAGCTCTC
>JANPIS010000098.1:0-9795 GCA_031425095.1 Chthoniobacteraceae bacterium
ATCCGTCTCATGCTCACCTCGCGCTTCGCGATGTGGCTGGGCTGGGGACCGGAGTTTTACTTTTTTTGCAACGATGCCTACGCGCCGACGCTCGGCATCAAGCGCGATTGGGTGCTCGGGGCATCGGCGCGGAAAGTGTGGGAGGAGATCTGGCACGACATCGGACCGCGCGCGGAGTCGGTGGTGCGCACGGGCGAAGCGACCTGGGATGAATCGCTGCTGCTTTTCCTCGAACGCAGCGGTTTTCGCGAGGAAACCTATCACACCTTTTCCTACAGCCCGGTGCCGCACGACGACGGTTCGATCGGCGGGATGCTCTGCGTGGTCACGGAGGAAACGGAGCGCGTGATCGGCGAGCGGCGACTGGCGTTGCTGCGCGATCTCGGTGCGGACCTGGCGTCGATCAAAGGTGAGGAAGAACTCTTCCGCGCGGTCGCGGCGCGGCTGGCCGGACAATCGAAGGATCTGCCGTTCGCGCTGGTCTATCTGCTCGCACCGGATGAAGACGCCGTGCGGCTCGCGTGCGTGCATCATGCGGAAGCGGGAGCTTTGCTCGCTCCCGAAAGTATCGCCCTCGGTGGCGAGCGCGAGGCCTGGCCAGCGGCGCGGCTTTTCGCGGAAGGCGCGGCCGTGCTCGTGGAGGAACTCGGCCAGCGCTTTGATCAGCTGCCCGCCGAGCCGTGGGACGAGCCGCCACGCAACGCCCTGCTCGTCCCGATCGCGCAGCAAGGCCAGGAAAAACCCGCCGGTTTTTTGGTCGCGGGGCTCAATCCATATCGACCGTTGGACGCAGCGCATCGCGGGTTTCTCGATTTGCTCGCCGGGCAGATCGCGGCAGGTCTGGCCTCGGCGCGGGCCTACGAAGCGGAGCGCAAACGCGCAGAAGCGCTCGCGGAGATCGACCGCGCCAAGACCGCGTTCTTCAGCAACGTCAGCCACGAGTTCCGCACCCCGCTGACCCTCCTGCTCGGACCGCTCGAGGAGATTGTCAACAAGGCCAAGGGCGAGGTACTCGAAGACAACCGCCAGCTTGCGCTCGTCGCGCATCGCAACGGCTTGCGGCTGCTCAAGCTCGTGAACTCGCTGCTCGATTTCGCGCGCATGGAAGCGGGGCGCGCAAAAGCCAATTTCGAGCCCACGGATCTCGCCGCCTACACGGCGGAGCTGGCCAGTTCCTTCCGCTCGGCGATGGAAAAAGCCGGGCTCGACTTCATCGTCGAGTGCCCGCCGCTCGCGGAGCCCGTCCATCTCGACCGCGAGATGTGGGAGAAGGTCGTGCTCAACCTGCTCTCGAATGCTTTCAAGTTCACGCTCGCCGGCGAAGTGCGCGTGGCGGTGCGGTCGCTCGGCGAGGTCGTGGAAATGAGCGTGCGCGATACCGGCACGGGCATTCCCGAGAAGGCGATGCCGCATTTGTTCGAGCGCTTTTACCGCGTGCAAGGCGCGGCGGGCCGCACGCACGAAGGCAGTGGCATTGGCCTCGCGCTGGTGCATGAGCTGGTGAAGCTGCACGGCGGCACGGTGCGGGTGGAGAGCGAAGCGGGCGTAGGCAGCGCGTTCATCGTCACGATCCCGCGTGGCGTCGCGCACCTGCCGGCGGAGCAGTGCGCGCCGGCCTCTGCGACGGGCCGCGCTGCGAACACGACGACGGCGTTTGCCGCCGAGGCGTTGCGCTGGCTCCCGGAGCAGACCGATAGACTCCATGGGACGCACGGGGAGGAAGGAGATCTCTCCATTGTCCCGATGGATCCCTTTCGTCCGAACCCGCGCATCCTGCTCGCCGATGACAACGCCGACATGCGCGATTACGTGGCGCGGCTGCTCTCGCCGCGCTTCGACGTGGTCGCCGTCGCCGACGGCCGCTCCGCCCTCAATGCGGCGCTCGACGAGCGCCCAGACCTCGTGCTGACCGACGTGATGATGCCGCATCTGGATGGCTTCGGCCTGGTGCGCGAGTTGCGCGCCGACCCCGCGCTCCAATCGGTGCCGATCATCCTGCTCTCGGCGCGCGCGGGCGAAGAAGCGCGGGTAGAAGGATTCGAAGCTGGCGCCGACGACTATCTCACCAAGCCCTTCCACGCGCGCGAACTTCTCGCCAAAGTGAACAGCACCCTCACGCTCGCGAAGGTCCGCGCCGAGGCGCTGGCGCGCGAGGCCGAGTTGCGCGCCGAGCGCACGGAGATCCTCGAAAGCATGAACCTCGCGTTCGTGGCCATGGACGCCGATTTCCGCATCGTCTTTCTTAATGCCGAGGCGGCCCGCCTATATGGCCTGATGCCGGAAACGTATCTTGGCCGCACGCACTGGGAGGCGTTCCCAGCCTCTAATGGCACCCAGCTCGAAAGCAATTACCGCCGCGCGATGACCGAGCGGGTGCCGGTACGGTTCGAGGAATTTTACGGGCCGTGGCAGCAATGGTTCGAAATTCACGCCTACCCGATGACTGGTGGTCGGCTTGGCGTTTTCTTTCGCGACATCAACGAGCGCAAGCGGGCTGAGGAAGCGCTGCACGCCAGCGAAGCACGCTTCCGGACCGCGGTTACTATCGTCAGCAGCCTCATCTGGACCAACAACGCCGGAGGGATGATGGAGGGGGAACAACCTGGCTGGAGCAGTTTCACCGGTCAGACGAGGGAAGAATATCAGGGCTACGGTTGGGCGCAGGCTGTGCATCCCGACGATGCTCAGGCGACCATCGATGCCTGGCAGTGCGCCGTGGCGGAGCGCCGCTTGTTCGAGTTTGAACACCGGGTTCGCCATCGCGACGGGACGTGGCGTTTGTGCTCCGTCCGGGCGGTTCCCTTGCTGGATGCAGCGGGCGAGATCCGGGAGTGGGTGGGGGTTCATACGGACATCACGGACCGGAAACGGGCGGAGGCGAATTTGCTGGAGGCAAAGCAGGCCGCAGACCTGGCCAACCAAAGCAAGGACCGCTTCCTCGCCGTCCTCAGCCACGAACTGCGCACGCCGCTCACGCCGGTGCTTATGGCGATAGGCGCGCTGGAACACGATCCTGAGCTGTCCAGCGAAGTGCGCGAAGACCTCGCGATGATGAAGCGCAACATCGAACTGGAAACGAAGCTCATCGACGACTTGCTCGACCTGAACCGCATCACCAGTGGCAAGCTGCCGCTGCACATCGAGCCGCTGGATTTGAATGAAGCTGTGCGCCACGTCTGCGGCATCTGCCAGCCGCCGCTGCGCGAGCGATCCATCCGTCTGGATCTCACCATGGACGACGCGGCCGGGTCCGTGGCCGCCGACCGCGCGCGGCTCCAGCAGGTGCTCTGGAACATCCTCAAGAACGCGATCAAGTTCACGCCGGAGAAAGGCACCATCCGCGTGACCACGAAGCGCCTCGACGGCCACCGTTGCGAAGTTCGCATGCAGGACAATGGTATCGGCATCCCCGCCGACGTGCTGCCGCGCATCTTCAACGCCTTCGAGCAGGGCGACGCAAGTGTCACGCGGCAATTCGGTGGGCTGGGTCTCGGCTTGGCAATCTCCAAGGCCCTCGTCGATCTGCATCACGGCGCGATCCGCGCGGAGAGTGCCGGGCCGGGGCATGGTGCGACTTTTGTGATCGAGCTGCCCCGCGCGGCGCCCGCCACCGTGGCTGCGGCGGCTGGAATCGCAGCTGCCGGTGAAGGCAATTCTCGCCAGATGCGCGTGCTCCTCGTCGAGGACCATGCCGATACCTCGCGGACGCTCGTGCGGCTTTTGCGCCGTGCGGGGTTTATCGTGGTGAGCGCCGCGGATGTCGCCAGCGCGATCGCCCTGGCGGAGGCGGAGACATTCGACGTGCTGGTCAGCGATCTCGGGCTGCCGGATGGCAGCGGCTACGACGTGATCCGCCACGTTCGCGCCCGCCACATCGTGCCGGGGATCGCGATGAGCGGCTACGGAATGGAAGAGGACGTGCGCCGCTCCCACGAGGCCGGTTTTACCGAGCACCTGGTGAAGCCCATCGACGTCGCGCAACTCGTCGCCGCGATCCGCCGCGTGGCGAACGATCGGGGTTAATCTCGGGCACGGTGGGCGTCCCACCCGCCGAGCGACGCATCTTGCGTCGCGGTCTTTCTGGTCGCCTGGGAGATCGTTCGGGCGAGACGCCCGAACCGGCGGGCAGGATGCCCACCCTACCCGCGACGCCACGTCCATCCATCCGCCGTCGTCTCGCAGCGCGATAACACCCATATGAGCACCACCCCTTCACCCGTCGAGCAGCGCGAGCATTTCCATAAGCTGCTGAACGAATTTCACACCGCGATGCTCGTGACTCACGCGGGAGGTGGCGCGCTGCGCGCCCGACCGATGGTCATCGCCAAGGTCGAGGAGGACAACTGCGTGTGGTTCATCACCGGGGCGGAGTCGGGCAAGACGCACGAAATCGAATCCGATACGCGCGTCCACATCGTCTGCCAGAACGACCGTAGCGCCTACCTCTCGCTGAGCGGGCACGCGAATCTCGTGAGCGACCGCGCAAAAATTGCCGAGCTTTGGCAGGAGCCGTTCCGCGTGTGGTTCCCGGGCGGCAAAGATGACCCGAACATCGAGCTGATCGTGGTGCGTCCGGAGGAGGGCGAATTTTGGGACAACGAAGGCTTGCACAAGATTAAATACCTCTTCGAGGCCGCGAAGGCTTACGTGACGGGCACGACGCCCGATCTGGACAAAGGCGAGGAGTATGGGCGCGTCGGGCTGTAGCCCGCGCGGCGGATGAAACGGCGAGCCTCGCCGTGCGTTCCGATGAATCCGCGATGAAGATGAAAGCTCCGGTCATGCCAACCTTCATCGAGCCGATGAAGGCGAAGCCAGCGACGGCGCCTCCACAGGGTGACGATTGGCTCTATGAGTTGAAGTTCGACGGCTTCCGCTTTCTCGGCGGAAAGGCGGGCTCTGACGTTCGGCTCTGGTCGCGCGCGGAAAATGATTTCACGCGGCGCTTTCCGTCCGTAGCGAAGGCGCTGACGACGTTGAAGGCCCGTTCTGCCTTGGTGGACGGCGAACTCGTGGTCGCCGATGAACTGGGTCGGCCGTCGTTTCAACTCATTCAGAATGCGGACGAGTCCACGGATGTCCGCGCGTTCCTCTTCGATCTGCTGGAACTCGACGGACGCGATCTGCGCCGCGAACCGCTGGTGGAGCGGCGCGCGCAACTCGCCACCATCATGCCCAAGCGCTCCCGCGTACTCCTCCTCTCCGACGAACTGGCTGGCGAACCGGACGATCTGCTCAACGAAATCCGCGCGCGCGGGTTGGAGGGCTTGATCGCGAAGCGCCGCGATTCATCCTACGAAGCGGGCCAGCGGAGTGGCGCCTGGCGCAAGCTGCGGTGCCTGCGCGAGCAGGAATTTGTCATCGGCGGATTCACCGCGCCCAAGGGCGGCCGGTCGCATTTCGGCGCGCTGCTCGTCGGATTCCATCGCGATCGGAAGCTCATCTTCGCGGGCAAAGTCGGCACCGGCTTCGACGACAAAACCCTCGCGGCTCTGCACGCGAGGATGCTCGCGCAGTGCACTTCCAAAATGCCTTTCGCGGAAATGCCGACGCAGCGCCGTCGCTGGGGCACGGCGTTTACCCGCGCGGAACTGGCGCGCTGCACCTGGGTAAAACCGCAGCTCGTGGCGCAGGTACGCTTTGCCGAATGGACGGGCGACAACCTCCTGCGACAGCCCGCATTTCTGGGACTGCGCGACGACAAACCCGCACGTGACGTGGTGCGGGAGACCTGACGACTTCGCAGTCTATCAACGCCGCCGCACCGGGCGGTTTTTTGTGAGGGACGACGCGCGTTGACTGCCTCCGGCGCGCTCCGCCTGGGTGAGGCGCTCGCGCAGGAGCATCATCACCGCCGCTTCCTCGGGACGAAGTTTGGCGAGCGATCCCCGGAGTCGCTGTTCGGTGGATTGTTGCAGCGTGGCAATGGTCTGACCGGAGATGTAGCTGTCGAGGATCTTGGGATGGATGTAACAGCGGCGGCAGACAGCGGCGGTGTTGCCGAGCATTCTGGCGACGGCTTCGACAGCCTGGACGACGTTGCGTTTCGCCTGCTTTTGCGAGTCGAATTCCTCGAACTCCCGCAGCGCAATGGCGGCCAGCACGGTGCCCGCCCAAGTGCGGAAATCCTTGGCGGAAAACTCCTCGCCGGCGATGTCGCGCAGGTAAGCGTTCACGTCTTCCGAAGTCACGTCGCGCACCGTGCCGTCCTCGTCCACGTAACCAAAGAGGTCCTGTCCGGGCAATTCCTGGCAGCGTCGGATGAGTTTGGCGAGGTGCGGATCGCGCACGTCGATGCGGTGCTGCTTGCCGCTCTTGCCCTTGAACTCGAAAGTGATCCCTCCGCCGCGCACCTTGGCGTGGCGGTTGTGCATTGTCGTCAGGCCGTAGCTGCCGTTTTGCTGCGCGTATTCGTCATTGCCCACACGGATGAGCGTCGTCTCCAGCAACCGGACGACGGTGGCCAGCACCTTTTCGCGGCTCATTCCGCGGCGGCGCAAATCGGCGGCGATCCGGCGGCGGATCCGCGGCAGTGCTTCGCCGAAGGCGAGCACGCGCCCATACTTCGCCTCGTCGCGCACCTCGTGCCAGCGCGGGTGGTAGCGGTATTGTTTCCGCCCGCGCGCGTCGCGGCCCACGGCTTGGATGTGGCCATTTTCGTTCGGGCAAATCCACACCTCAGTCCACGCCGGCGGGATCACCAGACTGCGGATGCGCCGCAGAGTCTCCACATCCCGCACCGCCGCACCACCCGCCGCGCGGTAGGCAAAGCTCTTGCCGCGGGCCTTCCGCGTGATGCCTGGACGGCTGTCGGAGACATAGCGCAGGCCCGCCTCCTTTGCGACCGCGACCGACGATGCGGAGAGGCATTTCATGGAGCGGGTATCCGGCCGTTGGATTCGCTGATGTAGGATGGAACGAAGCAGCTCATTGGAGCGAATTCGCATCCCGCAGATTGGCCGGTCGCGCGGATATTCACTCCCATTCACCTCGGAAAAGGCGGACTCGTGGTGATGCGCGCACCTGCCGCGTTTGCTGCGATGGAGGAGGTGAAGGCGCAAGTGAACGCGAACCGCGCTTGGCTCCTTTCAGGCGTGCCCAAACAACATTTTATGACTCCTCATATATCAACCGAGGCGCTCGCTCCCAAATGTCTGACCGGCGTTGAGGGGCTTGATCGCGTCCTGATAGGCGGGCTTCCGCGAAACCGCTTCTACCTCGTGCAGGGCGATCCGGGCGTCGGGAAGACGACACTGGGACTGCAATTCCTTTTGGAGGGAGTGAAGGTGGGCGAGAAGGGCCTCTACATTACCCTCTCGGAAACGCGCGAAGAACTGCTGGGGGTCGCGCAATCCCACGCATGGTCGCTCGACGACCTGGCCATCTTTGAGTTGTCGGCCATCGAGGAGACGCTGTCAGCCGACTCGCAAAACACTCTTTTTCATCCCTCCGAGGTCGAGTTGAATCAAATCACTAAAATCCTCCGGGATAAAGTGACCGAAGTGGAGCCGGCGCGCATTGTCTTCGACTCGCTTTCGGAGTTGCGGCTGCTCGCGCAGAATCCCCTGCGCTATCGGCGACAGTTGCTTTCGCTGAAACAGTTTTTCGTGGGCCGCAACTGCACGGTCCTGGTCATGGACGACCGGACCAGCGAAGCCTCCGACCGTGAGGTGCAAAGCATCGCGCACGGCGTCTTGAATTTGGAACGGATGGCTCCGGAATACGGCGCGGAACGCCGGCGGCTTTCGGTGGTCAAAGTGCGCGGCGAAGCGTTCCGCGGTGGTTACCACGACTACATTATCGCCAAGGGCGGGCTGATCGTTTTCCCGCGACTGATTGCCGCGGAGCATCGCCGCACCTTTCCGGCACAGGCCGTCTCGAGTGACATCCAGGAGTTGGATGCGCTGCTGCTCGGCGGTTTGGACCGTGGCACCAGCACGCTCTTCTCCGGTCCCCCTGGGACGGGCAAATCGACGCTGGGTGCCAAGTTCGCCACGGCGGCCGCAAACCGTGGGGAAGCCGTGGCGGCATATACCTTCGACGAGAAAATCGAAACCTACATCCAGCGCGCGGACGCGCTCGGCATGGAGTTGAGCAAACACATTGCGAGCGGAATGCTGGAGGCGACGCAAATCAACCCGGCTGAACTCTCGCCGGGAGAATTTGCGCATCGCATCCGCCGCGCCGTGGAAGAGCGGGACGTTCGGCTGGTCGTGATCGACAGCTTGAACGGCTACCTCAACGCGATGCCTGAGGAGCGCTTCCTCACCATCCAGATGCACGAGTTGCTCAGCTATCTGGCGCAGCAGGGTGTCGTGACGATCCTTATCCTCGCGCAGAATGGATTGATCGGCTCCATGCATTCGCCGGTCGACGTCACCTATCTCGCGGACACCGTGCTCATTCTTCGCTACTTCGAAGTCGAGGGCGCAGTGAAGCAGGCCGTTTCGGTGATCAAGAAACGCAGTGGCGGTCATGAGCGAACGATTCGCGAATTCAAGATTCAATCCGACGGCATCCATGTCGGGGAGCCGCTCCGCGAGTTCCACGGCGTGCTCACAGGAGTGCCGACTTTTCAAGGATCGACCGAAGCAATCATGAAAGGAAAAGGTGGAAACGGCCATTCTTGAGGCGGGCGACGAGAGCATCCTCGTCCTCGCCCCGCTCGGTCGCGACGCGGAACTCGCGTCGGCCGCGCTGGGCACGGCCGGCTTTCAAAGCGAGATCTGCCGTGATTTCTCGGAGGTCATGGAGAAGCTCTCCACCATGCGCGGCGCGGTGCTGCTCGCTGAAGAGGCGATCACCCCAGGCGGCATGGAGCAATTCGCCGCTCTCCTCCGCACGCAGCCCGCGTGGTCGGACTTGCCCGTCATCCTTCTCACGAGCAGCGGCAATGTGGCTGACGCAAATTCCGCCGCGTGGGAGCGCTTTGGGCAGCGCGCCAATGTCACGCTGCTGGAAAGGCCACTGCGCGTCGTCACCCTCTGCAGCACCGCGCGCGTGGCGCTGCGCGCCCGACGCCGCCAATACGAGGTGCGCGACCTCCTCGAGCAGCGGGAAGAAGTGCTGGCCAGCGAGCGCGCGGCGAGGGCTGAGGCCGAGCGCGCTGGGCGGATGAAGGACGAATTTTTAGCCACGCTCAGCCACGAACTGCGCACGCCCCTCAATGCCATCGTGGGCTGGTGTACGCTGCTGCAGGGTGGCCCGACGGATGATGCCGAATTGGCGCAAGGCTTGGAGACGATCGAGCGGAACGCGCGCGCGCAGACGCGGATCATCGAAGATCTGCTCGATATGAGCCGGATTATTTCCGGAAAGATCCGGCTGGAGGTCGGGCCATGCGATCTCGAGGAAATTGTCCAGGCGGCGGTGGACACCGTGCGTCCTGCCGCGGAGGCCAAGGGCATCACGTTACGCGCCATTCTCGATTCCCGAATCGGCCCGCTCTCGGGCGATCCCAACCGGCTCCAGCAGGTCTTTTGGAACCTGCTGACCAACGCCATTAAATTCACGCCCAAAGGCGGCACCGTGAAGGTCACCCTGCAGCGCGTCCACTCCCAGGCGGAGATTAGCATCGTCGATACGGGCAATGGGATTCAGGCGGAATTCCTCCCCTTCGTCTTCGATCGCTTTCGCCAGGCAGACTCTTCCTCGACCCGGCGTCATGGCGGACTCGGACTGGGCCTGGCCATCGTCAAACAATTGGTCGAGCTCCACGGCGGCAGCGTGGCGGCGCGCAGCGCTGGGCCCGGGCGCGGAGCGACGTTTGCGGTGGCGCTGCCGGTCTCAACATTG
>JANPIS010000099.1:0-28282 GCA_031425095.1 Chthoniobacteraceae bacterium
GTGCCGCCGTGATGGCGGGCGTAGAGCCAGTTGAACAGCGCCGTGCGCGCGCCCCCGACGTGCAGGTAACCAGTGGGCGAAGGAGCGAAACGAACGCGAACGGCGGAACTCATGAAGTGGGCGGCGAACGTGCCGCAAGGCGCGGGGGCATGAAAGAGAAAACCCGGCGCGGCACCGGACTGTCACACACTCCGCCCTTGCGCTCGAGGATGGCGTTCCTACCTTCGGGGCGTGCGGGAATTTGGCTCTTCATCGCTCACGCTCTCCGGTTCGCTCCTCATCGCGCACCCGAGTCTGCTCGACCCGAACTTCCGACGTTCGGTGCTCTTCCTTTCGACCAACGACGACGAGGAAGGCTCGTTCGGCCTGACCTTGAATCGCCCGGCCGGCCGCACGGTCGCGGAGCTTTTGCCCGGGAAAAATCTCGGCGCACTCGCGCTGGTGCCGGTCTTCCTCGGCGGACCGGTCTCGACCGATCAGCTCATCTTTGCCTCCTTCAAGTGGCATCCGGAGTCGCAGCGCATGGAATGCAACCACCACCTGCTGATCGACGAGGCGGAGCGCAGTGTGGAGGAGGAATCGAAGATCGTGCGCGCCTTCATCGGCTACGCCGGCTGGAGCAAAGGGCAGCTCGAGGGCGAGCTCGCGCAACGCGCCTGGCTTTTGCAAAAGCCCACTCAGGACGTGCTCGAATACGAGAAGTGTCCGACGCTGTGGCGCGAATTGACGAGCGGCTTTGGTCCGTGGTTCCGCCTCGTGGCGGAAGCGCCCGAGGATGCTTCGCGCAACTGACCGCCGCTAGCGCGCCGCGTCGAAGACCGCGAGGGTGATATTGTCGAAGCCGCCCGCGTCCATCGTGAGGTGGAAGAGCTGGCGCACGGCCTCGGCGGGATCGGCGTGAGAGGCGATGGTCTCCTGCAGCACCGCCTGCGAGAGCATGTCCGTGACCCCATCGCTGCAGACCAGAAAACGCGCGCGGGTGGCGACGCTCAACGAATGAATGTGCGGGCGGATTTCGGTCGCTATGGCGCGACCGCCGATCGCACGGGTCAGGGCGTGCATGTTCCCGGGGCGCACCTGATCGCGGGTCAGGAATCCAGCGCGGATCAATTCTTCCGCTTCGGAATCGTCGCGCGTCACCTGGATGAGCCGATGCCGACTAAACTTATACACGCGCGAGTCCCCGACATTGAACGCAAAGAGCCCGCCCGGGCCGCTCCCGATGCCCGCGATCGTCGCGCCCATGCCAGCGCATTCGGGATGGCGCCGGCCCCTTTCGCAGAGCTCCCGGCTCACCCGATCGAGCACCCCACGGACGGCAAGCGGATTGACCGGGGCGCAGGCCGCGAGTGCTCTCGCCACTTCCTGGCTCGCCTCGGCCCCGGCGCGGTGTCCGCCGATGCCATCCGAGACCGCCACGATCCACGGCTCCGGAGAAAGGGCGATCGGCACCACCGCGTCACTGCTGCCGCTGGAGATCACATCGCCAGCGAGGCACGCATCTTCGTTGGCCTTCCGCATCCGACCCGTGTGACTCAGCCACGCGCCCTCCGCGGAGTAGCCGCCGGATCTGCGAGCGAGCGATGAACGGGAATGCATCGGGTGGGGAGGCGGCTGATATGGCGGGGATGCGAGCTGCGTTCAAGAGCAGCTTTTCGCAGGCCACGGGCTCGACATTCCTGTGCCGCGCGTGGACTTTCAACCCTCACAACCCCGTGGAAAACAACCTCGCCAAAGTCGTCGAGCAGATCCTCACCTCCTACCAGACCGGCGGGGGGATGAATAACATCGACGGCTCGAACCTGCCGTCGAAGCGCGCGCTGGCGACGATCTGCGAGGATTTGCTGCAACTGCTTTTCCCCGGTTTCCACGATCAGGATCCGATCCATTCGCAGCACCTCCCGCGGGTCACGCAGCATCGCGTCTTCTCCGTCTCGGAGCGCCTCGTCGAGGAGGTCTGCAAGAGCCTGCGCCTCGGGGAACCCTCCTGCCCGCAGGAGCGGGCGCAGGAGGTCGTCTTTCAGTTTCTCTCCACGCTCCCCGTCGTGCGCGAGCTCCTGCGCACGGATGTGGAGGCGGCCTTCCAGGGCGACCCGGCCGCCGGCGGCACCTCCGAGATCATCCTCGCGTATCCCTATCTGGAAGCGATCGCGATCCAGCGCTGTGCCCACATGCTTTACTGCCACGAGGTGCCGCTGATCCCGCGCATGATGACGGAGTGGGCGCACAGTCGTACGGGCATCGACATCCATCCCGGCGCGCACATCCACTCACACTTCTTCATCGATCACGGCACCGGCGTCGTCGTTGGCGAGACCTCGGTGATCGGCAAGCACGTGAAAATGTATCAAGGGGTGTCGCTGATCGCGCGTTCGCTGGCCGGCGGCCAGGCGCTGAAGGGAAAAAAGCGGCACCCGACCGTGGAAGACAACGTCACGATCTACGCTGGCTCGACGATCATGGGCGGCGACACGGTGATTGGCGCGGGCTCGACCATCGGCGCGAATGTCTTTCTCACGGAAAGCGTCCCGGCGCGTTCGCTCGTGCTGGGGGAAAATCAGCGGCTCCAGATTCTCGCCAAGGATCGCCGCGACGGGCCGGTGGTGGATTGGGAGATTTGATCAGCGCGGGAAGGCAACCGAGCCTTCGAGGCGAAAGGCGCGGCGTTCCTCGGCATCATAAGCCCAGGCTTTGATCGCGCTGAGCCCCGGCGGAATTTTCGCTGGGGACCACTGCACGGCCCAACCGCAACCAAAGTAATCGCGAGTGCCGGTCGCCTTTTCCACGTCCGGTCGGTCAAACGTCACGGGTGCCAGTCCGATCAGTTGCGGCATCCCGACCGCGTCGTCGGCGGTGATCAGCACGGCATCCGCCGCACGCCGTTGATCCGGCAGCACGGCCCAACCAGCGAGGTGCAGTGCGCCGGATGTAAGCCGGCCTTCGACCTGCCCAAATGCCCGTGAGCCAGGATCGGTCGGCTCGCCCGCTTCGCCGATCGACGCGGATGGCCACGGCGCAGGACGCAAGTAGCCCAGACGGTCGAGGGCCTGCACCGTGCGCCGGAGCGCCGCGACGTCCGGCGTGACATTGCTCAGCAGCAGTCGCGGCTCTTCGATCCAGTAAACCGTCTGGACGAGCGCTTTCTCCATCCGGTAGGCGCGTTGGTGGATGCGCCAGTCTTCGATCGATTTCAACGAGCTGAGGAGCGCGAGTGTGAGCAAGGTTGAGGCAGCGAGAGCAATCGACGGAAAGGCAATCGTGCTCCACCGCCGCCGATGATCGGCGAGGACGCAGACCAGCGGCAGCAGACCGATCGGCACGAGCAGCGCGTAGGTGCCGTAGCGCGACTCCATAGCTTGCGCCGCCCCAAAGCCGAGCCGGCCAATCGTGGTGATCGCCGCGTTGGCGAGGCCGAAGCCGGCGATCATCAGCCACGGCAGAGCGCGGCGGACTACGGTACTTTCATCGCGCAGACGCCAGAGTTCCGCGCTCGCGAGACCGAGCGCAGCGAGCAGTGCGAGGCCGATCCACATCGAAGCGGCTGGCGCTTCGAAGGCCGTGCCCAGGCCGAATGGACCACCGATGTACGTGGCAAAGTACTGCAAGGCATCGAGCGGACGTTGGAGCACCGTCGTCAACGCGGGATGTTTCTCGGGCTTCTGGTAGCCGACGAAATAGAGCGCGAGATTCGCCGCGAAGGAGAGGCCGTAGATAGTCCACCATTTTCCGAAACCCTGCCGCCGCGCCTCTTCGCGAGGCAGGAGCAAAAGTGGAATCGCGAGCACCCAGGCGACGAACCCGCTGGCGATGCTAAAGGTCGCTGCCGTCGCGAGCAGAATGGTCGCGATGAAGTTCCGCGGCGCGCGAAGTTCGATTGCGGCCCAGCAGCACGCGGTGAAAAAGCCGATCGACGCGACGAAGTGCAGTTGGAAGCCCCACAGAAAATTCTGGTACTGCGTGAGGCTGAACGCGCACACCGCAATTACGAAAAACACCGCGTGCGTCCGGGGCGTATCCTTCCAGCCCGTGACTTGCAGGATGCGCCAGTAATTCGCGGCCGCCGCGATCAGCACGCCGAAGGTCAGCAGCATTTCCGCCTTCGTATTCCAGCCCGTGAGGAGGCCCGCGACGATCATCGCGAGCTTCGGCACCGGCAGTCGGTGCTCGTTGTGCTGCACCAGGAAATCGCCAATTCCGAGTGTGCCCGCAGCCATCTTCTCGAAGAGAAAACTTTCGCCGATCCACTGATCGTAGTGGGGCGTATCGACGCCGAACCGGACGACCATCGCCGCCGCCACCAATGCCGGCACGGCCAGCAGCATCCAGAATTTCCGCCACGGCAATGGCTTCACCGCCTGCGCTGTCGTCACTCCGCGATCGCACCAATCCCGGCGCGATCCGTCCGCCGTGAGCGGAGCGGGTGCGACATTCAGTTCGGTGGCCATCGCGCTCGTCTGAGCAGACCCGGTGCCCGCGCTGCATTCTCGACTCGCCGGCGCGCCGTGATGCTACCTTCCACACTCCGTGATCTACCTCGACTCCAACGCCACCACCCCGCTCGCGCCCGAAGTGCTCGACGCGATGCGCCCTTATCTCGAGCGGCATCACGGCAATCCCTCCAGCATTCACGCCGCCGGCCGCGAGACGCGCGCGGCGATCGATGATGCGCGCGACCGCCTCGCAGCCATCCTCGGCACCAAATCCCACGAGCTCATCTTCACCAGCGGCGGCACGGAAGCGGACAATCTGGCGGTGATCGGTCTGGCGCGCGCGCGCCGCGCAGAGGGGAAACATCTCGTCACCTGTGCGACCGAGCATCATGCGGTGCTGCACGCTTTCGAGCATCTCGAGAAGCGCGAAGGCTTTCACGTGACCTGGCTGCCGGTCGATGCATGCGGACGCATCGACCTCGACCGTCTCCGCGGTGTCCTCACCCCGGAGACGACGCTCGTCTCGATCATGACGGCCAACAATGAAACGGGAGTGCACCAACCCGTGCAGGAGATCGCCGCGCTCTGCCGCGAGCGCGGCGTGCTTTTTCACAGCGATGCCATCCAGAGCTTCGGCAAGGAACCGATCGTCGCGCGCGACTTCGACGCGCTTTCCCTCGCGGCGCACAAATTCCGCGGACCCAAGGGCGCGGGACTGCTGTATCTCGCCGCCGGCATCTCGCTCGAACGCCTGCAAGTCGGTGGCTCGCATGAAAACGAACGCCGCGCGGGCACCGAGAACGTCGCGGCGATCGTCGGCATGGCGCGTGCGGCCGAGCTCGCGGTGCGCGATCTTGCGCCGGAAGCAGCCCGCCAGCGGGAGCTGCGGGAGCGCCTCTGGCAGGGCGTGCGGAGCGCTTTTCCATGCGCGATTCGCAACGGCGCTCCAGACGACACGCTGCCGAACACCTTGAACGTGAGCTTCCCCGGACTCGACGGCGAAAGCCTGCTTATGAACCTCGACCTCGCGGGCATCTGTGCTTCGAGCGGCTCCGCATGCATGGTCGGTTCGATCGCGCCGTCGCACGTGCTCCTCGCGATGGGTGTCGCCCCGGAATTGGCCCGCGCCACGGCGCGCTTTTCGCTGGGAAAAGAAACGACCTCCGACGAAATCGACGAAGCCATCCGACTGCTCCCGAATATCTTCGCCCGCCTTTCGCCTTCCGACGATCCCGCATGACCTATTCGCCCGCACTCCTTGGCGCCCTCCCCGACCCGCACTCGCCTCTCATCGACACGACGGACGCAGCGCCGCTGGAAAAGCTGGCGCGTGAGCTTTTGCGCAGCGCGGGCTGTGAAGCGCTCGCGGCACGCGTGAGCGTGCGCTGGAATCCACGGATGCGCAGCACGGCCGGAACCGCCTCGGCGGCGAAGGCGCTCGTGACTCTGAACCCGCGGCTGGTGGAGTTTGGCTGGTCCGAAATCGATCGGACGCTTCGCCACGAGCTCGCGCATTTGCTCGCTCACGAACGCGCCGGCCGACGCCGCATCGCTCCGCATGGTCGCGATTGGCAGCGCGCGTGCGTCGCGCTCGGGCTGCTCGAAGAAAAGCGCTGCCACGACCTGCCACTGCCGCGCCGGCGGCTCTCGCCACGCCACCACTACCGTTGCCCGAGCTGCAGCATCGTCATCGGTCGCGTGCGTCCGCTGCGACGGAAATCCGCCTGCCTCGCCTGCTGCCGGCAGCACAATCGCGGTCGCTACGACGAGCGATTCCGATTTCAGAAGTTTCTCCCTGCACCAGGAGCAGGGAACTTATTTCCGCCCGCGGGGCGCTAGCTCCCGCAGCGTCGGGCCGGACACCCAGCGGCCCGCGACCAGCACCGTCTTCCGATCCTGCGGCACGCCGAGTTCGTTCCGCCGGAGCTGAGCATCCACGAGGTCCATCGCCGCTCCGCCCACGAGTGCGAAATTCTGATCGACGCCAGCGATGTCGGCGTCACCGGGCATGAGCCCGAGGCTGGCAAAGCCCACGTTCCCCGGCACGCTCGCGCCGCAGCTTGCGAGCATCGCGACGCACTCACTCGAAAGGCTAAGAACTGCTTCCGGACGGTGCGCATGAAACCATTCGGCAATTGAATGCGCCAGTGGCCCTTCCGTGAGCAGCATCGGCACACGATCCTCCGCCGGAATTTCCGATTGATAGACGAGCATGCCGGCCGACCAGCGGCGCTCTCCGCCGGCATCCTCCTCCCGCGTCAGCGCGAGACCGATGCGCCGGTAACCGAGGCTCGTGAGCGCCCGCAGCGCCATGCGGATGGCGCTGAACTGATCCGCACCAGCGCGATGGAGCGCGGCGTCGGTAAATGAATAGCCGATCGTGGCGCCGGAAAACTTCGACCAGTCGAGGTGCACCGGCGCGTCCCCAGGCGGAAGAGGAGCGATGAGCAGCCCGTGAATGCCGCGGGTGTAAAGAATCTCGCTGATCCGCTGCTGCGTCATGCCCGGCTCCCGCAGCCACCATTCCTCGAGATCGTAGCCGAGCGCCTCGCCCCGCCGCCGGGCCCCCTCGAAATACTCCACCAGTTGCCCAGACCGGCGCCAGCCGTCCTTCGTCGCGAAGGCGGTGGCGTAGGCGACCGTCGTGGGACGTTGCGCTGGCCGTGCCAAGCGCAGCTGCGTCATCAAAGCCGAGACCAGCGGATTGGGCCGATAGCCGAGGTCATCGGCGATCTTCCGAATCCTTTCGGTGGTCTTGACCGACACCTTGCGACTGCCACGCAGAGCGAGCGACACGGCCATGCGAGACACCCCAGCCTTTTCGGCGATTTGCTGCATCGTGGGTCGCGAGGCGGAATCCATACGCGTACAGGCGTTACGGAGTAGCATCCCGCACTCCACCCATGTGGCAAGCAGTGAAAAAGCCCAAGTCCACGCTGCCCTGCGGCTTGCAATCGCCCCAAGAGCCCCGAATTTCCCGCCATGAAAGTGCTTCCCCTCGTCCTTGGCTGTGCGCTGCTCCTGCTGGGCGGTTGCGCGACTCTCAGCGATACCGATCTCGCCGCGCTCCAGCGACAACGCGTACCGCCCGCGCTGCTGGACCGGATGGACCGGGGAGCTGCGCTTGAGTTGGCTGATGTGATCGAGCTATCCCGCCGCAGTGTGCCGCCTGAACTCATCGTCCGCTACCTGCGCTCCAGCGGCCGGGTGTACTCGCTGACCTCCTACGATGTGGTGAAACTCCGCAACGCCGGAGTGAAGCCGGGCGTGGTGGATTACATGCTCTCCACTCCGGCGCTCGCCGCGCCGCGATACGTCGAGCCGTGGTGGGGCTACGACCCCTACTACTATTACCACCGGCCGGTGATCGTGGTGCGGCAACGGGGACACCGGAACTAGCGCGCGCAGATCAAGCGCTCCCGGCTCGCGCGTGCCAGGCTCGCACCGCGGCTTCGTAAACGGTGCGCAGCGGTCTCCCGGATCGCTCTGCCGCAAGACGGGCAGATTCAAACTCCGGCGCGACCTGCACCACGCTCCCGCTTTTCAGCCCCAGCTTCACCGCGATATCGCCGTACGGTGTGGTCACGGTTTCGATCCGCCGCTCGAGCTTCACACGCTCGATGCGCTCCACCCGGACCCCGAATGCGGTCGTCTCGGTGAGGATGATTTCGATCAGGCGCTCGCGGGAGCTTTCGTCGGCGAGCACCGAGAGCATCGTGCCCGGGCGGTGCTTCTTCATCTGGATCGGCGTGAACCACACGTCGAGTGCACCTTCGGCGAAAAGGTGCTCCATCACGGCGCCGAGCCATTCCGCCGGGCAATCGTCGAGATTCGTCTCGAGGCGCCAGACGACGTCAGTCTCGAATCCTCCGGCCATGGCGCGTCACTCCGGGGCGAGGGTGCCGAGCACGGCGCGCAGCACATTCGGCCGCGTCGCAAGTTCACGGGCCCCGACCCCGTAGCCGATCTTTTCCGTCACGAGCGCAGGCATGAGCCCAAAGCTGGCGCTGAACTCCGCGAGAATCGCCGCTCCCGTAGGCGTGATGAGTTCGTGCGGTTCGTCGATCTGGCCGAGGGGGATGCCGCGCAGAATCTCGAGCGTCGCAGGCGCGGGCACCGGGAAAGTCCCGTGCGCGCACTTCACCGTGCCGTGGCCATCTTGCAGCCGCGAAGCGAACACTTTCCCGACACCGAGAGCCTCGATGCCCACACACACGCAGACGATGTCAGCGATGGAATCCAGCGCGCCGACCTCATGAAAACCAACGTCTTCGGCCGGCACGCCGTGGATCTTTCCCTCAGCGACGGCGATGCGCTGGAAAATGCCGAGGGTGTGCTGCTTCACGAAGGCGGAGAGTTCGCTCTGCTCGATGAGCGCGCGGATTTCGCGATGACTGCGTCCATGCGCGTGGCCGTGCTCATGCTCGTGATGCTCGTGCGTGTGCTCACCGTGCGCATGGTCGTGGTCAGAGTGCTCGCCGTGTTCATGAGCATGGGCATGCTCCCCATGCTCATGGCTGTGCTCTTCAGCGTGGGAATGATGCTCGTGCCCGCAGTCCGGCCCATGCTCGTGCCCGTGGCCATGATCATGATCGTGCGGGTGCTCGTGATGATGATGCCCGTGCTCCGGCTCATCCTGATCGTGCGTGTGCGTCGCACCTTCGTGGATCGTGAATCGGACGCCTTCGATCTCCTTCCGCGCCGCGCGCTCGAAGTGCATGTGAAAGTCGCCGATCGCGAGCTTCGACAGCTCCCACTCCAGGGCAGACGGTTTCACGCCGAGATCGACGAGCGCGCCCACGGTCATGTCGCCGCTAATGCCGGAGATGCAGTCGAAGTAGAGAACCTTCATGATGATTTCAGTTTTGGGGATTTCGGAATTCGGATGGGAGCTCGGGCGCCGCGCAGGCCGCGGATTGCAGCCTGACGTCTAGAGTCGGCGATCGGCGATCTCCCTCAAGTCCACCGCGCCATCATAGAGCGCCTTGCCAATGATGCATCCGTAAAGACCGGGCATCGCGCCGAGCCGCCGGACATCGTCGGCACTACTCACACCACCGCTCGCGATGAGCTGGCAGCTGAGTGTCCCGAGCATGGTTTCCATTTCGTGGAAGTTCGGCCCGGTGAGCATGCCATCGGTCGCGATGTCGGTGTAGATGATCGTGCCGGCGCCGGCGTCTTCCGCACGCCGCGCGAGATCGAGCGCGACGATCTTCGACTCCTCGGTCCACCCCTTCACGGAGACGAGCCCGTGCTTCGCATCGATGCCCACCGCGATCCGCTCGCCGCCAAACTCGCGCGCCATATCCCGTACAAAGTCCAGAGACTCGGCAGCACGCGTGCCGATGATGACTCGTGCGACCCCCGCCTCGAAAGCTAGGCGGATGGCCGCTTCGCTGCGCATGCCACCCCCGAGTTCGCACGGAATGGAGATCGCGGCAGCGATCGCGGCGACCGCGGCGAGATTGCGCAGCTCACCGGAAAATGCCGCGTCGAGATCGACGATGTGCAGGTAGTCACCGCCTTCCGCCTCCCACTTCCGCGCGAACGCCGCCGGATCGCTCGAATAGACGGTCTTCTGGTCGGCCTTGCCTTGGCGAAGTCGGACGACTTCGCCAGACATCAGGTCGATGGCGGGCAGGAGAAGCACAGGGGAAAAAAGGAACCGGTTCGGCTGGGGCAGACGACTCGCCGGACCGGGAAGGCGCGCACTGTCCACGATTCCGCGAGTGCTTCAACCCAATAATCCGCTCGGCGAAAATGGAGTCCGCGAGCGTCCATATGCCTGCGTTCCCGGGGCCGGCGCTTTTCCGCTTTCTGGCTCCGCGTGCCGCCGCTACCTAGTGCCGTATGAAAGACGAAATGATCCTGGTCGTGCGCCGCTCCCTGTTCGACGCAATCGGCGCGTTCCAAGGACTGTGCTTCGACGTGGATCGTTACCTGCCTGCGCTGCTCGATCGGGCGAACAATTTCTTCACGCCCCGCCCACCCGCGGAGACGAACCCGGAGCTGAAGCAGATCATCCCTTATGCGCTGCTCGTTCACGCCGGACGGGTGCTGCACTACGTGCGCGGAAAGAAGGCCGGCGAGCAACGCCTCGTGGCCAAGGGCTCGATCGGCATCGGCGGACACATGAACGATCATGACGAGGGACTCTTCGCGCTGGACCGCGCCGCCTACGACGCCGGCGTGCAGCGGGAAGTGACCGAGGAATTGCGGCTCGGGGCGAAGTTCACAAATCGCGCCGTAGCTCTGCTCAATGACGACTCCAACGAAGTCGGACGCGTGCACCTCGGCGTCGTGCACATCTTCCAGCTCGAGTCGGATGACGTGCAGAAAGGCGAAGCGATGATCACCGACCTGCAATTCCTCGACCGCGCCCAGCTCGCCGCGCGCCGCGATGCCATGGAGTCCTGGTCGCAGATTTGTTTCGATCAGCTCGACCGGCTGCTGGCGGGCGCAACGTAGCGGCCGCTGACGCCACTTTCCATGCAGACTTTCCTCCGCATTCTTCAAAGCGCCGCGGACTCCGGCGCGTCGGACATCCACCTCAAACCGGATGCGCCCGTCGTCTTCCGCATTTCGCGCGAACTCGTGCCGATCGATACTCCGGCTCCGTCCGAAGCGTGGTTGCAGTCCGTGCTGACTGAAATCGTCCCGGCGCATCTCCACGAGCGGCTCGCGAAGGATCACGAAATCGATTTCGCCTACGCGCCCCCCGCCCTCGGGCGCTTTCGGGTGAATGTCTTCCAGCAGCGCGGCGCGTACGTCATCTCCATGCGCCTCGTGAAGGCCACGATCCGCGACTTTTCGGAACTCCATCTCCCCGCCGTGGTGAAGCGAGTGAGCGAAGCGCCGCGAGGGATCGTGCTCATCGCCGGCGCGACCGGCTCTGGGAAATCCACGACGCTGGCGGCGATGGTCGAGCACATCAATCGCTCCGCCCGCCGCCACATCATCACCCTCGAGGACCCGATCGAGTATCTCTTTACGGACAAGCAGAGTGTCATCGAGCAACGCGAGGTGGGGCTCGATACGGCGAGCTTTGCCAGTGGCCTGCGCAATGTGCTGCGCCAGGATCCCGATGTCCTCGTCATCGGCGAAATGCGCGACGCCTCGAGCATCTCCGCAGCGATCAGCGCCGCGAATATCGGACACCTCGTCATCTCGACGCTGCACACTTCGGATGCCGCGAAGTCCGTGCAGCGCATCATGGATTTTTTCCCGGCCGCCGATCGCGATCAGGCGCGCCGACAGCTCGCGTCCACGCTGCATGCGGTGATTTGCCAGAAGCTCATCCCTTCCGCCAGCGACACGCTCGTGCCGGCGGTGGAAGTGATGCTGAATAACTCATCGGTCACGAAACTGATCCACGGCGACCAACTCGACAAACTCGCGGGCGTGATCGAGATGGGCGGACCGGACGGGATGCAGACCTTCGAGATGGCCCTCTACGAACTGGTGAAAGCGGGCCGGATCTCCAGCACCGAAGCGCTCTTGCACGCGCCAAATCCCGAGGCGCTCAAGATGCGCTTCCAAGGCGTGGTGCTGAGCGAGCACCGCCGGATCCTGGGCTCGCGCGAGTGAACTCTCGCGCGGCGGTCAGGGCGCTTGCGGAATGCTCAGCTCGACCGAGATCCCGCACACCAGCAATCCAGCGAGACAGATGGCGAGCGGTGCACTCGCCGCCGTCGCCGCCGGTTCATCTCCGAAGGCCGCGGTCCACCGACTGCCCTCTTTCCGGATGTGCAATGGGCCGCTCGTTGGACTGAGCTTCTCAACCACTTCCCACGCGACTTCGAGATTCGTCGAATATTCGCGATAGACATGCACTTCCCGGAGCAGGCTCTCGGGCGAGCGATCGACCGGACCCGACGGTTGAAAGTACGGATCGCGCACGGCCTCGAGCGCTTCCTCGAAAGTCGCACAGCGCAGATGCGCATGGGAGTCCTCCCAGTGGGTGCGCGGCACCTCGGAGGTGATGTGGGCGCCGACCATGGCATCGACCTCGGCGCAGGAAGCGGCGGTCACCCGGGCAGTTGTGTTTCTTATCCCCACAGTTTGAAGAGAGCGAAGATGAGGCCCGCCGGCAGATGGCGGACTTTCAATCGACGGCAAGGTGCACACCTTAGCGTCACTTAGGGGTCTCGCAAAAGCCGTCGAAACACCGAACTCTTTGTGAGTGACGCCGCCCGCGCTCCATCCGGTATTCTCCTACAGCAGTGGCGATTGGATGGGACGACATCATAAGTAAGAGAGGCAGTGATCGCCTCGCCAACTGAACGCGCGGGCGCTGGAAAGTTGCGGCGCACGTTGCACAGGAGCAGTCGAATTTGTGATCAAGGTCGTCGCACGCCGAAGGTTTTTCCGCCCCTGATGAAGGCCCGTCTGCTCACCTTCGGTGCAGCCGGTAAAACATGCCCAGCCCGAGACCGATGAAGAGAACGTTCGGCAACCACACGAGGAGTTCGGGCCGAAACTCCGGACGCTCTTTCACCGTGTCCGCGACGATGATGAAGAGGAAATAAACGAACGCGACGACGAGGCTGAAAAGGAAGCCGATCGACGTCTCCTTGCGATGCGCGGTGATCGCCAGCGGCACGGCGATCAGGGCAAAGGCCAGAGAGGCGAGGGAGAAGGAGAAGCGTTTCTGGATCTCGGTCTTCGCGCTCGAGCGCTGCGCGGCGAGAGTCTTGGCGTCGCGCTCCGACACCGCGTCCCCGCCGTCGGTCTCGAGACGATCGAGCAGCTCACCCACCGTCATGCTGCCCATTCCCTTGCGCTTCTTATTCTTTTCGTAGAGCTCCTTCAGCGAGATCGCAAAGGTCGCCTCGTCCATCGTCGCGCGGTTGATCTTCAGGAACTCATTCGCAGCTTCCACGTTCCGCTGCTCGAGCCGCCCGTCGTAAAGATGGAGGAGTAGTTGTTTGTTCGCACGATCGGTCTCGATGCGGCCGCGCTTCGCGGAGATCACCTGCATCGCGTCATCGTCATCGTTCATCTGGTACACGTGCAGATTCTCGAGCTTCGCGCCCTTGCTGCTGCCCACGTAGATCTTCTGGCCGGGGAATTCCTCGATCACCTTGTCGCTGTCGAACATCGCCAGCGGGTTGTTCGTCACGATGTTGTAAAGCGCGTCTTTCATCTTCACCTGCGCGCGCGGCGCAACCTCGACATTGATCCAGAGACAGACGCCCACGCAGAGCAGCGCGAGGAAAAGCACCGGCACACACATCCGGCCGATGCTCACCCCGCTGGTGCGCAGGGCGATGAGTTCGTTCTCCGCGGACATCTTGCCAAAGACGAGCAACACGGCGGTGAGGAAGCCCCACGGGATTGTGAAGGTGAGCGAAAACGGGAGGATGTACGCGACGAAGGAGAGGATCAGTTCGAAAGGCGCATTACTATTCACGAGCAGCTCGAGGAGTTGCTTGAAGACATTGCCCAGCACCAGCACCACGCTGAGGATCGAGACGGCAAAAAGCGCGGTGGTGAAGACCTGCCAGCCGACGTACCGATCGATCAGCTTCATCGCACCGCGCACTCCACCGGCCGCGCCACCGCCGCCATCGGCTCCGCCGCCCGGGTCTCGCCGAACCACGTGCGCCAGCCTTCCGTGAGCTCGAGCCGCAGCCAGCGCCCGATCGCGCCGACGACGCGCATTGAGTCGCGCGGACTGATCGAGAAGCTCTGGAAAAGGAATTGCCGCTTCGTATTCTGCTCGCCCCATGTGCCGCGCCGGCGGCGCTCGCGGGCCATCGCAGCGATCCGGCGATTGTAAAGCCGCATGAGCCCGAAGACTGGGGTCGAGACCTTTGGAGCGAAAGGCGGGACTCGCAGGGCGGAGGCGCCAAACTTGAACGGCTGCGAGACGATGCCGAGATAGTAGAGGCCGAGGTCGAGTTGGAAGGCCGTGTGCATCAGCTCGAAGTCGCCGATGTACTCGTACTTGTCCTTGTAGATCGCCGCGAACCACCGCCAGTAGCTGCGCAGGAAGCTGGCGTTGTGTTCAGTCAGCAGCGGAGCGACGGGCTCGCCGCGGCGTTCCGCGACGATCATCGCGACACTCGCCGTGACGGTGAAGGAGACCATGTCCAGTCCCGGGCTGTAGAGCGGATCGAGGAACGCCGCCGCATCCCCGACGAGCGCGTAGCCGTCGCCGGCAAAAGTCGTCGTGCAATACGGCAGATGCTTGCGCCAGTGCGTGTCGCCTTCCACCCACTGCGCATCGGCGAGCAGCTCGCGCCCGGCCGGATGCCGGCTCAGGAATTCCTTCAACCGATCGCCGATCGGTGCGTCACCCTTGGGAAACTCCACCAACCTCTCGTCGAAGACCACGCCTACGCTCACGTCTCCGCCCTTCAGCGGAATCCACCAGCTCCACCAGCCATCACCCACGACGTGGTTCGTCGCCGTATTGCGCGTGCCGTAGCAGCGCGCCGCCCATTCGGGATGCCGCTCCGCCAGCTCGCGCCCGTCCCAATCTTTCACGCCGCGCCAGCGGGCCCAGGCGGAGGTCGTCGGATGCTCGGTGTTTGCCTTCAACCAGCCCTCCTGCCGGGCGAGCAGCGCGGCCACGCCGGACGCATCGATCACCCACCGGCTGCGCACTTCTTCCGTCACACCGCTTGCCTTGATCGTCACCACCTGTTCGCCACCGGCGTTCAGCGCCACTCGCACGACTTGCGCCGGACGCCGCAGTTCGACGCCGGCCGCGACCGCGCGCCGGAGCAGCTCTTCATCCACCGTGGAGCGATCGAGCTGCCAGGAGGGAAGGCGCACGTTGTACTTCGGACCGATCTCGCTCGAGTCGTCGAGCGTCTCCGTCTCGCCATTCGCAAACCAGAAGCGCATCCCCTGCTTCACCAGTTGCGTCTCATTCAAAAAACCCGCCAGCCCAAGCACGCGGCTGAGAAAGTATCCGCTCACCTCCACGGTCGCCTCCCCCACCCGCCGCCCAAAGCGTTCGCTCCGTTCGATCACCAGCACCCGCAGGTCCGGCATTTCCCGGCGCAGCAACATCGCGGACGCGGCTCCGGAGAGCGATCCACCGATGATGACGACGTCGTAAGGCATAAGGCGCAGAATCTGCGCAGCCCGCCCGGCACCGCCAATCAAATTTCGTCGTTGCGCATGGCAACGTCGCCAACCGAAGTTCGCGACCTTCATGCGCCTCCCTGTCTTCGCTCTCCTCCTCAGTGCCACGCACGGCTTTGCGGCGGCTCCGATCGATCTCGCTCCGTTGAAAAAGTGGTTCTCACGGCAGGACGAATTTCGCTCCGTCGCCGCTGATTTCACCCAGACCCGCGCGCTCCGTGTGCTGCGCGATCCCGTGGCCACGCCTGGGAAAATGTGGTTCACCGCGACGGGATCATTGCGCTGGGAACTGGGCACGCCGCCCAAGACCGTCGTCGTCCGGAAGGGCGACGACACCCTTATCATCAACCCCGCAAAGAAGACCGCGGAGCGCCAGCCGAGCGACGGCGAGAGCGGCGGCCGGCCCGGCATCGGCGCGATGATGCGCTTCCCGATGGCCAAGGACTTCGCCGATTTTCAGCGCCAGTTTGAAGTCCTCGCCCTCTCCACGGAGGACTCGCGCACGAAGGTCGAGCTCGCGCCGCGCGATCCGCAGACGCGGAAGTTCATGAAGGTGATGAAGCTCGAGTTCAATTCGTCAAACGGCCACCTCCACGCCTTCGAGATGGGCTTCCGCGACGGCAGCTCGATGCGCAATGAATTCAGCAACGTGCGCGTGAATCAGAAGTTCGACCGCGATCTCTTCGACTACGACCTGACTGGCTACGAGGTGAAGGATGCGCGGAAGTAGCGGGCTGCGCTGGGCGATCGTGGCGGCGCTGCTCGCCGCGTACTGCTACGCGGGACTCTCGCGGATCAGCTTCAATGTCGAGATCCTGAAGATGCTGCCCGTACACCTCCATCAGGTGCAGGGGCTCTCCTTTTTCCTGAAGCATTTCGCGAATCCCGATGAGCTGATGATCACGCTCGAAGCGGAGGACCCGGACACCGCCGAAGCCGCCGCCACCGAACTCGCGGAGCATCTGCGCACCCGGCCCGACCTCGCCAAACGCGTGGTCGAGCGCGCGCCGTGGGAAGCGGCCTCGCCGCAAATGTCGGAGTTCCTCGGCTTCACCCTGCTCAATCAACCGCCCGAGAAGATCGCCGCGCTGATCGCCAGCCTCGCGCCCGACACCATCGCGGCGACCCTCCAGCAGTCCCGCGAAAAGCTCGCCGAATCCCTCGATCCGCAGGAGATCGGGATGCTCGCTTACGATCCGCTCGGCTTCACCCGCGCGCTCGATTTCAGCCGCTTCGCGCAGGGCAGCACGCAGTCGGAATTCTCCTCCCGCGACGGTCTCTTCCGCGTCGTCTATGCGCAGGCCGGCCGGCAGCTCCGCAACTACAAGGACAACATCGCGTGGATCGCCGAGCTCCGGCAGGTCTGCGCAGCGTGGAAGGGCGAGCGCGCGGTCAAGATCGGCTTCACCGGCGAGCCGGCCTTCGTCGCGGATATCGCGGGCAGCATGGACTGGGACATGACCAGCTCAGGCGCGGTCACGCTCGCGGTCATCGCCGTGATCTTCTGGCTCTGCTTCCGCCAGGCGCGCCCGCTTCTCCTGCTCCAGGCGATGCTCGTCCTCACCTTCCTCCTCGCGCTTTCCACCGCAGGGCTCGTCCTGCACGAGCTCACCGTGATGGGCGTCGGCTTCGGCGCGATCATGATCGGGCTGAGCGTGGACTACGGCTACTACGTCTTTCAGCGCTCGCGGTCGCACGGCGGCACGCCGCGCGAGCTCCGCTGGAATTGCCTCCAGAATGTGATGTGGACCGCGGGCACCACGGCCGCCGCGTTCTTCGCGCTGAATGTGAGCAGCCTGCCCGGTCTCTCGCAGCTCGGCAGCCTCGTCGGCATCGGCGTGATCGTCGGCGCCAGCGTGATGCTTTTCCTCTTCGCACCCCTTGCCGTGCGCTTCCGCCAGTCCGCGCCCGTGCAGCCCGGCATCCCGGAGCGCTTCTTCGCCTCGCCGCGCGCCACTGCCGTGGGCACCTGGATCACCCTCGCGTTGGTCGCCTTCCTCGTCGGAGTCCTCGTCGTGAAAGGCACGCCGAAGCTCGATTTCTCCGCGAATACGCTGCGTCCGCGCGTAAGCGGCGCGTATGAAGCGCTCGACCGCCTCTACGAAAAGCTCACCGACGATCGCGACCTGCTCAGCCTCATCGTCACCGGGAAATCAGAGGACGAAGTGCTCACCCGCTTGCGCACTGCCGAGTCCACACTCGCCGCTGCGCACACCCGCGGCGACGCCGGCCACGCCAACACCGCCGCGCCGCTCTGGCCGGATGCCGCGCACCAGCGCGCGAATCTCGCCGCTGTGCAATCGCTCATCGCCGAAGCGCCGCGTCTGAAGCAGGCGCTGCTCGATGGAGGCTTCAATGAAGAGGCCTTTGGGCTCGCCGATTCCATCCTCCAGGAATGGCAGCGCTGGCGGGACGCCGCGGTGCCGATCTGGCCCACGGGCGATGCCAGTCGGTGGCTCCTCCGCCGTGCCGCCTTCCACGACGGCCGCGACTTCCTCGCCCTCGGCATCGTCCAGCCGGTCGCCGGACGCGAAACTGCGCTCGCTGCCGCGGTGGAAGCCGAAGGCGTGTACCTCGTGAGCTGGAAGCAGCTCGGCCGCGAACTCCAGGAGGTCATTCCCGCGGAGTTTGGGAAAGTGATCGTCGGCCTCATCGGGATCGTCGTCGTGCTGCTGTGGTTTGCGCTGCGCAGCGTCCGCGACGTGCTGCTTTTCCTCGCCGCCATCGCCCTCGTCTTCGCCGCCCTCGCCGGCACCATGACGCTACTCGGGCTCACGTGGAATCTCTTCAACCTCGCCGCCATCCTCCTGCTCCTCGGCACCGGCACGGACTACAGCATCCTGCTCCTGCTCGCGCTGAAACGAAACGGTGGCGACACCGCCGCGGCGCATCGCGAACTCGGCCTCGTCATTTTCCTCTGCTCCTCCTCGAGCGCCGTCGGCTTCGCCACGCTCGGCTGGGCGAATAACATCGGCCTCTCCAGCCTCGGCCTCACCTGCGCCCTCGGCCTCACCCTCTCCGCCCTGGTCGCCGTCTTCCTCCTCCCCCACGCCCGCGGCTGGTTGCGCCGCGGGCGCTGAGATTCGCCTGTGCGGCGTGAAGCGGATGGAAGTGCCCGCATCACGCGCCGCAAGATTGTCACGCAACCTCCGCGTGGTTCGCGCGTCTTATTCATATGGAACGATGCGCGTCGGGTTCGAAGTGCCGCCGCCTTGCTTCTCCAAGTTTTCGTTCTCCCCCGGACTGACCGAAATGACTGAGACGACCATGAGAACCGAAACCGAAACGAGTGTGAGCAGCGGAGGAGTGTGTGCCAGCGAGACGATCGATGCGACGGAAGCGGCGCAGGAATTTGCCAGCCGGATCAAGGAAGCCGCCGCGCGACGCAACGTGACGCGCCGGAAGGATCGTTATGAAGTCCGCCCGTGCCTCGGCGTCCGCGGCTACACGCTCAAGCTGCCGGTGATCGGCTGGCGGCTGTGGTTTCCCAGCCCGCAATCGGCGGTGAAGTTTGCCTGGCGCGTTGCGGCAGCGCACCAGGCGGAGTGCTCGATCTACGACGCCGCGGGTCGCATTGCTTCACTTTGAGGCCGGTGCGCCGAAGACGAAGAGGTAGCTGTTGAACGGTGTGCCGGCCCAGAGCGGGCGCACTTCGCAGGAGAAGCCGCGCTCGCGGAAGGGCGTGCAGACTTCCTCCACCGTCGGGTAGTGCACCGCGTCGGAGGGCATCCAGCGAATCGCGCGCAACAGCCAATCCTCGACACGCGTGACGGCGAAGCGCCAGCTCCGGTCACCCACGGTCGCGCGGATGATGCAGCAGCCATCCGCGGGCACCAGCGCCGCCATGCGATCGAGCAGCAAGCGGCGTGGCGCGGCGCCGAAGAAATGCAGCACATCGAAGATGACGACATTCCCCCGCCGGCCGGTCTCCTGTGCCGCGTCGCTGGCGTGGAAGGTCACGTCCTTGTAGCTCGCCGTGGCCCGCTGTGCTTTCGCGATTTTCTGCCCATCGAGGTCGAACCCATGAATCGGCATCTCGCACCCGTGCTCCCGCAACCAGCAGGCGAAGAGCCCCACCCCGCAGCCGACATCGAGCACCGGCAGTGATGAACCCGTGAGGAGTTCCCGGGTCGCCTCATACACCGGATCGCTCCGCAATTTTCCCCGCACGTAGCCCTGCAGCCAGCGGCCCTCATAGCGGCCCGCGATCCGTGCGATGCAGTCCGTGCGCGAATCCGCACTCACCGGATCGCGAGCGCCGCTGGATCGACGCCCTGAATGCCATGCCGCGCCATAAACTTGATGAAGCCGCGGCTATAGCTCGAGCTCGTCGTCGCGCCCGAGGCCATGCAGGCGATGTGCGACTCGACGTAGCGATGGATGGTGTTACTGATCGCCATGTCGTAGCGCCGCTTCCAGCCCATGCCGGTGTGATACATCGCGAACATCTTCCCATCGTAATAGTACTCGATGAGTTCCATCCACGACTTGAGGTGCCGGCGCATCAGCCGGTCGTAGCTCGCGAGATCGTCGAGATGGTCGCTGAGGATCTCCGCCGAGTGCAGCGCCAGCCACATCCCCGGAGAGAGCATCGGATCGACGAAGCCGAACGCATCGCCCAACATCGCCCAGCCCGGGCCGTGGCCGCGCGCGGAGACGAGCTGGTAGTTCGTGTAGGTCGCGACCGCACTCACCCGCCGCCGCGTCGCGCCTTTGCGGCGCAGCACCGGATCACGTTCGATCGCCGCCTCGAGGCGCTCTTCCGGCGTCGCGCCGAGTTTCGCCGCTTCGTCTTTGTGCAGGACCACACCACACGACATGCGGTCACGCAGGGGGATGCACCAGCTCCAGCCCGCCTCGAGACGCTCGATCGCAACCTGGCCGCGCGGTTCCTCGGGCTCGAAGCCGTCGTAGTGCGCAAAGTAGGCGACATCGCGCCGCGGGCCTACCTCGGAGGAAATCTCCAGGGTCCGGGTGAAGAGCCGCGCGCGTCCCGTCGCATCGACGAGCAGATCGGGATGCCGACCTCCGAACCACGGCGCCCGCGCGAGCGTTTCTTCCGCCAGCCGCAGACCATCCGCGCCGACCCGTTCGAGCCTGGCCCGCACGGGCACGCGTTTCGCGCCGAGTTCGATCGAGCGGGCCTCGAGCACGCGATCGAAAGTCGGTCGCGGCACATTGTAGGCGTAGGTCGGGAGGCCGCACTTCTCGACCGGGCGGAAGGAAAAATCGATCGTCTCGGCCTCGCCGAAAACGAAGGAAACGCCAGGCTTGTAGAGCCCGACCTCCGCGACACGCTCCTCGAGTCCGAGTCGGCGCAGGACTGGAATGATCGCTGGGATCAGTGATTCGCCCACGACGAGATCGGGCCGCTTGCCTTCGTCGAAGATTGTGACCGTCATGCCGCGCGTGGCCAGCAACGACGCGAGCGTCGAACCCGCGGGCCCGCCGCCGATAATCGCGACTGTCTCGACTTTGCTGCTCATCGTTTGATCTTGCCGCTGGCGGTCAGCGGCAGGCCGTCCACAAAGCGAAATTCGACCGGCAGCTTATAGCGGGCGAGTTGCGAGCGGCAATGCCCGATGAGCGCGGAGAGTTTCGGCGGCGTCGAAGGGTCCACAGGCACGATCTCGGCGAGCGGCACGGCGCCGACTTTCGGATGCGGACGCCCTGAGACGCGCACGAGCTTCACGCCTGCGCACTGGGCGAGCACCGTCTCGATCTCCTCCGGAAAGCACTTCAGCCCGGCGACATTGATGACGGACGACGCGCGGCCCTGGAGAAAGTAGTCGCCGTCGGCATCGACGCGCGCGAGGTCGCCGGTGCGGAACCATCCCTCCTCCATGATCGCATCGCGCGTCCGCCACGGATGCAGATACGCATCGAGCATTCCCGGGCCGCGGACGAGGAGCGCGCCGTCGCCGTCGAGCCGCGCTTCGTAGTCCGGCAGCGGGCGCCCGATCGAGCCGGGCTTCTCGCGCGTCGCGTGAAGATTGAGCAACGGCAGGCCGACTTCGATCACGCCGAGTCCCTGAGTGAGAGGCAGACCGAAGCGCGCGAGGAATGCCTCCGCAGTCGCCGCCGGAAGCGCCGCGGCCGTGGAGACCGCGAGCCGCAGCGAAGACCAAGCGCGTCCGGAGTCTTCGGCAGCGAGCAGCGCATGGTGAAAAGGCGCACCATAGAGCACGGTCCCGACATGCTTGATGCCAGCGCTCAGCACGTCTTCCGCGAGGTGCGAGTTTTCGATGATCGTCGTCGCTCCGTGCAGCAGGTAGAGCATGATCGAGACAGCAAAGTGGTGCGCCATCGGCAGGATCCACACGACGCGATCCGCGGGGCCGATGCCGAGGCCGCGATTGGCGGCAATCACGCGGGCGAGCAGGGTCTCGTGGGAGATGACGATGCCCTTGCTCGTGCCGGTAGTGCCGGAGCTGAAACGGATGAAGGCGGGATTCAGCGCGGCAAGGCGCGCACGTGACACAGGCGTCTCGCCTGTGCCGCACAGGCCGGAGGCCTGGGTCACGATCTCGCCGCATGCATCGACGATCGCGCCGACGCCCGTCTCACGCAGCACGCGTTCGCGTTCGGGTGGGGCGAGTTCGCTGGCCAGCGGGATGAGACATTTCCCGGCGCGGACGATGGCCAGCGCGAACACCACGTGGGCGACTCCATTTGGGCAATCCAGCGCCACGCGTTCGGCGGCACACGTCGCGATCCGCGCCGCAGCGGCATCGGTGCGGGAGATCAGCTCGCCATACGAGATCTCCTCGTCCGCGCAGATCAGAGCGATGGCCCTTCGATCGGCTTTCTCGAAGATGTGCTCGACGATGTTCACGGAAGTGACTGCTGGCGCCAGACCCACACTTCGGCTGCATTGCACGTGCCGCTGTCGGCCACCAACGCAGCGGCGAATCCGGCGGCTTCGCCCGTGGCGAGGCAGGTGCCGATGACGCGCAACGAAGCGTGCGCTTCGTGACTCGCCGAGATGCAGCGCCCAGCGCTGAAGCAATGCGGATGATCGCGAAAGCGCAACGCCCGCAGCGGAATGTCGCAGGGCTGATCGGTGAGCGGGTAACG
Source organism: Chthoniobacteraceae bacterium (assembly GCA_031425095.1). Lineage (GTDB taxonomy): Bacteria > Verrucomicrobiota > Verrucomicrobiia > Chthoniobacterales > Chthoniobacteraceae > JANNXQ01. The sequence continues at coordinate 22,605 of JANPIS010000099.1, forward strand.
CAGCCGGGGACCGCGATTCGTCTCGCGCAGTTCCATTGGCCACGTCGCGAGCGCGACCGAATCGTCGAAGGTTGCGCCTTGCTCCAGATCGGAGCTCTCGAGGCGATACTGCCCGGCGATCCGCCGGCTCTCGCGGATGCCGATGCGCGCGGGCACTTGCGAGATGCGGCAGGCCTCGAAGCCCGGCGTCTCGGCACGGAGGAAAGCGACGAGCGAGTCCGCAAGCGCGCGACCTTCGGCATTTAGGGTGGCCACGCATTCCGGCGCGGTCGGGTCGTAAGCCGGTCCGGCGCCCAGATCGATGCTGACAAAAACGTCGCCGAGCGGGGCCGTGGAACGGAGCGTCGTGCCGAGCGCGGCGGGCGGCAGCGTGCCGTCCTTCACCGCCGAGACGATCTTCCGCGCCACGCGCAGTCGCGCCTCATCCTCGAGGACTCCTGGAGCGACACCTTCGACGGCGAAAATGTAAGCCGGGCGTTGCAGACGGTCGCAACATTCCTGCTCGAACGCCGCGCCCAGCAACGCCGCGAGCGCCCCGTCACCCGTGGCATCTATGAGGCAGCGCCCCGTGACAAACGACTCCGATTTCCCATTCGCCGACGGCACCGCGCGGAGCGTCACCTCGTGATCACCGGCCGCACATACTTCCGTCTGCAACCGGACGTCCAAGCCCGGCGTCTCGCGCACCAGGTTCGCGGCCAGTTCCGCGACCGCCGTCGGCCGTGTGACCAGGACCCACACGCGCCCCATCTTCTCCGGGCCGTGCGCACCACCGGCCGCGATCAGCCGTGTCGCAAACTCCTCCGCAAATCCGTGATTTGCGAAGCGGGGCGGCCCGTCGTCCGCGAGGTGATAGAGCCCGCAGATCGAGTGCACGAGGGCGATTGGCGCCTGGCCGCCGAGCACGTCGGCGCGTTCGATCAGGAGCGTGCGGGCTCCGGCGCGAGCAGCGCTCACGGCGGCCGCGACTCCGGCGGTGCCCCCGCCGGCGACGATCACGTCATATTCCTGCATCGACGAGATCGGGCCGTGGCTCGCCGACCAGGTCCTCCATGGTTTGCGCGACGAGCAGGCGGCGTTCGTCGTCGGTGAGGCAGCTCTCCCGCCAGGAGAAGGTGATGTTCAAGCGACCGAGATGTTCGCAGAAAAAGATTCCGCTGCCCGGCGGGGCGCTGACGCACGGCAGGTGATAGCCATTGCGCACGCGCGCACCGGCGAGCTCGACGACTTCCGGCGCGAAGGCACCCGTGTGCGACTGGAAGAACGAGCAGATTTCTCCGCGGAATTGATGGCGAACGATGAACATGAAGAGCCACGATGGTGCCTGCATCATCAGCTCGAGAACATTGAGAAAGGATTCGTCGAGCCGAGCCCGCGACATTTCGGAAAACTGCTGTTTCGTCGCGATCGCCGCGGATTCGAGCGTCGCGAGCTGAGCGCGCGGGCCGCCGAAGAAAAGCACACTCACGTGATTGTGAAAGAGCGGACCACGCGCGCCGCGCTTGCGCGTCTGCACGGGCACGGTGGTCACGTAGCCGCCGGGCGCCGTGCTTCGGCGATCGAGCACGCGATCGTGCGCTCGTGCGGCGCAGGCGACGTAGAAGGCCAGCGGGAAAAGCGCGCCGGTGGTCTGCTCGACGCGCGTTCGCACTTTGTCCGCCGTCGCCGTATCCAGCGTCACGACCTGAAAGCGGCAACGTCCGGTACGCGGCGACGGCCCACACACCGAGCGCATCGGCAACTTGGCGAGGCCTTCGAGGTGAATGATCGCGGGTTTCGTCTTCTGCACCTTTTCGCGCCACGTCGTCTCCGGGCGGATCTGCTCCTTCGCCTCGCACGGCTCGTCGAGGCCGGCGCAGAGCCGCGCGAGCTCGGCAATCAGCAGCTCGGCGCCCTTGCCGTCGATGATCAGATGCGACCACGAGAGGGCCGCGAGACAGGTGCCATCGCGCCGCTCGATCACGTCGAAGCGCGCGTTCCAGCCCGCGGGCAAGGGCTCCGCGAGGATGTTTTCGAGCTGCGCGCTGGCGCTGTCGATTGCACGCGCGTAGCTCCCGAGCGCGCCCGGCGAGCCAATTTCCCGCCACAACGCGCAGGGCAGCGTCTCTCCGGCAAAAGGCTCGCTCAGCTCCCAATACGGGAGCCACGTCCGCCAGTCGCGATGCAGAGTCGCGGCGAAAAGCGGATGCTTGGCCGCCATCCGCGAGAGCGCGCGCGCCAGCACCGTGAGGTCCGGCGCACCCTCAAGTTCCAGCACCGAAGCGGTGATATGCGCGCCCTGGCCGTGCCGGCGCATGAAGGCATTCATGGCCAGCAGAAAGCAATCCGCCACCCGGACGGACTCCCGCACAGGCATCGGCTTACGCCGCCTGCGCGGCGTCGTCGCCGAGGAGGCCGGCCAATTGACGCACGCTCGCAAAATTCTTCCGCGTCAGCGCGCTCTCCGGAATCGACACTCCGTATTCCTCTTCGAGCAGGACGAGCAGTTGCATGATCGCCATCGAATCGAGCCCATGCTGGTAGAGATCGCTTTCCGGTCCGAAGCCCACTTGAGTCTCGAGCAAACGCTCGGCGATCAAGGTGATGAGTTGCTGTTCGAGGGTGTCGCGGGCGGGAATCGGTCGGCTGGCCATCGGATGGAGGCGCGTCGTTTACGGGAGCCCGCCACGGGAGTCAAGTGGCGGAACCGACGATCCCTCGGAAACACGGCGCAACGGACCCTGTGTCAGTCCGCGACCGAGGTTCGCGGCACTGCTCTGAGCGCCTCGAGTTCCTCCCGATACGCCGCGACCGTGGCCGCTCCCGCCGCCACGCATTCCGGCCCGATTTTTCCCGTATTCCACGGACGCGGACGCGGTGCGCTGGTGCGGAGAAAAAGGAGCCGCTTGCCGGCTCGCCGCGCGAGATCGGTCTTCAGGCGGAGCAGCTCGGCAGAGATCGCCTCGTGCGCCAAGCCGGCCGCGCCGCGGATGCCCATGCGACCGCGGGCTTCGGGCGTGAGGTCAGACTCCGGGTTGCTCACGACGTGCAGGATGATGGTCTCGATCGCGGGGTCCGTGAGCCAGTGGTCGAAAGGCAGTGGGTTGGCGAGGCCGCCATCCCAGTAGCGCGAGCCATTGTGCCGCTGTGCGGCAAACATGCCGGGGAAGGCCACACTCGCGAGAATCGCGCCGGCCAGATCGCCCGACGTGAGGAGCGCCGCCTGCGGCTCCAGCAGATCCGTCGCTGCGATCGCGAGTGCGGGACGGCAGTCCTCGATCTTTCTCTCGCCGAGACGCTCGCGCAGCAGCTCCAGCGCACGATGCCCGCGCAGCGCTCCGGTATGTCCGGGCAGGTCGAGCAAGGTGCCCAGCATCCGCCAGGCGCCGCCCCATTCCCAGAAGGCGCGGCGCAGTTCACCGGTCAGGAACCACCGGATCATCTCCGGCGTCGGCATCCCCGACGCATAGACACCCGCGACGAGCGCACCGGCCGAAGCGCCGCTGACCGCGACTGGCCGAACGCCGAGCTGCACGAGCGCATCGAGAAATCCCGCGTGAGCGAAAAAGCCGAGGAAGGAAGAGTTCAGGCACACGGCCGTGCCTCCGGTCGCACGCCGCTCAGACATAGCCGCGCACCTCCTCGCGCAGGGCGACCAGCGCGCGCTGCAGCTCCACCCGGAGCGCCGTGCGCGCGGACTCACGGCCGAGTTCGCGGCGGAGATGGATCGGCTCGCCATAGGCGACCGCCCAGCGCGTGCGGCGCAGCGGCAGCCAGTTTTGCCAGCGGGAAAACTTCGCGCCGCCTGCGACCACGCACGGCACCACCGGCACCCGTGCGATCTCGGCCAGCCGCGCCACGCCATCCTTCATCTCGCCCGTCGTGAAGACCGACGCCTCATCATCCCGCAGTCCACCTTCTGGAAAAATGCCGACGACTTGGCCCGCCCGCAGATGCCGCGTGACGCTGCGCACGGTCTGCGGATCCGGCCGGCTGCGGTCGAGCGGCATCGCGCCCATCGATGAGAGGAACCACCGGCTCAGCGGGTGCTGGAAGAGTTCGACGATGCTGAGCCAGTAAATCACGCGCGGCGTTGTAGCGACGAGGAGCGCGGCGTCAAAGGGGCTTTCGTGATTCGCCGCGAGGAGCCAGCCACCCGCACGCGCGGCCCGTTCGCGATGCAAGACCAGCGGACGCGAAGCGATCGAGAAAGCCGGAGAGCCGACCGCGCGCACGATCCGGTAGAAGAGCGCGCTCATGGCAGGATGGAATCGGGGAGCTGCCACCGCGCGCGCGCGTCGGCGTAGAGCTGCACAAAGGCGCGCTCGATCTTCGCCGCCATCTGTGCGCGCGCCGCGCGGCGATCTTCGCCGGTCACCGGCGGGATGAACTCTCCGACCGCGAGCCAGAGCCTTCCCCGCCAGGCCGGCAGCCACGGTCCGACGCGATTGAGCTGCTCCGTGCCGAGAATGATGCACGGCAGCACCGGTTTCCCAGAGCGTGCAGCGAGGAGGCAGACGCCACGTTTGATGGTCCCGCCGCGCAGCACGGACGCCGCGCCAGTCACGATCTCACCCTCCGGAAAGAGCCCGACCACTTCACCATCCTCGAGCCGCCGCAGCGCCTCGCGGATCGCACTCACCGGCACGCCCTGGCGATGCACGGGAAAAGCGTGCAGCCAGCGCATCGCGCGCGCCGACCAGCTCCGTCGATAGAATTCCACCCGCGCCATCCACGAGATCCGACGCGGCCATTCCGCGCCGACGCAGAAGGGATCGAGATGACTGACGTGCGCGCAGGCGAGCAGGTAGCCACCGGCGCGCGCGCCGCTCTCGAGTCCGTGTCTGCGGATGCGCAGCGTCCAGAAGAAGACCGCCCGCATCAGGTGGCGGAAGGCAAGATAGATCACGAACTCATCGAAGCTGCGCGTCCGCCGGGATGGCAAAGCGAAATCCACGCTCCCGCAGTGCATCGACCGTGCGGAGGATGGTCTCGACGCTCCGCGGGCGGGCTTCGTGGAGGAGCACGATCGCACCCGGACACGCCGCGTCCGTGACGCGCCGCACGACTCGATCCGGCTCGGCCCGCACGCCGTCGCAGGCTCGCACATTCCAGGCAATGAGCCGGAGGCCGCGGACCGCGAGTGCCGGGTGCAGCGCCGTCGGCTTGAGCCCCACTGGCGCTCGGAACCAACGCGCGTCCGGAACTCCGCAGTCCTGGAGTGCCGCGCGGCAGTCATCAATCTCCGAGCGCAGGCGGGCGCGCGTCAGCCAGGGAAAGATGTGCGCCGGATGCGTCTGCGTGTGGTTGGCCAAGGAATGCCCGGCGGCCATCCACCGCGCGGCGATCTGCGGCTGGCCGGCGAGCTTCTTCCCGATGACAAAAAACGTCGCCGACACGCCCCGCTGCGCGAGTTCGTCGCCCAGCCGAACGGAATCATCGCCCGCCGGCCCGTCGTCGATCGTCAGCCACAGGTCGCGCTCCCCGCCTTCAAAGCGCGTCACGACCGGCCCGAACCAATCGCACTGCGGGCGCATCACTGCGCAGGCAAAGGCCGTATGCACGAGCGTCGCGCCACCGATCATCCACGGCGCCTCGAAGCGCGTCGCGAGGACGCCAGCCGCCGCCGCGAGATTGCCTCCGAGGAGACAGGAACGGAGCCAGGGGTGGTGCGGCATCGCTGGGAGATAAATTCGAAC
>JANPIS010000100.1:0-6616 GCA_031425095.1 Chthoniobacteraceae bacterium
GGGCTGGTGACGCTCTATGTGACGCCGGACATCCACGGGATCGTGGCCAGCCGCGTGTCGCCGGAAGTGATGGTCCAGCAGGTGACTTCCTACATGCCCGTGGCCGACGCCCGTCACGAAGTGGTCGCGGCCGGTCCCGGCCTCGGCCGTGCGCGCAGTGAAGAGATCCTCTGGCTCACCAAGCGTCTGCTCTGCCCGATGATCGTCGATGCGGATGCGCTGAACGCGCTCGCGGCGAATATCGAATCGCTGCGCACGTGCGCTGGCGAGCGCCTGCTGACCCCGCATCCGGGAGAGATGCTGCGGCTCGATCCGGCGAGTGAATCACGGCCGCGGCGCGAGACGGTGCGTGTGTTCACCGAACGCTACCCCGTGACGCTGCTCCTCAAGGGTGCTCGCACGCTCGTGGGCCAACTCGGTGTGCTCTTTTCCTACAACACGACCGGCACGCCCGGCATGGCGACGGGCGGCATGGGCGATGTCCTCACGGGAGTCTGCGCGGGGCTCGCGGCGCAGCGTCTGAATCTCTATGCCGCCGCGCGCGTGGGTGCGTGGCTCTGTGGTCGCGCGGCCGAGCTCGCGATCCATCGCGGGACGGAAAGTGAAGAGTCGCTGACGCCCAGCGACGTGATTGCGAATCTTGGCGGCGCCTTCCGCGAGTTGCGGGCGCGGAGCTTCTGAGCGCGGGCTTGCGGGACGCTCTCCCGGTGCCGCACCATTACCGTCCGATGCTGCCTCCACCGCCCGCCTGTGTAATCGAGAACGTCCAGCCTGTGATCGAACATGGGCGCTACCCGGTAAAGCGAGCGGTCGGCGAAGAGATCGTCGTCGAGGCGGACGTCTTCAAAGACGGCCACGACGTGATGGCTGCGGTGCTGCGCTGGCGAAAGGAAGGCGACGCGAAGTGGCACGAGACGCCGATGCAGTGCGTCGATGCACACAACAAGGATCGCTGGCGCGGCGTTTTTTCCGTGTTCGAAAACGCCGTGTATGAATTCACGATCCTCGCGTGGGGCGAGCCGTTCTTTACGTGGCAGCATGAGTTTGAGGTGAAGTTCGCCGCCCTGCAGCCGGACCTCACGAGCGAGATGATGGAAGGGGCGGGAATCGTGGCGCGCGCTGCGGAGCTCGCGCGCGCCGCGGGGCAGTCTCGCGACGCGGAAAGGCTGGCGGAGATCGCGCAGCAGATGCGTTCCGCGACGCCGGACGAAGTGCATGCGCTCGCGCATGAGCACGAACTCGAAGCGCTGATGACCGCATATGCGGATCAACGTGAGCAGGCTGAATACGTGCTGAATTCGCCGGCCATTGGGGAACTCGTCGAAGCCGCACCTCTGCCACCGCCAGTGGCGGCGAAGAAAGCACGGGCCACAAAATCGAAGAAGGCCGTCGTGGTGGAGGAAAAGCCCGCAGCCAAGTCCAGCAAAGCGATGGCGCCCGCTGCGTTGGTTCCTGAGCGGAAGTGGGTGCCGCGATATCCGCGGGTTTATGTGGATCGGCCCCGCGCGCTGTTTGCGCAGTGGTATGAGTTTTTTCCGCGGTCGGCGGAGGGGAGGGGAGACAAGGGTTCGACGTTCCGTGACTGCCTGCCGCGCGTGGATGATGCGAAGGCGATGGGCTTTGACGTGATTTACTTTCCACCGATCCATCCCGTCGGCGTAACGGCGCGCAAAGGCCGCAACAATTCCGTGACCTGCAAGCCAGGCGAACCGGGCGTGCCCTATGCGATCGGGAACCGCCATCAGAAATGCCCGAACGGCGGCGGCCACAAGGACGTGGCTCCGGAGCTCGGCACGCTGGAGGATTTTGCGTGGCTGGTCGGCGAGATCCACGCGCGCGGCATGGAGGTCGCGCTGGACTTTGCGCTCAACTGCTCGCCCGATCACCCCTACGTCCACGAGCATCCCGAGTGGTTTTACCAGCGGCCCGACGGCACGATCAAATATGCCGAGAATCCACCGAAGAAATACCAAGACGTCTATCCACTGAACTACCACAACCCGAACTGGCGCGCGCTGTGGAGCGAGATCACGAGCGTGGTCGAGTTCTGGTGTGAATGTGGGGTGCGCATCTTCCGCGTCGATAACCCGCACACGAAGCCGGTGGCGTTCTGGGAGTATCTGATCGGGCGCGTGCAGCGGCGTTTTCCGGACGCGCTTTTTCTCAGCGAGGCCTTCACGCGTCCGAAGATGATGAGGACGCTGGCGAAAGCGGGCTTCACGCAAAGCTACACCTACTTCACCTGGCGGAACACGAAGCAGGGCCTCACCGACTACTTCACCGAACTGACGCAGACGGAGTGCGCCGAATACATGCGGCCGAATCTCTTCCCAAACACGCCCGACATCCTGCCGAGCTTCCTGCAATTTGGAGGACGTCCTGCGTTCCTCATCCGCGCAGCGCTCGCGGCGACGCTCTCACCGGTTTACGGCATCTATTCGGGATTCGAGCTGTGCGAAAATGCCGGCCTCGACAAAAAGCCATGGGATGCGGCGAGCGACGTGCGGCAGTTCCTCCATCTCTGTGATAACGACTACAAGCAGCTCGCGAAGGAGGAGTATCTCGACTCGGAGAAGTATCAGTGGAAGGAGCGCGACTGGAATGCGCCGGGAAACATCAAGGACACGATCACGCGATTGAATCGAATTCGGCGGGAAAACCGGGCGCTCCACCAGCTCCGCAACCTGCGCTTTCAACAAGTGGAGAACGATCTCGTGCTCTACTTCACGAAGATGACCGAGGCGCGCGACAACATCCTGCTCATCGTTGTCTCGCTCGATCCCTTCCACGCGCAGGATGCGTTCATCCATGTGCCGGTCGAGCAGTTTGGGTGGCTGGAAGGCGATGCCTACCAGGTCCATGATCTCCTCAGCGACGAGCGTTACCTGTGGACTGGCTGGCGGAACTTTGTGCGGCTCACGCCCGAGCGCCCGGCGCACATTTTTCGGGTACGCCGACGCAGCCATACGGAACGCGACGTGGAGCATTTCATGTAGCCACTGCGGGATTGAGTGTCCGTGCAGTCGCGGTCTAAGTTTCTTCTCTCTAAGACGGTTCCCCTTTCACCTCACTACCAGCCATGAACACCCCCGAAATCCCCAGCACGCGCCGCAAGTTCCTCCGAGACTCCTCCACTATCATTGCCGCGGGCGGACTCGCTTCGGTCATCGGTTTTCCCAATGTGCTCCGCGGGGCGGGGCCGACGGGGAAACTGAAGGTTGGTTTCATCGGCTGTGGCGGACGTGGGACAGGTGCGGCAAATCAAGCGCTGAGCGCGGAGAGCGACGTGGTGCTTTGGGCCATGGGCGATGTCTTTGATGATCGGCTGCAGACCAGCCGCGCGATCCTCGAGAAGCAGCACGCCGGCAGAGTCGATGTACCGAAGGAGCGGCAGTTCATCGGTCTCGATGCGTATCAGAAAGTCATCGATAGCGGAGTCGATGTCGTGCTCTGCACTACGCCGCCTGGCTTCCGCCCGATTCACTTCAAAGCTGCCGTCGCCGCGGGCAAGCATTGCTTCCTCGAAAAGCCGATGGCCACCGACGCGCCCGGCTATCGCTCCGTGGTCGAGACCGTAGCGGAAGCGAAGAAGAAGAATCTCGGTGTCTGCGCAGGCTTCTGCTGGCGCTACCATCCAGCGATGCGCGAGACTTTCGCGCGGCTGAAGGGCGGCGAAATCGGGGACATCCTCGCCAACTACAACAACTATAACGGCGGCGCGAGCGACCGTTACCAGAACTACCAGCGCGAGAACTGCAAGACCGACCTCGAGTGGCAACTGCGCCGGTGGTATTACTTCACCTGGCTCTCGGGCGATCACCTCGTCGAGCAGGCCTGCCATAGCATCGACAAGATGGCTTGGGTCTTCGGCGACAAGCCGCCGGTGAAGTGCGTAGGCAACGGTGGACGGCAGGTCCGCACGGAGGAAAAGTACGGGAACATCTACGATCATTTCGCCATCGTGTATGACTACGAGATGGGCCGCCGCGGCTTTCATTTCAGCCGGCAGATGGCGAATACCGCAGGCTCAAACACGGACAGCTTCTTTGGCTCGAAAGGGATCTGTGAGATCAATGGGTCGCTGAAGCAGTGGTACATGAAGGACCTCGATGGCAACGTCACCTGGCGCTACAAGGGCGACCCCGAGGATATGTACCAGGTCGAGCATAACGAGTTCTTCGCCTCGATCCGCAAGGGCGAGCCCATCAACGACGGTGACCGCATGGCCTCGAGTACGCTGCTCGCGATCATGGGACGGATGGCCGTTTATACCGGACAGGAGATCACATGGGAGATGGCCGAGAAATCGCAGGAGCGCCTCGTGCCCGAGAAGCTCGAGTGGGACATGAAACTGCCCACGCCGCCGGTCGCCATGCCGGGCGTCACGAAATACATGTGAAGCTGCCTTCGGCCCGCGTGCCGAAAAAACTCAAGGGCGCGCCCCGCGAAGGACGCGCCCTTTTTTAGAATCTGGCGCTTGGCGCCTAGTTGTTGAACTCCGCCTCCGCACCAGCGTGGCTCGGCAGCAGGTGGTCGATCGGCTTCTCTTTCTTCTGGAGCGCCCGACGCAGCTTCATCAGCGCGATATTCTGAAGCTGACGAATCCGCTCGCGGGTGACGCCGAACTTCTTGCCGACTTCTTCGAGCGTCTTTGCCTTGCCGCCATCGAGCCCGAAGCGGGAAAAGATGATCTTCTTTTCACGATCATCGAGCACCTTCAGGAGGTCGCCGACTTCGCTGCGGAGATTCTCGTCGCGGAGCTGCTCAAAGGGAGTGAGCGCTTCGAGGTCGCCGACAATTTCGCCAAACTCCGTGGAGTCGTCGTCGCTGATCGGCGCATCCAGAGACGCAGGACGGATCGATACGGTCTTGAGCTGCGAGATTTTCCCCGCGGCGAGCCCCACCTCCTCGGCCAATTCGTCGTCGGTTGGTTCGCGACCGAGTTCTTCGCTCATCTGCATGGCGACGCGGCGCATCTTCGAGATCTTGTCCACCAGATGCACCGGCAGACGGATCGTCTTTGATTGGTTCGCGAGCGCACGCTTGATGGATTGTTTGATCCACCACGCGGCGTACGTGGAGAGCTTGCCGCCCTTCGCTGGGTCGAAGCGTTCCACGGCCTTCATCAGGCCGATGTTGCCTTCCGAGATCAGGTCGAGAAGCGGCAGCCCGAGATTCGCGTAGTCGTGAGCGATCTTGACCACGAGACGCAGGTTCGAGCGGATCATGAGTGAACGAGCTTCCTTGTCGCCTTTCTTGATCTTGGCGGCCAAGTCAATCTCCTGCTGGATGGTCAGCAGCGGGATCTGCCCGATTTCGCGCAGATAGATTTTGATTCCTGAATCGGAATCTTCTCCAGCTTTGTAGTTCATATTGGGTGCCTCGGCTTTCGTTTAGGGAGCAGCTTTTGTGCAGGAGGTTTTACGACTGTTGGACGGACTGCGGACGGGAATATTTCAATTCGAGGGAGTTTCTTTGTTTCAAAAGATGGTGGATTCGCGACGATTTGAAGGCAAGAAAAATGTTTATCACACGGGGTCGGTAGTCAACTTCATTAAGTAGTTACGTGATCCGACAGGTTTCCTTAGACGCCGTTCAAAGCTTTTTACTTCTCCGAGAGCTTCTGCAAACATCGTCCGGTGTTGGCCAAAACTTATTCGGCTGCCGTCTATGGCGTGGATGCTTTCGAGGTCGAAATCGAAGTGAACACGGCCAAGGGAAAGCCGGTTATCGTGGTCGTGGGGCTCCCGGACACTGCCGTGAAGGAAAGCCGTGATCGTGTCACAACTGCCGTTGCGAACAGCGGTTACCGATGGCCTCCGGGCCGCACGACGATCAACCTCGCCCCGGCGGACGTGAAGAAAGAAGGCCCCTCCTTCGACCTGCCCATCGCCCTTGGGATGATCTCCGCCTCCCAGGAAGTCGAGATCCCGAACGCCGAGCACTACTGCATCGTCGGCGAACTCGCCCTCACCGGACAGGTTCGACCCGTGAGAGGCGTGCTCCCCGTCGTCATCGAAGCCCGGAACCGGGGCCGGAAGGCCGCGATCGTGCCCGCCGAGAACGCCCGCGAGGCCGCGATGGTCAGCGGGATCGACGTCTTTGGCGTGCGGAATCTCCGGGAGACCTATGAGTTCCTCATTAGCGAGACGACCTTGCAGCCTGTCCGGGAAGACGTCACCCAGTTTTTCGCCCGTCACCAGAACTACGAGGCGGATTTCTCCGAAGTCCGCGGCCAGCACCATGTGAAGCGCGCCATCGAAGTCGCTGTCGCCGGCGGGCATAATCTGCTGATGCTCGGGCCGCCGGGTTCCGGGAAGTCGATGATCTCCAAGCGTGTCCCGACGATCATGCCGCCGATGACGTTGGAGGAAGCGATCGAGTCCACCAAGATTCACAGCATCGCCGGCCTGCTGCTCGATCCCGGGAATTCCTTCGTCGCCACCCGCCCTTTCCGCTCACCCCACCACACCATCTCCGACGCCGGCCTCCTCGGCGGCTCCGCAAACCCGACGCCCGGCGAAATCAGCATCGCCCACAATGGTGTCCTTTTCCTCGACGAACTCCCCGAATTCCGCCGCCAGACCCTCGAAGTCCTGCGCCAGCCCCTCGAAGA
>JANPIS010000101.1:0-6032 GCA_031425095.1 Chthoniobacteraceae bacterium
GCTCACGGTGCTGAGCGGGAACGCCGTCTTCTGGCGCGTGTCCTTCAGCGACGACCACTCCGTGATCGAATGCCGCAAGGCCGACGCCGCTGGAAATCGCGTGCCGAAAGATCGCCGCGGGGAAGCGTGGCACAGTCACGACGGGCTCCGCGGTGGAATGTTGCGTGAGTGCGGCTGGCCGGGCGTGAGTCTGATCGCGCTCGATTGCCTCGGCTTCAACGGGCCGGCGGCACCGGAGCAATTTGGCCCCTATCTCGTGGAAGATGCGGAGCACTTCCTCTTCAAAGGCCTGGGATTGAAAAAGGGCGATCGTCTCGGCGACGCCGGTGACGGAATCCGCCTCGCCAACGTCCACGAGTTCGATATTCGCCCATCCACTTTCACGCGACTGCAGGAGGCTCCGTCGCCCGATGGCGGGAAGGTGCCCGACGATCCAGCCGGGGTGCAGCTCCTCGCGAATGGCGAGGTCTACTGGAAGAACGGCGGTTCGGCGTTCGATTACTTCTTCCGCAAGATCGCGCCGAAGACGGATCAGGGCGCGGAGATGATCTACTGGGAGCGACCGGAAGGTGGCCGCGTTTTTAATGCGGGAGCGATCGGCGCGGGCTGGGTGCTGAGTGTGGACGCCAGGATGTCCGGTCTCCTGCGCAATGTGCTCGCGCATTTCGGGGTCGAGCGCTTGTAGCGGCGGTCTAGGACTGTCGCAATATTCCGCGGACGGAGGCGGTGCAGCCTCCTCGCTTCGCTCGCCCCGGGCGTGACCGACGCTACAAACGCGGCTGCGCGAGTTTTGCGAGCGCTTCCCAGTGCGGGCGCTCTTCCGCGGTGAGCTCGGAGGGGATCACCACCTCGACCTGTACGTACAGATCGCCACGCTCTGTCGCGCTACTCGGCATGCCGCGACCTTTCAGCCGGAACTTCCGCCCCGGCTGCGTGCCCGCGGGAATCTTCAACCGCACCGCGCCTTCCGGCGTCGGCACTTCGAGCTCGCTGCCGAGCACGAGGTGCGCAACGGGCACTTCCACCTCCGCGAGCAGATCGCTGCCTTCGACGCGATAGTCCGGGTGCTGCTCGAAGCGCACGCGTAAATATAAATCTCCTGCCGGGCGTCTCCCGCCCGCGGCTTCTCCCTGGCCGGCGAGCCGGATGCGCTGACCTTCGCGCACGCCCTTGGGGATCCGCACTTCGTAGGTCTCCACCTTCGAGCTGCCGCTGCGCCGGAGCGAAATCTTCTTCTTCGACCCATGCAGCGCCTCCTCGATCGTCACGAGCAAATCGGCTTCCACATCGCCGCCGCCTTCCTCCTCCGCTTCGGGAAACCCAAAGCCGCCCTGCGCCCGCCGACCGGGACGGCCCGCGCCGCCGAAGAACTGCTCGAAGAAATCGCTGAAGCCCGTGCCGCCGAAACTGAACTCCTCGCCGCCTGGCATCCCGCCGCCGCGCGCGCCGCCCCAGCCGGGTGGTGGCTGCCGCTGGCCGCCGCGTTCCCAATCCGCGCCGAGCGTGTCGTACTTCTGCCGCTTCTCGGCATCGCCGAGGACCTCGTAGGCCTCGTTGATCTCCTTGAATTTTGCCTCCGCCGTCTTCTTGTCCTTCGCGACGTCGGGATGATGCACGCGCGCGAGTTTGCGGAACGCTTTGCGGATCTCATCGTGCGTCGCGGTTTTGGCGACGCCGAGCGTGGCGTAGTAATCTTTATACTGCATGGAGGAGACCGAGCGTGCCTTCGCGCCGCTCGCCCGCAAGTGAAAACCTGAAACTCACAGCCCCGGGGGATGCCGCGCGACGAAACCCTTGGAGGAACGTGGCTTGGCGCGCCAGCGCGGCCCTTCCTGCGGGCGGCCGCCGGTGGTATCGATCCGCAGCCCGGCGATGATCGCGTAGGTGTGGCCGGGCTTCGCGTAGATCGTGATCCACTTTCCCGGACCCGGGTCGCCCCAGTTCACCAGGCCGGAGGAGGTCGTGGGCTGCGTGAGCCGGCCCGCGTAGTAGAGGAGGAAGGACACGGTGCCCGAGCAATCGTAGCCGATGTCCATGAACGTCGCGTGCCCACCGCCGAATCGATACGGTTTGTTGCGCAGCCAGTTGCCGGCCCAGATCGCGTTCTTCACCGCGGCGGGGGCATTCTCCGGCGCCGCCGCGACGTCGCCGATGAGCACGGCCACGTTGCCTGGCACGGTCGGTTTGCTGGCGGCAAAGGCACTGGTGGTGAGGACGGCGCAGAGGAGCGCACGGAGGAGCAGGGGCATCGGGGCGGAGGGGCACGTCACGGCAATGGGCGTATTTTCGCAATGCAAAAGTCCCGGGCTTCTGAAAAGGATGCGCGCCGCACGATGGCTCATCCGCAATCCGCAATCCGCAATCCCCGATCCGCAATCGGCTGATGGTCGCCTTCGTCCTCCGCCGCTTCGCCTCGCTGGTCGTCGTGCTCTTCTGCGTGATCACGATCACCTTCCTGCTCGTGCGGCTCGCGCCCGGCGGACCATTTGCGCGGGAGCGTGAGATTCCCGAAGCCATCCAGAAGGAGCTGCTCGCGCGCTACAAACTCGATGGGACGCTGTGGCAGCAATACACCGATTACCTCGGCGATCTCGTGCGCGGGGATTTGCGGCTCTCGACGAAATTCCGCGGGCGCTCGGTGAACGAACTCATCTCGCAGAGTCTGCCCGTGAGCTTGCAGGTCGGGCTCACGGCCTTCGTGCTCGCGACGATTGGCGGCGTGTGGCTCGGGAGTCTTGCGGCGGTGCGGCAGCACACGTGGGTCGATACGACATCGATGCTCGGCGCGCTCTTTGCGATCAGTATCCCGGCGTTTGTGACCGGCCCGGTGCTTGTGCTCATCTTTGCGCTGAAGCTCGGCTGGCTGCCGGTCGGTGGGTGGACTTCATGGAAATCGCTCATCCTTCCCGCGATCACGTTGGCCGGCCCGTATGTCGCCTACATCGCGCGGCTCATGCGCTCTTCGATGCTCGAAGTGCTCACGCAGGATTTCGTGCGCTCCGCGCGCGCCAAGGGACTCAGCGACGGCGTGGTGCTCTACCGGCATGCGCTGAAGGTCGCGATCCTGCCGGTGGTCAGTTTCCTCGGCCCGCTCGCGGCGAATCTCCTTACCGGTTCCATCGTCATCGAGGCGATCTTCGCCATCCCGGGTGCGGGCAGCTTCTTCGTGAACTCGATCATCAACCGCGACGTCTTCCTGCTCTGCGGGATCATCATCGTGTACTGCGCGCTGCTCGTGGTGCTGAACCTCATCGTGGACGTGGCCTACACGTTCCTCGACCGCCGGATCAAAATCGATGCGTGACGCGCTGCCCTCTCCGCCCGGCGCATGGCGTCGGTTGCTCCGCAGTCCCGTGGCCCTCGCCTCCATGGGGATCCTCGGCTTCATCGTGTTCCTCGCGATCTTCGGCCCCGTGATCTTCAAGACCGATCCGCACGCGCTTTCGGCGAATCAATTCTCCGCGCCCAACGCGAAGAACTTCTTCGGCACCGATGTGAATGGCCGCGACGTCTTCGCGCGGGTGATCGAAGGTGCGCGCATCTCGCTCATCGTCGGGCTCTGCGGCGCGATGGTGAGCTTTTTCGTCGGCACGACCTACGGACTCATCTCCGGCTACGTCGGCGGCAAGACCGACGCGCTGATGATGCGCTTTGTGGAAATCCTCTACTCCATCCCGCGGCTCATCATCATCATCCTCGTGAGTTTCATCTTCGATCCGAAGGTGAAGCTGTGGCTCAGCGGAATGTGGGACGGTGCGCTGGTCGGGTATTCAAAAGTGCTCATCCTCATCTTCAGCCTCGGGCTCATCGAATGGCTCACCATGGCGCGCATCGTCCGCGGGCAGGTGCTCTCGCTGAAGTCGCAGCAATTCGTCCTCGCCGCGCGCAGCCTCGGGCAGAGCCACACGAAGATCATCCTGCGACACTTGCTGCCGAATCTCGTCGGCATCGTCGTCGTCTATCTCACGCTCACGATTCCTGCGGTGATCCTCGACGAAAGTTTCCTCAGCTTCCTCGGCCTCGGCGTGCAGGCTCCGCAGGCGAGCTGGGGCAGCCTGCTCGCCGATGGCGCGCTCGCCATCAACCCCATCCGCAGTCACTGGTGGCTGCTCGTCTTCCCAGCTGGGGTGATGTCGATCACGCTGCTCGCGCTGAACTTTCTCGGCGACGCCCTCCGAGACGCGCTCGACCCCAGAGCACGGCGGTGAAAGCGTTTGATCAATGCGACCCGCAATCGCTATGAGTCCGGCAGGATTCTATGAATGCCTTCCTTTCGATTCGACTCGGATTCTCTACGGCACCACCAAGAGCACGGACACTTTCCGCTACAAATAAATCTCCGTTAATCCTCCTCTCTGTCGTCGCTGCAGCGCTTGCGCCGATCATCGCCCCCGGCAATGTCCGCGCGGGCATTGTTTATGTGTCGAATTACACCAGCGGGACGATTGAGAAGTTCACGCCGGACGGTGTCGGCTCGCTCTTTGCCACTGCCAATGGGCCATCTGGCATGGCCTTCGATAGTGCGGGGAACCTTTTCACATCGCAGAGAAACCGGACGATCCAGAAGTTGACGCCGGCTGGCGTCGGAACACAATTCGCAGATTTTTTCTTTCTCTCGTTTCCAACGGGCCTGGCGTTTGACGGGTTGGGTAATCTCTACGCGGCAAACACCGGCAATGACTCGATCGTGAAATTCACTCCACAGGGTGTCGGATCTTACTTTGCTTACGGCGGCCTGGCCCAGCCATATGCCTTGGCTTTCGATAGAGCGGGGAATCTTTATGTGTCGAACGACGGCGTCTATTCCGGAGGAGTTTCCGGCACCATCGTGAAAATCACGCCCGGAGGAATCATTTCGGTTTTCGCCACTGGCTTGAGCAACCCGGAAGGGCTCGCCTTCGACTCCCAAGGAAATCTCTACGTATCTGAAAACATCCAAAATCCTTCTCACGTCGGTCTCATTGAGAAGTTTACCCCAAACGGTGATCGCTCCGCTTTCGCAAATCTCGGTGCCGACACCTATCCGATCGGGCTGGCCTTTGACAGCGAGGGACTCCTTTACACCGTGGATACCCGCAACAGCACCATCTTGCGATTCGCCCCGACAGGCGTGGGCTCGGTCTTCGCCCACACGGGCTCGAACGGTGCAGTGGGCATAGCAATCCAACCCGAAGCCATCCCCGAGCCGGGCGCGCTCGGCTTTGGGCTGGCGCTTCTGAGCGTCGGCCTGTGCAGCCGGTTCCGCATCGCTCTACGGCGTCCGCCGCCATGCGATGGCGATAGCGCAACTCGCCGCGAGCACCCCGGTGAAGACGACGGAGCAGATTACGATGCTCGCGCTGGAGCGGGGCAGCGCGAGGATGGCGAGCGCTTCGATGAGCAACAGGTGCGCAGCGTAGATCACGAGGGATTCTCTTCCGACGAAAAGCAGCCACTGCGGTTGCCAGCGGGCGGCAACCCATTGCACGAGCGGCACGGCCAGTAGCAGCCAGGCGACGCGCTGCGCGAAAAAGCCATTGGACCCGCCCGCACCGACTGCGAATACGACAAGCAGGATCCACAGCATCGCAGACATCCACGAAACCCATTGCGTAACCCGGCTGGCGAGGAAGCCGACGAAGACAAACGCTGCCCACGGCAAAAGCGGGAAGAGCGAACCCGTGCTGGGGGTGAAATACGCGCGCAGCCAGTCCGGTTGAAACGCCAAGTCCGCCACGATCTCCGTGGCGCCGACGGTGATCAGAATGAGCACGGTCACGATCGTGTCCACCGATCGCCGCGCCCAACACTCGATCGCCAGAAGCAGCGCGAGCGACACCGCGAGGCATTGCAGGACATCGACGTGGGTGCCGAGCCGCCATGCTTCGGTCCATTGTCCCGCCAAGAGTTGAGGCGCGGGAAAGTGGAGCGCATAGCCGAGGAGCCAGATCTCGGCGAGCCGCCGCAGCCTTCGACCGAAGGCGCGGGGCTGCGCCGCCCCTGAGCGCATCCCGAGGCCCTGGACATAGCCGGCGATGAAAAGGAACGCAGGC
>JANPIS010000102.1:0-8297 GCA_031425095.1 Chthoniobacteraceae bacterium
CACCGCCCTCCTCTTCGCGTCAGTCGTCTCGGCATTCGCTGCCGAGCCGGCGCGTATTCTGATCGTCGTCGGCCCCACCAATCATCCGCCCGGCACGCACGAGGTCGCGGCTGGTGGGCGGTTGATGAAACATTGCCTCGAAAACATGACCAACTTACCCGGCGTGAAGGCGGACGTGGTTTATGAATGGCCGGACAAAGCCTTGCGTGATGCCGCATCCACCGTGGTCTTCAGCGGCGACACCTTTCCTGCCAACCGCCTGCCCAATGCCGCGCAGAACCTCGCCGATCTCGACGCCATGATGCAGCGCGGCTGCGGCATCGTGTGTGTGCACTACGCGACCGGTTTGCTCGGTGAAGATGTGCAGCCCGATGGCGATCATCCGCTGCTGCGCTGGATGGGCGGCTACTTCGCCAATCGCTCCTGCAAGCATCACGAATCCCTCGCGAAGATTTTCCCCGAGGCCACCATCACGCCCGCTGCGCCGCAGCACCCGGTGTGGCGCGGCTGCCGGGAGTTCACGCTGAACGACGAGCCCTACACGCATAACTATTTCGGTCCCGACGGAAACAAACCCGCCGCAAACGTCACCGTGCTCGCGACCTCCATGCTCCCGCCCGACGTGCCGAAAGCGGAGGCGGTCTCGTGGTGTGTGGAGCGCGCCGACTCCGGCCGCGGCTTTGCCGTGGTGATGCCGCACTTTTACAAGAACTGGGTGATCGAAGATCTCCGCCGCTACGTCCTCAACGGCATCGTCTGGACCGCGAAACTCGAAGTGCCCGCGGAAGGCGTGAAGACTGCAACGCCGGACCTGAGCACATTCGCTCCTCAATCCATTGAGCCGCAAGCGTGGCCGAAGAAGGCGAAAGCGCCGCCAGCCGCGAAGTAATCACGGGGCAAGACGAGCCCGACGCGATCCGGCCGGGCGTGCCGAATCTCCGAAGGGCGCAAGGCCATCGTGTAAGGTTTTGGCGGTGGCGGGAGTATAAAGAGTAAATGCCCCCGAGTGACGACACTGCCTACACTTCGTTCGTGACGCTTTTCACGCGCCACGAGGCGCGGCTGCGCAGTTTCGTGCGGTCGATGCTGCCGGGCTGGTCGGATGTGGATGAGGTGATGCAGCAGGTCGGCTTGGTGATCTGGCGGAAGTTCGGGCAGTTCGATCCCGCCACGGAATTTCTCCCCTGGGCCTGCGTCATCGCGCGCTTTGAGGCGCTGCATTACCGCCGCAGCATGGCGCGGGACCGGTTGGTCTTTGGCGAGGCACTCATTCAGCAGCTCGCGGAGGAAGGCGCGGCGGAACTGGACGTTCGCGTGGCGCAATCGCGGGCGCTGGAAGGTTGCCTTGAAAAGCTGCGGCCCGCCAACCGCGAGTTGCTGCTGCAAAGTTGCACACCAGGCGTGAAGACGAAGGATCTGGCCGAGCAGTTGGGCAAGCAACCCGGCGCGCTTTACACGCTGCTCAATCGTCTGCGCGGCGAGTTGCTCACGTGCGTCGAGGACACTTTGCGCCGGGAGGAGTGCGCGTGAAAGACGACGCCCAACTCGCGCAGTGGCTGGCCGACTACTGCAATGGCGTGATCCGCGCCGAGGACTTTGCGACGCTGGAGCAGCATCTCCGTTCTTCCGCCGAAGCGCGCGCCCATTTCCGCAGCTACCTCCACCTCGATGCGGAACTGCGCCAGCGCGCCGAGCGCGATCCGGCGCTGGAGCAGGCCTGGGCGCCGGCCTCCGTCGTGCCGGGCGCGGCTCCGCAGATCATTCGTCCGATGTGGAGCCAGCCAACGCCGTGGCTCGCGCTGGCCGCCACCATGGTCCTCCTGGCGGTGTCGGCGTGGGTGTTTCTGCCGCGCACGATTCCGATGGGGGAAGTGGTCGCGACCGTGTCGGAAAGCAGTGGCGCCGAACTGCTGGCCGGCGGGAGGAAGATGACCGTTCAGGGGCGAGCGACGCTGCCCGCCGGGGGCTATGAACTTCGCGCCGGGGTGGTCGAGTTCACCTATGCCAGCGGGGCCGTGGTCATCATCGAATCGCCGGCGCAGTTTGAATTGCGGGGCCCATCGTCGGTTGGCCTGCGCACGGGCAAGCTCAGCGCGCGTGTGCCCGAGGCGGCGGTTGGATTCACCGTCGAGACACCGTCGGCCAGCGTGGTGGATCTCGGGACCGAGTTTGGCGTCAATGCCGGCGCCAAGAGCAGCGAGGTGCATGTCTTCAGAGGCGAGGTGCTCGTGAAGACCGGGAGCACCGCCGAACCCCAGCGACTGATCGAGCGTCAGGCTTCGCGGATCGATGCCGCGACCCGCACGCCCGCGGGCATCGACTTTGCGCCGGAGGATTTCGTCCGCACCTTGGAGGAAACGGCGACCCGCTACGCCCGCCAGATGCGCGACTTCCAGCCGGTCGCCTACTACCGCATGCGAATGATGCCCGACGGCACGACGCTCAAAGACGTGACTTCTGGTCAGCACGACGGCCGAGTCATCCGGGGCCGCGTAGGTAGTCCGTGGGCGGCAGGAAAGGTCGGTTCGGCCCTGCGTCTCCATGGCGTCGAGGCCGGCACTTATGCGGTCGTGACGGACTTGCCGAAGGCGACCGGTGGCGCGATCTCCGTGTGCGCCTGGGTGCTTGCCGAGAGCCGGCCGCGCTCGGCCAGCATCGCGAAGAATTGGGCGGAGGATGGCGGCGTCAATCACGGCGGACAGTTTCATTTCGGACTCTGGCAGGATGAAGGGAGTCTCGAAGTGCGTGTGCATGACGCGCAGGGCAACGAGATCGGCGTGCGTGAAAACCGGCCTCTGCCGTTGGGCGAATGGCAACTCGTTGTCTTCACTCTCGATGGCACCACTCTGCGCCTCTACCACAATGGCACCGAAGTCGCCGCGACGCCCTGCGCGGGGCTGAGCACCGTCGCACCTTCCGCCCTCGGGATCGGCGTGAAACTCGACGCGACCGGCCGAGAACCGGAACGCAGCGCGCCAGGCTTCTGGTCCGGCCGCATCGACGAACTCGCCATCTTCCACCGCGCCCTCACCGCCGACGAAATCGCGACGCTTCATCAAATCTCCCTCCGCTAACTCCACGTTCCGACGACATGGTTCCGACACAAGCATGAAAGCCATTCTTTCAACCGTTACCTTCCTCCTACTGGCAACAGGCCTTAGTTGGACTGCCGACCTATCAAATCCGCTCGCGCCTTACAGCGGTGTCATCGTCCGTGGCGTGGATACGAGCACGCTGACCGGCAAGGTGATGGCGGGTTATCAAGGCTGGTTCAATTGCGAGCGCGATGGCGCGGGCCTTGGCTGGACGCATTGGGCGGCCAGGAAGCAGAAGCCTTTCGGTCCGGGTAACGTCAACGTGGACCTCTGGCCCGACATGTCGGAACTCACGCCGGAGGAGCGATTCCCCACCGGCTTCAAGCTCGCCAATGGTCGCCCCGCCGAGGTGTTCAGTTCCTTCCGGCGCGCGACGGTGCTGCGGCATTTTCGCTGGATGCGCGAATACGGCATCGAGGGCGTATTCGTGCAACGCTTTGCCAACGGCTTGAAGAGCGGGGCAGGACGGCATCACAAGGACGTCGTGCTCGCGAATTGCCGTGAAGGCGCGAATCGCGAAGGCCGCGCGTATGCGCTGATGTATGACCTCAGCGGCCTGCCCGCCGGCGGTGTGGCCGCGGTGATGGAGGACTGGCGCATGCTTCGCGGGCAAATGAAGCTCGGCGACGATCCTGCGTATCTGCGGCACCGGGGCAAACCGCTCGTGGCCGTCTGGGGTGTGGGTTTTGCCGACGATCGCAAATACTCGCTCGCCGAATGCCGCGCATTGATCGAGTTCCTCAAAGCCGATGGCTGCTCCGTGATGCTCGGCGTCCCCACCGGTTGGCGCGACCTCCATCGCGATGCCGCGCCCGATCCCGCGCTGCACGAGGTGCTCCAACTGGCCGACGTGCTCAGCCCATGGACGCCAGGCCGCTATCGCAATCCGCAGGAAGCCGCGCGCCACAGCGAGAAGGTCGCGAAACCTGACCTTGCCTGGTGTCGTGAGCATTTGCTCGACTATCTGCCCGTCGTCTTTCCGGGATTCAGTTGGCACAACATGAATCCTGACTCACCGCTCGGACACATTCCGCGATTGAAAGGCGAGTTCCTTTGGTCGCAGTTCGTCGCCGCCAAAACTGCGGGCGCGCAGATGATCTACGTGGCCATGTTTGACGAGGTGGATGAAGGCACGGCCATTTTCAAATGCACGAATGAGCTGCCCGTCGGCCCCACGCGATTCCTCGACTACGAAGGTTTGCCCGGCGATCACTACCTCTGGCTGACTGGCCAGGGGGCCCGCCTATTGCGCGGCCAATTACCTCTGCAAAACACGCTGCCGCAGCGCACCCCCTGAACGACTCATCACCCACTCCTATGAAATCCCTCTCTCGCCTGCTTCTCGCCAGCGCTCTCGTGGCTTCGCTGGGTGCGCTCCACGCCGCCGCACCTTCCTCAAAACCGAATGTCGTCTATATCATGGCCGACGACATCGGCTGGGGTGACATTAGCGCGCACGGTGGCGGCGTGCCCACGCCGAACATCGACCGGCTTTTTTCCAAGGGTGTGGAGCTGACGCAGTTCATGGGCTGGTGTGTGTGCTCACCCACCCGTGCGATGCTGCTCACGGGACGTCATCCGATCCGTGTGGGCACTGGGCCAGAGACCGGCGGCGAGCTCGAACCTGCCGAGACGACCATTGCGGAAGGCTTCAAGGCGAATGGCTACCGCACCGGCGTCTTCGGCAAATGGCACAACGGAAATGATCCCGAGACGCCGGAGTTCAACGCCCACTTTGCCGAGGCCTTCAAACACATGCCGAACAAAAAGCCTGACTTCGGCCATGGAGTGAACGCGCACGGCTTTGATGAGGCGTGGGTCTATTACGGCGGTGGACCGGACCACTTCACCCGCCGCACGGTCAAAGGCGGAGGGCCAGTGTCTTGGTGGCATAACCGCGAGTTTCGCCCGCAAGAGGAAGGCTACACGGATGATCTGCTCACCCAGCATGCCGTGGAGTTTATTCGAGCCAGCAAGGGGCGACCGTTCTTCTGCTACATCCCCTTTCAAATCGCGCACTCACCCATGCAGGCTAAGGCAAGTGATTTGGCGAGAATAGATCCGCAAATGGCCGCCAAGCTCCCCACCGCCAGCGGCAAGACGACCGACGAGAACAAACACATCCACGCCGCGATGCTTCATGCGCTCGATAACAACGTCGCCACCATCGAGGCCGAGCTGGCGAAGCTGGGTCTGCTGGAGAACACCATCTTCGTTTTCACCAGCGACAACGGCGCGATGGAAGCCGGCTGCAGCCTGCCTTTGCGCGGCCACAAGCACACCGTCTATGACGGCGGCGTGCGTCTGCCCACCGTCATGCATTGGCCGAAAGGAGGACTCGTCGGCGGCAAGAAATGGACTGGCCTCTGTGGTGCGCTCGACATGTTTCCGACGCTGATGGCGATGACGGAATCGAAGATGCCTGAGACGCGTCCGCTGGATGGCAAAAACATCTGGCCGGCCCTCCGCGACAACAACGCCAGTCCGGTGGAAAGCTACTACTGGATCTGGCACGACGAAGACGCCCTCCGCACCGCGCAGTGGAAGCTGCACCGCTTCTTTCACCGCCACGAACTCTACGACATCAGCAAGGATGAGACCGAAGCGAACAACGTCGCCGATGCGAATCCGGAAGTGGTGAAATCGCTCGCTGCGAAGATGAATGCGTGGGCCGAATCACTCGGGGCCGCGCTCAGCCACCAGCCTGCTCCAGCGAAGTATCACCAGCCTGCTGCTCCTGAAGGCGAAGTGCTCGCGGTCACGGTGACCATCACGGATCAGGCCAAACCAAAAGATCGCCTCGCCATCTCGCTCGCGAATTGGAGTGGCACGCAATACGCCACCGACTGGCTCGAATACGACATCGCCTTTTCGCCGAACACCGCGAAGAAGCAGCCGTATTTCTCCACCCTTGAAGGCAACAACTCGAAACCCTTCGGCCCGCTCTTCAAGCCCGGCACCGGCGTGGACCAGTATGGCCGCGATCAAGTCAGCGGCCCTGGCATCGCCAATGGCAAGGGCGCCTGGGAGCACCGCATCATCGGCCTCGCCAGCACCGCTCCGGGGCCACTCGGCAAACACGGCGTCGTCTTCACCGGCGGCACAGCGGGCACTTACACCATCTACCTCGACAACCTCCGCCTCCGCCACGCCGACGGCCGCACCACGCCGATCTGGGTGAACGACAAAGACACCCGCTTCAAAAAGCCGGCCGATAACGAAACGTTCACCAACGTCACGGTGCGGGCAATGCCAGCCTCCGAAGTTCACCCCTAGTCACCGAACTTATGCAAACGATCGTCTTTACCTCCAGACTTCTTGCCGTTCTCCTTGCCGCGTCCGCCCTGCTCAGCGCTGCCGAACCGAAACCGAACATCGTCGTCATCGTCGCGGATGATCTCGGCTATGCGGATGTGCTCTTCAATCCCGCGCATCCGCAGGAAATCACCACGCCGCATCTCGATGCGCTGGCGAAGCAGAGCGTTATCTGCCGGCAGGGCTATGTAAGTGGGCATGTGTGCTCGCCGACGCGCGGCGGGCTGATGACGGGGCGGTATCAGCAGCGGCTTGGGCTTTACACCGGCGGCGAGGCGGGGAGCGGGTTGCCGATGAGTGAGAAGATTTTCCCGCAGCATTTCAAACCGGCGGGCTACGCGACGGCGCAGTTTGGAAAATGGCATCTCGGGCCGGATGTGGCGTGGAGCCCGGCGCTGCGCGGGTTCGATGAAGTGTTCGGCTTCCTCGGCCGCGGCGCGCACGACTACTTCAAACTCAACGATCCCGATGATCCGATCTACCGCGGCACGACGCCGGTGCAGGAGACGGGCTATCTCACGGACCGGCTCGGCGAGGAGGCGTCGTCTTTCATCACACGGCACGCGGCGAAACCGTTCTTCGTCTATCTCGCGTTCAACGCCGTCCACGCGCCGCTGCAGGCGCCCGCGGATGAGATCGCAAAATTTTCCACCGGCAATAAAGACCGCGACACGCTGCTCGCGATGGGCAAGCGCATGGACGACGCCATCGGCAAAGTCGTCGCGACACTCAAACAGACGGGCGCGTGGGAAAACACACTGCTCTTTTTCATCAGCGACAACGGCGGCCCACTCGCGCAGTCGGCGGTGAACACGCCCTTGCGCGGCGGCAAGCATCAGGACTACGAGGGCGGGATCCGCGTGCCGTTCCTGGTGTGCTGGCCGTCGCAACTCAAGCCCGGCGAAAGCCAGGCGCCGGTCATCTCGCTCGACATTCTGCCGACGGCCCTCGCGGCAGCGGGAGTCGCGCAGGTGGATGCGAAGCCCTTCGATGGCAGAAACATTCTGCCGCTCCTGAGGGGAGAGGAGACGCCGCAGCCGCGCAACCTGTTCTGGTCCGCCGGCGGCGAGGAAGGCTGGTGGGCGGTGCGGTCCGGCGACTGGAAACTCGTCGGCGAAAAGGCGCGCGTGAGCCTCTTCGATCTCGGCAAGGATGTGTCGGAGAAGAATGATCTCGCGCAGCAGATGCCGGAGAAAGTCGCCGAACTCACGAAGCTCCACGACGCATGGCTCGCCGAAATGGCGAACCCGGTAAAGGCCGGCGCAAAGCGTTTCGGAATGCCGCTGCCCGAGGGCGCGAAGACGAAGAAGCCCAAGAGCGAGCGGAAGAAAAACAAAGTCGTCCCGCTGCCAAAGGCACCCGGCGCGGCCGCGGGCGACGGCACCGTGCGCGAGTCCTTCGCGAAGCTTTCGTCGAACGCGTGGAAGGCGGCTCGCGGAACTTGGGAGACGAAGGACGGCGCGCTGAGCGACGAACTGAACTTCGCTCCCGCTAAGCCTCGCCTGAGTCCGGCAGGCAACTCCGCGGCAAAGTAGGATCAGCGCCGCCGTGCGCCTGCGCACGCATCGTGCAGGCCAAAGGAATGCTGCCAAGCCCGCTCGAATCGTGCAGAATCTTTGCGCCATGAAATCTCCCCTCATCGCAGTCCTCGCAGCGCTCGCAGCCACGTCGCTCGCGGTCGAGACGAAGGCGAAGCCGGAGTTTCAGTATAAGTCTGCGGGCATCGAAGTCCCGGCGGCGACGGCAGACGAGCCGCGGGTGAAGGCGTTTGGTCCCGACACGATCCAGGCGGCGGCGAAGTATCTCGATGATGGCGCGCATCATTGGGTGCGGGAAAAGTCGTGCATCGCGTGCCACAGCACGGGTGTTTACATGGTCGAGCGCTCG
>JANPIS010000103.1:0-2185 GCA_031425095.1 Chthoniobacteraceae bacterium
GCCTTCACCCAGTGCTGATTCGCTTCACCGAGCCACAGATAGACCCACAACTCCTGCATCGGGAGATAGAGCGGGTAGGCCGGATGCGACCAGTCCTGCACCAGCGCCGTCGAGTAGTAGCTCAGCGGCAGTGCGCCACCGTGGAGGAAGGCGATGCGTGCCTTGATTTCCCACACCAGGATCCCGTCCCAATGCAGCGTCTCACGGAAGGTCTGCACAAAGAAGGCACCGATGGGCAGGAGGAGCATCAAGGTGACCGCCTTTTCCCAAACGGCCGTGCCCGGTGGAAACCACGCCAGCCGCGGCGCCGACCGCGCGCCTCGACCGAGCCAGAGACTCAGCGCCAGCACCGCGACGGCGACCAAAGCCACGAGCGCCGCGCCGCGCGCGACGAATCCGCTCAGCCACAACACCACGGACAGCACTCCCGCGCCGACGATCCAGGCGAGCCCGATGAATTCCGGCCACCACAGCGACGGAACGTCGCGCAGCAGCCAGCGCGTCACGCCGAAGCCCGTCAGGAAAATCACCGTAAGAGCTGCGAGCAACAGGGCGATCGTCATGGCGAAACGCCCAATGGCACAAAGGTGAATGAAGACCCAAATTGCTGTCCCGCGGGAAACGCCGGGGGCGGTGACTGCCGGACAAAGACGATCGCCGCGAAGCTGCGCCGCAGTTCCTCGACCGCCGCGGCTGAGTCCACGATCTGCAATTCACGGATGACCGCCGGACGCGGCATCGACTGATACGCGACCATGTAGGCGGGAAGCGCAGAGAGGAAGTCATTGGGAGGACGCAGGATCAAGACTGGCCTGCCTTCGGGCAGCCGAGCCAGCTCCGCCGCGAGGCGGCGCGGCACGTCGCGTTGTCCGGTGAGCGACGCGAAGATCGTCTCCGAAGTCGCATCCGCGGTCGGCCCGTGTGGGCGCAGGCCGGCGATCCCGCGGCGCATCTGCAGCACGCCCACGATCGCCATCGCGGCGAGGAGCATGAGCCAGCCGGCACGGCCGGCGCTTCGAGAGGAGAACAACACGCGCCGATGAAAGAGCGGATCGCAGGCCAGACCAATCCGAACCTTTTGGCGCCACACCAGTCCGCAAGCTATTCGCAGGCACCCCGCTAGCTTGACCGAACGGGGCTGCTTGGTAGCTTCCCATCCCCTTCCCCATCCCGGTGGAGGTTCTGTTCCAAGTGTTTCATCCCCCTCCCAATCCATGAGCGAATCCACCCTCGCCGCCACTTCCGAAGACGGCTCTCGCATCTCGAAGATCACCGAAGCCGTCATCCGCATCGCCGGCAATTCGCAGGACGGCATCCAGGCGATCGGCGGCTTCCTCGCGCGGCTCGCGGGTCGCAGCGAGCAGGAGGTCATGACTTTCATGACGATCCCTTCGACGATCTCGGGCGGGCCTTCGATCTTCCAAGTGCGCATCGGCTCCGGCGAAGTGCTCAGCGCGGGCGATGAAGCGGACGTGCTGCTTTGCTTTTACGACCACAGCTACGCGAACCATGTCTCCTCGCTGCGCCGCGGCGGCATCGTGCTTTACGATTCCGATCACGTGAAGCCGGCGGAGGATTTGCTCGGCACTTATCATCACGTGGGCGTGCCGATTTCGTCGCTCACCGTGGAGGCGATCGGCGGCACCGGGCGGGACAAGGGCAAGAATATTTACTCGCTCGGCCTGCTGGCCCGGATGTTCGACCTCGATGTGCCGAAGCTCACGAAGCTGATCGAGGAGCGCTTCGGAGGAAAAGATCCGACGATCGTGCAGAACGCGCTCGCGTGTTTCCAGGCCGGCTACGGCCACGAAGTGCAGGGACTTCTGCATGCGTTCAAATTTCTCCACGCCGACAAGGGCGGACAGCAACAGGTGGTCATGAGCGGCAACGAAGCGCTGGCTTTCGGCATCATCGCGGCTGGCGTCCGTTTCGGAGCCGGTTACCCGATCACGCCCTGGAGCGACATCATGGAACTGCTCCGGCGCGAGCTTCCGAAATACGGCGGCACTTTCATTCAGACGGAAGATGAAATCGCGGCGATTTCCATGGCCATCGGCGGGAGCTACGGCGGCCGCGTGGCGGTCACGGGATCGAGTGGCCCGGGCATTTCGCTGAAGACCGAGGCGCTCGGCTGGGCGTCGATGGCGGAGATGCCGGTCGTCATCATCGACGTGCAGCGGGGCGG
>JANPIS010000104.1:0-2595 GCA_031425095.1 Chthoniobacteraceae bacterium
GGGAAGCCGAGGAAGTGGCCTGCCTGCACGCGGGCGCGAATGATTTCGTGGCCAAACCGGTCACGCGTGCGTCGCTGGTCGCACGCATCGAGACGCAGCTCCGGTTGCGCGCGCTGAATACCGCCTTGCGCGCTCAGAACGACGAACTTGCGCAGTGGCGCGCCGCGCAGATGGCCGATCTCGAAGCGGCGCAGCGCGTGCAGCGCGCGATCCTGCCGGGGCCGGGAATGCTGGGAGGCTGGAGCATTTCCGCGCACTACACACCGCTGATCCAGGTCGGCGGCGACATCTACGGAGTCGAGATGCGCAGCACCGGCGCCATCGTCTGGCTCGCGGACGCGACGGGCCACGGCGTCGCCGCGGCGCTCTGCACCACCCTCGTCGCCATCTTGTTTCAGCGGGCCGCGCGCGCCACGGGCGATCCGCTGGAAGTGTTGACCCGCGTGAATGCCGGCCTCTTCGCCATCTTCCGCGGCACGTCGATGATGTCCGCGGTGTGCGCGCGCATCTCACCGGGCGGGCGCCTCCGCCTGGCCGGCGCGGGTCATCCGCCGTTGCTCGTGCGGCGCGGCGATGGACGGGTGGAGAGTTTCGCTTCCCACGGGACGTTGCTCGGTTTGAGCGAAGAATTCTCTAGCGAGATGGAAAGCACCCATCTCGAAGCGGGTGACCACGCGCTCCTCTTCACCGACGGTCTCTTCAGCGCGCGCCGCCCGGACGGTGAGCGGCGAGCCATGGGGGAAGTGCCTCCCGCTTTCGCTGAGCATGCCGACGCCAATTTCCTCGTCACCACGTTGTGCGGAAGCGGAGCTTTCGACGACGATGTGACCGTGCTGCTGCTCCAGCGCGAAGGCGGATAGCTCTCCGGCCATCGCGCTCCGAGGGGTGAGGAGTCGTCGGAAAAGTGAACAGTGTTGTCGTTTCGCGCGACGCTGCGTCGTCCAGTTCGCCAGAGCTCTCAGGGTGGCGAGGGGCTGGCACGCCTTACGCGCCTTTCACCCGCCATGAACAAGCCCCTGAAGTCCTCCCATCGTTCTCAGCTCACCTTTGGCGATTTGATCGCCGCCGTCTCTTCCGTGAGCCGCAACAGCCGCGAAGCCGCACTCGCCGTCGCCGACCTCCTGCAATCGCGCCGCGTCGTCCTCACCGATCGTCGCTCCGCCCGCCGCCCACACTGATGTTGAAACGGATCGCTGCGCGCCGGATGCCACGCTCAGGCCCATGGAGCACGCGCAGCGTGCGCCGGAGTTGCGATCTACCGGACATGAAAAGAACTCTCCTCACCCTCACTGCTACCGCTGCCATGCTCAGCCTCTCCATCGCTCAGGAGAATGCCAAGGATCCCGACAACAGCGGCAAAAACAAACGCGATAAGAGCGGTGCGACCGTCACCCCGGGCGATCAATCCAACGCTCCTGCAGATGTGAAGATCACGCAGGACATCCGGCGCATGGTCATGGACGACAAATCGCTGACCATGACGGCCAAGAATGTGAAGATCATCACCATCGACGGAAAGGTCACGCTGCGCGGACCGGTGAATACCGCCGCGGAAAAAGAATCTGTGTGCAACCACGCCAAGATGGTCGCCGGTAAGACTGCCGTGACCGACGAAACCGAAGTCAAATCAGCCAAGTAACCAAATAACCAAGTAACACCCAACTCACTAACCATCATCATTATGTCACAAAACGCTGTCTTCTGTATCGCCACTTCCCGCCCGCAAGCCGAGCGAATCGTGGACCGTCTCACCGGCTCCGGCTTTACCACGCCGGACATTTCCGTCGTCTATCCCCAGGGACCGGGCCAGGACGTCGGCCACGTGAAAGCCACCAAAGCTCCCGAAGGCACGGCCACCGGAGCCGCCGCGGGCGGCGTCACCGGTGGCGTCCTCGGTCTCCTCGCGGGAATTGGCGCGCTTGCGATTCCGGGGGTCGGGCCGCTCATCGCTGCCGGACCCATTATGGCTGCGCTCAGCGGCGCGGCAGTCGGTGCCGCCGCGGGCGGACTCGCGGGCGGCTTGATCGGTCTCGGCATCCCCGAGATTGAAGCCAAGGTCTATGAGGAAAAACTGCTCAAAGGCAATTACCTCATCTCGGTGCGCGCCGCTTCCGACGAGCTGGAAGATCGCGCGGAGGAGATCTTCAAGCAGGAGAAGGCCGAAGACATCTCGACCGTGGACGAAGCGAATGTTCCGGCCGCGGCCTAACTGCGCGAATATTCACTTCAGTCTCCCTCAAGAATCCGCACGACCGTCCCGCGAGGGACGGTCGTTGCGCGTCTGGGGCAGAGCTGCCGCAGACCGGCTAAAGCTGTGAGCGGAAGAGCGCGGCCGCCGCGTCACCCGCGCGCTGCCAGGGCGGGCGGCGCTGCCATTCCGCGTGGGTGATCTCGCGGGCGCGCGCCCGGTCTTGCTCCCAGACGCGTGTCTCTGCGGCGGCGAAGTCGGCGTCGAGGATGTTGAGGTTGGCCTCGTCGTTCAGGCGGAAGGAGCGGTTGTCGAAGTTCGCGGAGCCCACCGAGACGAGGAGATCGTCGATGATCATCGTCTTGCAGTGATACATCGTCGGCTCGAACTCGTAGATGCGGACCCCG
>JANPIS010000105.1:0-3511 GCA_031425095.1 Chthoniobacteraceae bacterium
CGCACTTTCTCGCGCCGCTCGCGGGCCTGCTCGTCGAGTGGCTTGGTTTTCTCGGGAGCGCCGGGGCCGGGGATGGTGAGGGAATGCTCGGGCCAGAAGAGGTGCATCGCCGTCTTCTGGCGCACGACCATTTCCTCGATCGTCCAGCCGCGCGTGGCGACGAGTCCCGAAGTGCCGGCGAGCAGCTTGCCCTGCGGCACGGGGACGAAGTGCGTGACACCATTCGCACGCGCCACGGGGAGGAGTTCGGAGTCGGGATTCACGGCGAGCCACGACTCGACCTCCGGCGTGAATTCGCCCGTCTCGCGTTCATCGACCGTCGCTCGCACTCCGCCGATTTCCACGAGCCCGAGATCGGTGGCGGCGCCGATGAGGCCGGGGAAAAGATGCAGGCCCGCGAGATCGACGGTGCGATCTGCCGCGTCGTCGATCCGTGGCGCGACTGCCGCGATCTTCCCATCGCGCACGAGCACATCGCCGGGAGAGAGGGTGCCCTTCGCCACGGTATGCACCGTCGCCCCGCGGAGCAGGAGCGTCTCGGCGTGCCCGACGCTCACGAAAGACAGGAGCGCGGCGAGCAGGAACGCCGGGTACCACACGCGTCCCGCGTGTTGGTCGGCGCGTCTCGCGACGACGAACTTCCAGACGCGTGTGATCCAGCAAGAGCTCCGCGCCACGCGGACATCGCGGCGTGCTCGGCGGGAGCGGAGCTCTCGCCCAGGCGCGAACAGGAAAAAGTCCGTCGCGGCGGGACGCCGCAACCAACACGCGAGACGCGTATGGTACCCGGAGCTGAGGCGGCGCGCCTTCCGAAGGGTCATCAATTTTTCCATGGCATCTGGTGGTCGAGGCAGCAGCCCATGCATTGGTGGACCTGCCGGTCTTCCAGCGCGCGGAAGAAAAATTTCTCCTGTGCCTTTGCCGCGGCGGGATCTCCGGACGGCTCGCTCGCGAGCTTCTTCGCTTTCTCGATCAGCGTGAGCCGTTCGGCGTCGCGCGCGGCGCCGCGGCGGTGCGCAGCTTCGCGCTCGAAGTATTGCTTCCCGTCGATCCACGTCTCCAGACAAAGGCTCGACGTCGCGAGCGGACTCCCGCTCCAGACCACGAAGTCGCCGTCTTTCCCGACCTCCAGCGAACCCACCATCTTGTCGATGCCGAGCTGTTTTGCGGGATTGATGGTCACGAATTTCAGCGCCTCGTCTTCGGGCGTGCCGCCGTATTTCACTGCCTTCGCGGCTTCGAGATTCATCCGCCGCGCGTGGTCGGACGAGTCGGAGTTGAAGGATACATTCACGCCGCGCTCGCGCATGATGCTGCCGGCATACGGGATCGCGTCATAGACCTCGAACTTGAATGCCCACCAGTCCGAGAACGCCGATGCACCGGCGCCGTGCTTCGCGATTTCGTCGGCGACTTTGTAGCCCTCAAGGATGTGCTGCAGCGTCGCCACGCGCACACCGAAGCTCTCCATGACGCGGAGAAAAGCGACGATCTCGTCCTGCCGATAGCTGTGGCAGTGGACGAGCCGATCGCCGCGGGTGATCTCGGCGATCGCTTCGAGCTCAAGGTCGCGCCGCACCGGTTTGTCGCCTTTTTTCAAAGCGGCGGCGTACTGCTGCGCGGCGGTGAAGCGGTTCGTGTGAAAGGCCGGCACGCCCATGCGCGTCTGCGGGAAACGGTGTTTGAAGGCGGCGCCCCAGTTCGACTGCTTCACGTTTTCGCCGAGGGCGAATTTGATGCCGCCGGGTGCGCCCGCGAGCTTCAAGTCTTCGGGCGCGGCGCCGTCGCGCAGCTTGATCACGCAGTTCTGTCCGCCGATCGGATTCGCGGAACCATGGAGGAGATTCGCGACGGTGAGTCCGCCGGCGAGCTGCTGGTGAATGGTCTCGGCTTCGGAGTTCACGACGTCGCCGATGCGGACCATCGCGGTGGACGGCAGCGTGCCCTCATTCACCCCCCCGAGGATCATGCTGTGACTGTGGCAATCGATGAGCCCGGCAGTGACGTGGATGCCAGGGCGGTCGATGACGTAAGTGTCCGTCGGCATGATCACATCACGCATCGACCCGACAGCGGTGATCTTGCCATCCACGATGAGCAGGCTGGCATTCTCGATCCGCCCCTGCGGCCCGCTGGTCCAGATCGTCGCGGACTTGATGAAGACGGCCTTCGGCAAAAGCAGCGGACCGCGATCCTTTTGCGCGGGCGCGGCGGTAAGCGTCGCGCGCAGCGTTTCCTTTTCCTTCTTCTTCGCGTCGGCCTTGGCGTCGGCGTCTTTCTTTTTGTCGTCCTTGATCGGCGCGAGAAATTGCCGGCCATCGATCCACACCTCGCGCACGTTCGCGTCTTCATCGAAGTAGCGCCCCTTCTCGACGACGCTGAGATGCGCGAGTTTGCCGGGCTCGATGGTGCCGAGCTGATCCGCCACGCCGCAGATGCGCGCCGGCTCGCTGGTGAGCGCGGCGATGGCGTCGGCTTCGCTCAAGCCGCGCGCGATGGCGAGGCGGACGTTGCTGCGAAAGCGGGTCTTTTTTCCCAGCCCGTGTGTGGTGAACGCGAAGTTGTGGCCTTCCCGGCTGAGCAAAGCGGGATTGCTCGGAGCGTGATCCCACACGCGCAGCGTCTCGAAAGGTACAGCAAGCCAGTCGTCGTCCTCGGGGAGCTTTGGCACTTCGGGAAAATCCACAGGAACGATGAACGGCGCGTCGGCCGCGCGCACAAAATCCGGCCGCCGCCACTCCTGACCGGTCGCCAGCAGCACCGGTTGCACGCCAAGTTCGCGGACGACGGTCAGCGCGCGATCCATCATGAGCATCGATGACGACTCGAAGACCACTGGCATCGACTTGCGCGCGGCAGGCTGGAGAGCGTCGAGCGACGCATCGAAGGCGGGACGTGGGCGATCGTTCGGATGCGCCGCGAAGTGCGCAAAATCCGCCGCTTGAAATTGCGCATCGAAGAACGTCTGCCGCACCGCCGCGATCACCCCCATGAGCGAGTGCGGATACGGATCGGGCCGCTCGGAATCCTCGTCCGGCTTCTTCCCCTTCGGCACGTCGATCATCACGTGCTGGAAAGTATCCGCGCGAATGATCGCTTCATTCGGATCGCTCGAAGCGAGCGACACAAACGCACTCGTGCCGCGAATCACGCCGCGATCCGGCACCACATTCGCCGCCGTGAAACCTTCCGTGCGCAGAGCCTCCAGGGCCTTTTTCTCCGGCGCATACTCGCGCGCCATCCGCCGCTCCGGCAGCACCAGCGACTTGTCACTTCCCCCCACCGCGACTGACGACACCCCGAGGAACCCGGTGCCCGCACCCGCCGTGAGATCCTCCGCCGCATCCACCGGCGGCCGTTCATCCAGCGCCGCCCCGCGCTCGCCGGTGCCCTTCGTGAACACGACATGCGCATCGATGAACCCCGCATAGATCGTCGTCCCCGCCATGTCATGCACCCGCGCATCCGCCGGAACCGCGGCATCCGCGCCGACCGCCACGATCCGCCCATC
>JANPIS010000106.1:0-2889 GCA_031425095.1 Chthoniobacteraceae bacterium
GTTTGGGTTGGGGCGGGACGAAGATCCTGCGTATGGCAACACACCAACGCGGTGCGTGCAGCGACAGAAATTTTACACCACTTCACTCAGCGCGTTCCGAGCGACGCGCTCGCACATTTTGCCCGCTGACGCGGATCGCTCCCGACCAAAACGCAGCCATCGCGAGCGCGAAGAACACGAGCCCGACTGGGAAAAAACTTTCGGCCAATGGCTCCAACCCGAGATGGCGGAGCGTCCAGAGATCGTGATCGGCCCACGTGAGCTTTTCCGTCAGCGCCGCTCGTACCGCATGCGGCAAGTGCGTGACCAGCAGGACGCCGATCGCAAGTCCGACGAACGGCCCGAAACCCGTGAGCAGATGCCAGCGCACGATCCGCCGCAGCCGCACGGAGGGCGCGCGATCGAGGAGTCGCAAGGCCAGCGGCACGAATCCGAGCAGACAGACCTGCGTGAAGCCCCCTTGCGCCGCGCCGTAGCGCGGCGGCGTCGGAGTGATCAAACAGTTCAGAAGGAAGGTGACCGCGAGCGCCGAGCCCCACACGCGCAGCTCACTGGCCTGCGCCGCATTCCGCCACAAAGTGCCGATCTCTGCGCGCAACACCCAGAGCGTCGGTCCGAAGATGGTGAGCAAAGTCGCCGCCATCCACGAATTGAGTGCGACCGCAGTGTAGTAGGAATTTTCCGCGATCTTCGCGGGCGTCGCCGTCGCGTCCGCCCCCGACCAGCGCTCATGCAGATCGGGCGGCAACAACCCCACGAGATGACCGACCGCATTCACCGCCACTTTCTCCGGCAGCGCACGCCCGTCGTTCCAGGTCACCGAGGGATTCTGCGCTACACGTTCATGCAGCCCAAAGGTGACCAGTGTCCAAGTCTGCCAACCGGCAAACGTGGCCAGCACGATCGCCGTCCCGGCGAGCCAAACGCGCCGCTGCCGAAGCAAGCCCACGAGCGCCGGACGCCCGAATGCTGCGAGGAGGAATGGAAACGCGAGCGCCGTCGATTCATGCGCCGCGATGCCGACGCCAAACCAGAAAATCGCCAGCAGCGCCGCGCCGAGTTCTCCACGTTCCCGATGCCGGTGCGCTTCCAGAATCGCGGCGACAAAAAAACCGGCGGCCAGCCACTTCGGCCAGAGATTCTGCAGATGCACGACGTAAAAGGCGGACAGACCGATGCAGGCGATCACCCAGCGCCGCCTCGCGCGGGCCGCCGGCGTGCGCGCACCGGACAGCAGCACGAGCATCGCGCCCGCGGTCGTCGCCGCCACATAGATCTGATAAGCCGCAAGGCTCGGATGGAATGGCAGGCAGACGATCGAGCCCGCCGCGAACGAGGGACTGCGCGCGAGACTCGCCACACCAAAGCTGCGTTCCCACACCGCCGTGGCCATGCCGTAGTGCTGAATCCAGTCTCCGCCCATCAGCCACATCCCGGGGAACGGGATCACACACATCACGCCGAGCGTGAAAAAGTAAACCAGCGCGAACGCTCCAAGCTCCGGCGCACGGAAGGCCAGTTCGCGTCGGCAAAAAATCGCGAGCACCGCGACCACCGCGAGCAGCCCGAAGCACCACGCCAGCGGCGGAGTGCGGGACATGATCGCGTACGTCCCGGCGAGACACCACACCGCTGACCCCGCGAGCGGCGCCGCCCACGCGCGCTCGGCATCACACCGCGCGACACGCAGCGCGACGAGTCCGGTGATGGCGAGAATGAGCGGGATAAGGATGCAACCCGCGACGAGGGAGAAGACGCCAAGCTCCCCGCTCCAAGCCCCGAGCGATATCCAGGAGACAGTATTCAAATTTCAGGCGTGTAAGCGAAGCGCGGGATGCTCGGCCTCGAACGAGGCGCCTGGGATTTAGGAATCACCGCGACTGCCGGATTCACTCCTCCACCCGATAGAGGTGCGTCTTACTCCGCAGATAGAGCGCCTTGCCCGAGATCGCCGGCGAGGCCATGAAGCCATCGGGGAATTGATTCTCGGCCAGCAGCTTGAACTCCCGCCCCGGTGCGAGCACCGCCACTTTGCCCTCTTCGTTGCACGTGTAAATGCGTCCCGCCGCATGCACGGGCGAGGCCGAGACATTGCCGCCCACGCGCTCCGTCCACACCACGTTGCCGGTCTTCGCCTCAATGCAGTTCGCGATCCCGCTGTCATCGATCATGAAGATCAGATCGCCCAGCATCAGGATGCTTGGCTTGTTCGCCACGCCCTTCTTGTGCCGCCACGCGACCTTGTCTTCGCCGAGCAGTCCGCTGCCGCCGAGCTTCACCGCGATGAGTTGGCCTTTGGAAAAGCCCGTCTGGAGAAAGACCATGCCGTGCGCCACGAGCGGCCGTGAGCTGGCGCTGTGCTGCGCGTGCTCGTCAAAGCGCCACAGCTCCTTCCCCGTGCGCGGATCGTAGCCGTAGTGCGCCTTCGCCCCGCTGCTCAGCAGCAGCGGCTTGCCGTCGAGTTCGATCACCGTCGGCGTCGCGAAGGCCTTGCGCAGATCACCCTCGCCGGTCGGCTTGCCCTCCTTGTCGAGGTCCATGAAATCCACCGTGCGCTTCGTCTCCCAGACGGTCTTGCCCGTCTTCTTGTCGAGGGCGACGACGAACTGAAAATCACTCCCGTCAAAGTTCATGATCAGGAGGTCGCCCCACAGGATCGGCGACGAGCCCGCACCACGGTAGTGATTGCAGACAAAATCCGTGCGCTCCCAAATCTTCGCGCCCGTCTTCGTGTCCAGACACGCCGTGCCCGGCGAGCCATAGGTGACGTACACCCGCCCTTCTTCGATCACCGGCGTCGGCGACGCGTAGCTGTTGAACTTGTGGCAAAACTGCGGCGTCGCCACGCGGAAGAGCACCTCGTCGCGCAGCACCTTGCCGGAGTCCTTG
>JANPIS010000107.1:0-4821 GCA_031425095.1 Chthoniobacteraceae bacterium
CCGCTGCCCAGATGCGCCACCACTTCGTCAAAACCGGCTGGCAGCCGGCGCGGCCAACAGAGTGCGTTGATGCCCTCGGAGAACGGAGTGGCGACCAGTGCATGAAAACTGTCCACCATCTTGATGCGATGGTAGCCGGGCGGCGGGATGGTGGCACTCATGGATGAGCGCGAGCAAAGCGATGGCACCCATTGACGCGAAGCAAAAGCGTCAGCCGCTCTCCCAAACTTCGCTTGATATTGGAGGCGGGGGCGGGAATCGAACCCGCGGATAGGGGTTTTGCAGACCCCGGCCTTACCACTTGGCTACCCCGCCGCTCGTCAGAGGACGGGAAGAAAAGCAGCATCGAGGAAAAGTGCAAGCGCGACGGCGGCGGATCGGAAAATTTCTCACGGACCCGGTTTCTGGCTGGCGGACAGGGCTTTTCGCGGCGGCGACATTCCTGGCACGCGTCAGTAAATCACCGCGAACGGAGCGGGCACCAATTTCACGCGGGCATCGCGTTCGAGGACGCCTTCGCTCTGCTCGAGGGCGGACACGAGATCGTTTTGAAAGCTCACCGAGAGTTTCCCGGCCGGCACCTTCACATAGATGACGCTCGTGACGAGGCGGCCTGTGCGGTCGTAGCCCGTAGTCTCTTGGGGCACGCGTTCGTAGCGGACGAACTCCCACGTCTCCGCGCGGCCGTGCGCATCGAGTCGCGCGGTCCGTTTTCCCGGCTTGCCGAGCGCCCGCGAGACTTCGTCGGGGGTCATATTGATCGCCACTTCGTTCTTTTCGATCAGGGCATCGACCTCGGCCTTGCGTGCGGCATTCTGGTGCACGCTCTCGATGAATTCCTTCTTCAGTGGGCTGAGAAACTTCGGATCCACCCAGCCCGCGACCTGGCCCTGCTGCGCCGCACCGCGGACCCGGTAGGCGCGATCGGAGATGGCCTGCACCTCGACGAGCTGCCCGCGCTGGAGCGTGCCGAGGTAGCGGTCCATGTCGATCTTGTAGAAGATGGGTGCGTCTTCCTTGATCGCGATCTTCACGGGCTTGGGCACGACATCCTCGAGATACACGGCGCCGTCCTCGCGAATCACGGCGCCGGAAGGGGCAGCCGCGGCTGGGAGGAGGGCGAGCAGGAGAAAGGCGAGCGCTTTCATGATCGGAAGATTCAATACGGACGCTTCAAGTTCCATTGAAGTTCCAAAGAGGGAAGGGGAGAAAATTTCAAAGGGGGCGCGTTTTGGGTGAAACTCGCGGTTTGAGTTTCGGAATCTGTCACTTGGAGCTTAATTGGAAGCTGGACGATCGATATTGAAATTTCCTCATGACCAACCGCCCTCTTTCTCACGCTGCCTTCGCCACTGCCCGCCGACACATCCCGGGCGGCGTCAACTCTCCCGTGCGCGCCTTCCGCTCGGTGGGAGGCGAGCCCTTCTTCGTCGAGCGCGCGAAGGGCTCCCACATCTGGGACATCGATGGCCACGAGTACATCGACTACGTCGGCACGTGGGGTCCGGCGATCCTCGGCCATGCGCCGCAGGTCGTGCTCGATGCAATCTCCGGGACTGCGGCGAAGGGCGTGAGCTTTGGCATTCCGCATCCGCTGGAGATCGAGATGGCGCAGACAATCTGCGCGTGGGTGCCGAGTATGGAGAAGGTGCGCATGGTGAACTCCGGCACCGAGGCGACGATGTCGTGCATCCGGCTCGCGCGGGGATTCACCGGGCGGGATCGCGTGGTAAAATTCGAAGGCTGCTATCACGGGCATGTGGATTCGCTGCTGGTGAAAGCCGGCTCCGGCGCGCTCACGCACGGCCAGCCGGATTCCGCCGGCGTGCCGGGCGCACTCGCGGCGCTCACGACCACGCTGCCTTTCAATGATCCCGCCGCCCTCCGAGCGGTCTTCACCGCGCTGGGGAAAGAGATCGCGTGTGTGATCGTCGAGCCGGTGCCGGCGAATGCCGGCCTGTATCTGCCGCTGCCCGGTTTCCACGAGCTTCTCCGCCAGCTCTGCACGCAGCACGGCGCGCTGCTCATCTTCGACGAAGTGATGACGGGCTTCCGCGTGGCGCGCGGCGGTTATCAGCAGCTCTGCGGGATCACGCCGGATCTCTCCGCTTTTGGCAAAGTGATCGGCGGCGGGCTGCCGGTGGGAGCCTTTGGTGGACGCGCGGAGATCATGGACCAGCTCTCGCCCGACGGTCCGGTGTACCAAGCCGGCACCTTGAGCGGGAACCCGCTCGCGCTTTCCGCCGGTCTCGCGCAGCTCCGGGAACTGGAGCGCCTCGATGGCTGGGCGCGGCTCGAGGAGACGGGCGCCGCTTTCGAAGCGGCCACCCGCGCGGTCTTGAAACGCAAGGGTCGTGATTACTGCTTCCAGCGCATCGGCTCGATGTTCTGCCTCTATTTCACGAGCGGCGCGGTCCACAATCTCGCCGAAGCCCAGCGCTGCGATCGCCCCGCGTTCAACGCCTTCTTCCACCGCTGCCTCGACGCCGGCGTCTATTTTGCGCCGTCACAATTCGAAGCCGGCTTCCTCAGCCTCGCGCACACGCCGGCCGATTTGGAAAAGACCGCGCAGATCGTCGAGAAGGCGCTCGCCTGAGTCGGTGGATGCCGCGCTCCGAGCGGCATGGCAAAATGAATTTCGCCAAAGGCGGGTGACATTCTCCCATGTCGCTCGGAGCGCGACATCCACCCAGGGTCGCGCCTCAGTGAAAGTCATGCGACGCCGCTGCCGGGAGCTGCGTCGCGGTGAGCGGCTCGATGGTCCGCGCTTTCACGTGGATCACGCGATCAATGTTCTGCACCACGCCTTCGATGAGAAGGAAAGGCTCCTCCGAGATCACCAGCCGCCGCTCTTCAAAAAGCTGCGGCAGCACGATCGCATTCGCGGTGCCGGTCTCGTCTTCGAGGCTGATGAAGACGAAGCCTTTCGCCGTGCCGGGCCGCTGACGGCAGATGACCTGACCCGCCACGCGCACTAGCGTGCCCGTGCGCGCCTGGGGCAGATCCGCCGCGCGCCAGACATCGGGCAACTGCGCACGCAGATACCCCATCGGGTGCGGCCCGGTGGTGAGTCCCGTGCCGCTGAAATCCGCGCGCGTGCGTTCGATCGGCTGCATCGGTGCGAGCGGCAGCGCCGCAGCGGATTCCGCGAAGGCGAAAAGATCCTCCGGCTCCCGCGCGACCTCCACGCGCCACTGCGCATCGCGACGATGATCCGCGAGGCCATTGAGCGCGCCGATCTTGGCGAGCGTGCGTTGCGCCGCCTGCGGCAGTTGCGTGCGAAGCTGAAAATCCGCGAGTGACGTAAACGGCGCGCGTTTCCTCTCGCTCACGATCCGCTCCCCATCCGTCCGCGAGAGCCCGCGTACCTGACACAAGCCGAGCCGCAATGTTTTGCCATCGATGGAGCAAAGCCATTCCGATTCCAGCACCGACACCGCCTTCACCGGCACCCCGTGCCGCTTCGCATCGATGACGAGCGTCGCTGGCGAGTAGAAGCCCATCGGCTGATTGTTCAGCAGCCCCGCAAAGAACTCCGGCGCACGATGCACCTTCATCCAGCAGCTCGCGTAGGCGATGAGCGCAAAGCTGATCGCGTGTGACTCGGGAAAGCCGTAAACCGCGAAGGATTGCACGGCCTTCGTGATCTGCTCGATGACCTCGGGCGCCACGCTATTGCGCTCCATGCCAGCGCACAGCTTCACACAGACCTTGTTCATCTTCTCCTGAGACCGATGGAAGCTCAGCGCACGACGCAACTCCTCCGCTTCGCTGCCCGTGAAATCCGCCATCACCATCGCGATCTTCAAGAGCTGCTCTTGGAAAAGCGGCACCCCGAGCGTGCGCTCGAGCACGGGTCGCAGCCGCTCATCGAAATACATGATCGGCTCCTTGCCCGCGCGCCGCGCGAGATACGGGTGCAGCATGTCGCCCTGGATCGGCCCCGGGCGGATGATCGCGACCTCCACGACCACATCGTAGAAACAGCGCGGCAGCATCCGCGGCAGCGTCGCCATCTGCGCGCGGCTCTCGACTTGAAAGGTCCCGATCGTATCCGCGACGCAGAGCAGATCGTAAGTCGCCGGATCATCCTTCGGGATCGCGGCGAGATCCACCGGGCGCCCGCGCGCGGCGCACATCTCCAGCGAATCCTGCATCGCCGCCATCATGCCGAGCCCGAGCAGATCCACCTTGATGATGCCGAGATCTTCGCAGTCGTCCTTGTCCCACTGCGCGACCACGCGGCCTTCCATCGACGCATTTTCCAGCGGCATGATGGAGCTGAGCTGGCCCTGGCAGATGATCATGCCGCCGCTGTGCTGCCCGAGATGGCGCGGCAGTCCGTAGATGGCGTGGTAAAGATCGAGCGCCGCCCGCGTGCGTGGCTGATCGATCGGCAGACCGGCCTGCCGCACCTGCGCTTCGAGGTCGAGCGTGTGCTGGAAGTCGCCGCTGCCGAAGAGGTGCGAGAATCGATTGAGCACATCGAGCGGGAAGTTCAGCGCCTTGCCGATCTCGCGCATCGCGCTGCGTCCGCGGAAGGTGATCACATTCGCCGTCATGGCCGCGCCCTCCGGGCCGTAGCGCCGATACACCTCCTGGATCACCCGCTCGCGCCGATCGCCGCTCGGCAGGTCGAGATCGATGTCGGGCCACGACTTGCGCCCTTCGCTCAGGAAACGCTCGAAGAGCAGATTGCACGCGATGGGATCGCACGCCGTGATGCCGAGCGCGTAGCAGACGACGCTGTTCGCCGCCGAACCGCGGCCCTGCACGAGAATGCCCTGCTCGGTGCAGAAATTCACCAGATCCCAGACGATG
>JANPIS010000108.1:0-14864 GCA_031425095.1 Chthoniobacteraceae bacterium
CGAACTGCTCTATCGCACGGTGATCCCGCGCAGCGTCCGCCTCGGCGAGGCCCCGAGC
This sequence comes from Chthoniobacteraceae bacterium, assembly GCA_031425095.1. Taxonomy (GTDB): domain Bacteria; phylum Verrucomicrobiota; class Verrucomicrobiia; order Chthoniobacterales; family Chthoniobacteraceae; genus JANNXQ01. The sequence goes on from JANPIS010000108.1 coordinate 59, forward strand.
CACGGGCAGCCGATCATCCGCTATGAACCGAACGGTCTCGGAGCGACCGCCTACCGCGCCATGTCCGAGGAATTTCTCGCCCGGCACGCTGTGACCGCCCCCGCGGCGTGAATCCTGCAAACGGCTTCCGGCAAATGAATTACTTGCCCCGCACTCTGCTTGCGCTCGCGGCCGCATCCGCGCTGGCTCTTCCATCCGCCGCCATCGCCCGCCAGGGATCGCTCGTGAAGCACACCGTCTCGGGCTCTGGAACCTTCGAGCAGGGCCGCGGCCTGCGCGCAGAGGTCAATCGCGCCACCTTTCATCCGATCGACCAGCACTTCTCCCTGTCCGTGTCCGGGCGCATGGGCTGGGTCATCACCGGCCAGTGGGAGCGCGATGGCGACGAGGTGATCCTCCGCGTGGCGAACATGAACAACACCCCCGCGCGCGGTTCGGGCGAGCTGAAACTCGATGGCCGCGGCAATGTGGAGTCGGTAAAAGTGTCGGGATCGAGCCGTGGTGGAGCGTACAAGGTGCGCTTCAAAGCGGGCGCGCCCGCTCCAGGTGCGCCGCCGAGTGTGCGGCTCGGTCCGGGCAGTGAGCCGCAGCCGAATACGGCGATACTCAAACCTTTCGAGCCGACAACCTACGACCGTTCGCGCCGCGGACACGGAGCCATCAAGCTCGCAGGCGCGCCATCCAGTCCGATTGTCTCTGCCGATGTCCAGCTCCTGGGATCCGGCCGCGTCTCCGTCCGTGCCATCAGTGCGGGCAACACCTATCGCTTCGAAGGAACCGCTGGTTCCAGAAGTCAGCGCGAAGAGCTCGACCTCGTCCTCCACGCGACCGGTGGCGGCAGCGGTGTGGTCACCGGGACGGCTCGGATGGACCGCTCGGGTCATTCGGTCGAAGAGCTGGAACTCCGCGGCTGGCTCCACGGACAGCCCTTCCTGCTGGATTTCCAGGCCGGGCGCTGAGCGTACATCAGTTCCGCAGTGCAGCACCAGATTCAGACTTCCGCTTGCGCTGGTATACCAGTGGGATGTAAAAGGCTCGCAATCCCCGCTGCATGTCTGTCGATTCCCTCCGCGAACAAGCCTACAAGCACCTCCACGGCAAACTCGTCGCGGGGGAACTGCCCGCTGGTCGCGTTGTCTCGGAACACTCGCTGGCCCGCGAGCTCGGCCTCAGCCGCACGCCTGTCCGCGAGGCCATCCGCCGTCTGGTGCAGGAGGGTATCCTCGAGCAGGTGCCGCGTTACGGCACGATCGTCCGCAGCCCGCAGCGGCGGGACCTCGAGGAACTTTACCAACTCCGCGAAGCCCTCGAACCGTACGCCGTCGCGCAGGTCGCTGGTCGCGTCAGCACTGCGGATCTGGAACTGCTGGCGCGCCTCTGCGAAGAGATCGCGGAAGTCGCGGCAGTCGTGAAAAAGGCGCAGCGGCCAGGCGTCAATTCCGCGCTGATGCGCCGGCTGCTTTCTGCGGACCTCGGCTTTCATATGCTGCTCCTGCGTGCCTCGGGAAATCTGCGGCTGATGAAAATCATCGCCGACTCCCGCGTGCTCACGCGGATCTTCGGCACGCCGCGGCAGGAGCATGATCTCGCAGTCATCGAAGAGACGCATCGCTTTCACAGCCGCATCCTCGCAGCGGTGAAACGCGGAGACGCAGAGACGGCGCGCAAGCTCATGGCAGAGCACATCCGCGCCAGCATGCAGGAGGCGCTCGAGCACTACGACCGCGCCCAGACTGACACTCGCGACATCCCGCTCGGACTCCCGGACGATCTTATCGCCGACCTCGACCGCATCGAGCGCGGCACCCCAGCACCTCGCACCAAGATATCGCGCAAGAAATCCGCCTGACCCTTTCACACCATGCGTCTCCCTATAGCCCTGCTGCCGCTCATCGCCCTTCCGCTCACCACATTTGCACTCGAGCCGCTGCGTTACAACAATCCCGGCCTCGTCGTCGACCTCGGCGTGGGACTGTGGGCCTGGCCGTTGCCGATGGATTTCGACGGCGATGGCGATCTCGATCTCGTCGTGAACTGCCCGGACAAGCCCTACAACGGCACTTACTTTTTCGAGAACGCGAGCGGCGACACCGCAACGCACAAGATGCCCGTCTTCAAACCGGGAAGGCGCATCAGCAAGGGCTTGCAGAATGTGCAGGTGAGCTATGTGGATGGGAAACCCGTGGTCTTATCGCCCGGCAAGGCGCATCCGGATTTCCTCAAGACCGGGCTCGACCAGGAGGTGAAGCTGCCTCTTGACGCTAAGGTTCATCCGAACAAAGTCCGCGCGAACATGTGGCGCACCGTCGACTACGACGGCGACGGTGCGCTCGACCTCATCGTCGGCGTCGGCGACTGGACAGAATACGGATGGGACAACGCCTATGACGCCAATGGCCGTTGGATGAATGGCCCTTTGCGCGGCTATGTGTACTTCATCCGTAACACCGGCACGAGCGCAGCGCCGACTTACGACAAGCCGAAGAAAGTGATGGCCGAAGATCGCCCGGTGGAGACTTACGGCTGGCCTTCGCCGAACTTTGCCGACTTCGACGGCGACGGCGATCTTGACCTGCTCTGCGGCGAGTTCCTCGACGGCTTCACTTACTTTGAAAACACCGGCACGCGCACCAAGCCGAAGTATGCGCTCGTCCGCCGGGTGAAAACGCCGGAGGGCGCGTTTCTCACGATGGATCTGGAGATGATCACGCCGACGGCGATCGATTGGGACAAGGACGGCGACCTCGATCTCATCGTCGGCGATGAGGATGGCCGCGTGGCCTTCGTCGAGAACGTCGGCAAACTCTCGGACACCCGGGTGCCACAGTTTCTCGCGCCGCGTTACTTTCAGCAGGAGGCCGACACGCTGAAGTTTGGCGCGCTCGCGACGCCGGTCGGAGCTGATTGGGACGGGGACGGCGACTGGGACATCATCAGCGGTAACACCGCAGGTTACATCGGCTTCTTCGAGAATCTCAGTGGCCCGAAAGTCGCGCAGCCGAAGTGGGCCGCGCCGCGACTGCTCGAGGTGGGCGGGAAAGTGATCCGCCCGATGGCCGGCCCGAATGGGAGCATTCAAGGCCCGTGCGAAGCGAAGTGGGGCTACACCACGCAGACCGTGGTGGACTGGGACGGCGACGGACTGCCGGACATCCTCGCCAATTCCATCCTCGGCAAAGTGCACTGGTGCAAAAACACCGGCACGCGCAGCGCGCCGAAGCTCGCTGCCGCGCAGCCGATCGAAGTCGAATGGAACGGCCCGCAACCAACGCTCGCCTATGGCTGGATGCGGCCCGAGGGCAAGGCGCTGCTCACGCAATGGCGCACCACGCCGGTCGGCGTGGATTGGAATAAGGACGGACTCACCGATCTCGTGATGCTCGATCACGAAGGTTACCTCGCCTTTTTCCAGCGCGAGAAACGCGACGACAAACTCGTGCTGCTCCCACCGGTGCGAGCCTTCCGCGCCGCAGAGAAAGCGGAGAGCGCCTTGGCAAAGCTCCCGGTGAAAACGCCCGTCACCATGACTCCCGGCGAACCGCTGCGACTGAACTCCGGCCTCGCGGGAAAAAGCGGACGCCGCAAGTTGTGCGTGGTCGATTGGGACGGCGATGGCCGCATGGACCTCTTGCTGAATTCCGCAAACGCCAACGTGCTGCGGCAGGCTTCCGCCTCCGACGGCAAGTGGTTCTTCCAGGACACCGGTCTCATCGCGGAGACGAACATCGAAGGCCACGACGTGAGCCCGACCGTCGTGGATTTCGATGGCGACGGCGTGCCTGACTTTCTCGGCGGCGCGGAAGACGGGCGCTTCTACTTCCTGAAAAATCCGCGAGCGAAATGAAGGCGGCACTCGGTCTTGATTTCGGCACGGAGAGCGTGCGTGCGGTGCTCGTGAATTTGCGCGGGCGTGAACTCGCGTCCGCCGTGGCGAAGTATCCGCACGGCCAGATCATCGAGTCGCTTCCCGGTTCGAAAAAGAAGCTGCCGCCGCACTACGCCCTCCAGCATCCGCTCGACTGGCTCGACTCCGCGGCGAAGGCGACGCGTGCGGCGCTGCGTTCTGCGGGGGATGCCGAGGTGCTCGGCATCGGCGTGGATTTCACGAGCTGCACGATGCTGCCGACGAAGCGCGATGGCACGCCAATGTGCCTGTTGAAGGAGTTCGCCGCCGAGCCGCTCGCGTGGCCGAAACTCTGGAAGCATCACGGTGCGCAGTCGCAGACGGATCGCATCAATGCAGTGGCCCGCGAGCGCGGCGAAAGTTTTCTCCAACGCTACGGCGGCATCATCGGGCTGGAGTGGTTTTTCCCGAAAATGCTGGAGACGCTCGAACTCGCCCCCCGCGCGTACGCCGCCGCAGAGGTGTGGCTCGAAGCGGGCGATTGGTTCGTATGGCAGCTCGTCGGCGGGCCGGCAGAGACACTGCCGCGTTCAACGTGTCAGGCTGGTTACAAAGGAATGTGGAGCGCGACGCACGGCTACCCATCGGAGGACTTCCTGCGTGCGGTGAATCCGCAATTTGCGCGCGTCGTGAAAGACAAGATGCCCGGTCGCCTCCTCGCCCCCGGCGTCGCTGCGGGCGGGCTTACCGGCGCCATGGCAAAGAAGTTTGGCCTTCGTGAAGGCACTCCCGTCAGCACCGCGATCATCGACGCACACGCCGGTGTCCCCGGCGCGGGTGCGGCGGAGCCAGGCACGCTCGTGATGGTGATGGGCACTAGCTCCTGCCACATGCTGAACAGCGAAGTGGACCGCAGCGTCCCCGGCGTCGCGGGCGTGGTGAAGGATGGAATTCTCCCCGGCTTCTTCGGTTACGAAACAGGACAGGCTGCCGTCGGCGATGCCTTTGACTGGCTACGCAAGCTCACCGGCCAGCGCGATTTCGCCGTGCTCGGTCGCGAGGCCGCAGCATTACCACCCGGCGCGGACGGCGTGATGTGCGTGGATTGGTTCAATGGCTGCCGTACGCCGCTCATGGATGGCTCGCTGCACGGAGCTTTCACCGGCCTCGCGCTGCATCATCGCCCTGCGCATCTCTACCGCGCGCTCCTGGAGGCATCGGCGTTCGGGGTGCGCTGGATCGTCGAGTTACTCCGCGAGGGCGGCGTGCCGGTGCGGAAGTTCGTCGCGACCGGAGGACTGCCACATCACAATCCCCTCGTCGTGCAGGTCTATGCCGACGTGCTCGGCGAACCCATCACCGTCCATCCGAGCAAGCAAGGCCCCGCGCTCGGCGCCGCGATTCTCGGCGCACTCGCTGCCGGCGCATTTAAGTCACCCGGCGATGCCATCCGCGCGATGGCTGCGCCGAAGGCTGGGACGGCTCCTGTTTTCGATCCGAATCGCTCCCACCGCACCGCCTACCACGCCCTCTATCGCGAGTATCGGAGATTCGGCGACTTTTTTGCCGCGAAGGGAAAATCCAAGTCGCCACCGCAGCTCACCATCGATCCATGAAACGCTCCGTCACGCTCTTCACCGCCCTGCTGCTTGCTCCGTTGGCCCCCTTGCACGCTGGCGAAGTCATCACCAATTCGCTGGGGATGAAGCTCGTGCCGATCTCTCCGGGAAGCTTCACGATGGGGCAGGACGGACCCGCCGCTGACTACAAAGTAAAGGACCACGCGGCGAAGTTCGATGACGCGGATTGGGACGAGAAGCCAGCACACAAAGTCACCATCGGCACGGCATTTCACATTGGCGCGACGGAGATAACGCTCGGGCAGTATCGGCAGTTCGATCCGAAGCGCGGCGGCAAGGGCGCGGATGATGAAGCGGTGACGGGTGTGAGTTGGAATGACGCCGTGAGTTTTTGTGCATGGCTTTCGAAAAAGGAGCACCGCACCTATCGCCTCCCGACCGAAGCGGAATGGGAGTATGCCTGCCGCGCGGGCACGACGACGCTCTTCCACACCGGCGACGCATTGCCTGCGGCATTCCACCAGTGGCCGTCGGACATCGGATTGCGCGACCGCTTTTTCCCCGTCGAACAACTCCCGCCGGAGTATCGCCCAAAGACCGCCAAACTGACCCTGCTCGTCGCGCAGACTCCGGCGAATGCTTGGGGTCTCTTCGACATGCACGGCAACGTCTCCGAGTGGTGTGCCGACTGGTATGGATCGTACGAAGAGCCTGCACAAACCGACCCGCTCGGGCGCAGCGACGGAGACTTCCGCGTCATCCGCGGCGGCAGTCACTCGATGCAGACGCGCTTGCTGCGTTCTGCAAATCGCACCGCGTGGCTGCCGCAGACGAGCAGCGAGAAGACCGGCTTCCGCGTGGCACTCGGGGAATGGCCGCGCAGCAAAACGCTTTCACCCGCGCCGCTGCCACTCAACGCGAGGAATGTTTCGCAATCGGTCCCGAAGATCGAAATACCACCGGCGGATGTCCCGTTTTTTGACGGGCCGAAGCCGTTCGTGATCATTCCGCCGAATTCCTCCGGCCCCCTTTTCTCGTGGCACAATCACAGCCCCGCCATCGCGGAGTGCCCGAACGGCGACCTGCTTGCGGTGTGGTATTCGTGTGTGGATGAGGCGGGCACGGAACTGAATAACCTCGCGAGCCGTTTGCGTCGCGGCGCATCCGAGTGGGAGCCTGCGTCACTGTTCTGGGACGGCCCGGACATCGATGACCACGCGCCGAAGCTCTGGTGGGATGGCGACAAGACCCTGTTTCATTTTGCACGCGGTCAGTCGGAGAACATCGTCCGCACGAGCACCGACAGCGGCGTGACGTGGACCAAGGCACAGGGCATCCAACCGGTGAGCGAAATCGGCAACGGCATCATGCGCACCCGCGAAGGTGTCATCGCGATGACGCAGGATACCACCGCCACGAGTCTCACGGTGAGTAGCGATGGAGGGAAGACGTGGACTTTCACTCCGATCGCCGACAAGAAACTCGCCTATCGCAGCGGCAGCCCCGCGCGCCACGCCGGCATCCATGCGCCCCTCGTGCAACTCGCCGATGGCCGCCTCATGACCATCGGCCGGCTCAACACGGAAGCCGAGCAGGCTAAGTTCGATTTTAAAACTCCCGCCAGTTACTCGAGCGACGGCGGCGTAACGTGGATGCATGAGCCGACGCCATTTCCCGCGATTAGCAGCGTGCAGCGCGCGGTGCTGATGCGCCTCCGGGAAGGTCCGCTGTTGCTCTGCTCCTTCACCGATCTCTCGGCGAATTCGAAGAAGCCGAAGGGCATGGATTTCCCATGCGCAGGCGGCACGCTCCACGGTGCGGGCCTCTTTGCCGCGCTGTCGTTTGATGACGGAAAAACGTGGTCGCATCGCCGCCTGATCACTCCCGGTGGCGCGGCGCGCACGGTCAACGGCATTGACCGCGGCCAGTTCACGCTCAGCCCCACTTCGGCCGAGCCGCAAGGCTACCTCGCCGCCACGCAGACGCGCGACGGCCGCGTGCAACTGATCTCCAGCAAGAACCATTACGTCTTCAACCTCGCGTGGCTGAAGCAACTGCCGCCCGCACCGCAGCCGTGACTTGAACGAATCCAGAATGACAACCGCACCCGCTCCTCCTCTCCGCATCGCCTGGCTCATCGTAGCGCTGCTCTTTCCCGTGGCGCTGCTGAACTACCTCGACCGGCAGATGCTCGCGACGATGAAGAGCTCGATGGTCGGGGACATCCCGAGCATCGCGAACCGCGAGGACTGGGGTTGGGTGTTGGGTTGGTTTAAGTGGACTTACGCCATCCTGAGTCCGTTCGGTGGTTACATTGCTGATCGCGTCAGCAAGCGCCTCGTCATCGGCTGCAGCCTCTTCGCCTGGTCGGCGATTACCTGGTGGACTGGCCATGTTACTAGCTTCGATGAACTCGTCGTCGCCCGGGCCTGTATGGGCATCAGCGAGGCCTTCTACATCCCCACGGCGCTCGCGCTGATCGCGGACTATCATCGGGGTCCGACGCGGTCACGTGCGGTGGGGTTTCATCAGGCCGGCATCTACGTGGGGCAGATTCTCGGTGGGTTCGCGGGCTACGTGGCGGATTCGCCCGATCACGGCTGGCGCTGGGCCTTCTCGACGTGCGGCATGATCGGCATCATCTACGCCATCCCGCTCCTCGCCGCGCTGCGGGATCCGGTGCGCACTCCTGAGGAGAAAGCGGAAGCCACCCTGAGCGGCAATGCCTTCAAGGGGCTGCTCGGCAATCGCAACTTTCTCCTCCTGATCCTCTATTTCACGTTACCCGCGATCGCCGGGTGGGTCGTGCGGGATTGGATGCCGGACATTCTGAAAGAGAAGTTCGCGCTCGGCCAGGGCAAGGCCGGCGTGAGTGCGATCCTCTATGTGCAGATCGCCTCGATCATCGGCGTCGTCATCGGAGGCACCCTCGCGGATCGCTGGATGAGCAGGACGACTCGCGGTCGTATCTATACCAGTGCCATCGGCATGGCGATGTTCCTGCCGGCCTTGTTCAGCGTGGGCAACGCGAGCACTCTGCCGATCGCGATCGCCGGGTTGATCGTGTTTGGTCTCGGCTGGGGATTCTTCGACTGCAATAACATGCCGATCCTCTGCCAGATCGCGCGGCCGGAGTGGCGAGCCACGGGTTACGGCATCATGAATCTCGTGAGCATCAGCTTCGGTGGCTTTGGCGATGTCGCCTTCGGAGCGCTGCGCGATCGTCATGTTCCGCTGAATGTCATCTTCGGCGCCTTCGCTGGCATCGCCCTGCTCTCGATCTTCCTCGTCCTCCTGATCAAACCACGCGAGACGAATGCCTCCTGAATGAACCTGCCCAAATATCACGGCATCATCCCACCCATGGTCACGCCGCTGCGCGACTGCGATACGCTCGACGTGGCCGGGCTTGAACGTCTCATCGAACACATCCTCGCTGGCGGCGTGCATGGAGTCTTCATCCTCGGCACCACCGGCGAAGGACCGAGCCTGAGTTACCGGTTGCGCAAGGAACTCATCGAGCGCACTTGCCGACAGGTGAAAGGCCGCGTGCCCGTGCTCGTCGGCATCACCGACACGGCGTTTCAGGAATCGTTGAATGTCGCGCGTTGGTCTGCCGACGCGGGCGCTGATGCGCTCGTCGTCGCGCCGCCTTATTATCTGCCGCCTGCCCAGCCAGAGCTACAGGAATATCTTGATCACCTCGTGCCCGAACTTCCGCTGCCGCTCTTCCTCTACAATATGCCCGCACTGACCAAGGTGTCCTTTGACATCGATACGGTGCGCCGCGCGCTGGACGAGCCGCGCATCATCGGACTCAAGGATAGCTCGGGGAACATGACTTACTTCCACCGCGCCATCGGGCTGCTGCCGCAGCGGCCGGACTGGTCGTTGCTCATCGGCCCGGAGGAAATGCTCGCGGATTCCATCTTCGCCGGTGGCCACGGCGGCGTCGCTGGCGGCGCAAACGCTTTCCCACGCCTCTACGTGAAACTCTTCGAAGCCGCGCATGCTGGGGATCTCGCCCGGGCCCGCGCGCTGCACGCGCACGTCATGACCATCAGCGACAATCTCTACCGAGTCGGCCGTCATTCCTCGGCGATCATCAAAGGTATCAAGTGCGGGCTCTCGCTGCTCGGCGTCTGCGACGACGGCATAGCCGAGCCTTTCCAGCGCTTCCACGAAACCGAGCGCGCCCGCGTCCGACAAATCCTTGATCAACTCAATCCCCTCCTGAACAACTTATGAACTGTCTCACTGCCACCGCCGTCGTCGTCGGAGCCCTCTTGTCTTCAGAATGCGCACACGCCGCGGAAGTGCCGCCCGGCTTGGTAAAATCGGAGTTCATCTACGACACCGGCCCGTATCCTTCCATCCACGCCACCACCGTCGTGGAGACACCCGACGGCCTCGTCGCCGCGTGGTTTGGCGGCACCGCGGAGAAGAACCCGGACGTGCGCATTTGGGTCTCGCGTCTCGTGGATGGGCAATGGACGACCAGTGTCGAAACCGCGAACGGCATGCAACCCGATGGCACGCGGCATCCCACTTGGAACCCCGTACTGTTCCAGCCGCGGAAAGCTCCGCTGATGCTGTTTTACAAAGTCGGTCCTTCGCCAAGCACGTGGTGGGGAGAACTCAAAACCTCCGACGACGGTGGCAAGACATGGTCCGCCGCACAGAAGCTACCCAAAGGCATCTTTGGTCCGATCAAAAATAAGCCGGTGCAGTTGGCCAACGGCGACATCCTCTGCCCCACGAGCAACGAGACCGATGAAAAGCCCAGTAAGTGGGCCATCTATTTCGAGCGCACGAGCGATCTTGGAAAAACCTGGCAGCGCACGGAGTTGCTGCACGACGGCGTCACCGTCAGCGCCATCCAGCCAAGCATCCTCTTCCTCGGGGGCGACAAACTCCAAGCCGTGGGCCGCACGCGGCAGGGCAAAGTCTTCCAAATCACCTCCCAAGATACGGGCAAGACCTGGGGCAAAATTTCACTGACAGCCTTGCCTAATCCCAACTCCGGCACCGACGCCGTGACCCTCGCCGATGGCCGTCATCTGCTCATCTACAATCACACCGCCAAAGGCTGCAGCCCGCTGAATCTTGCGGTGAACAAAGACGGTAAGACTTGGGAAGCCTCAGTGGTTCTGGAAGACGAGCCGAAGAAAGAATTCAGCTATCCCGCGATCATCCAGACGAAGGACGGCCTCGTCCACATCACCTACACTTGGAAACGCGAGAAGGTGAAACACGTCGTCCTCGATCCCTCGAAGTTGACGACGAAGCCCATCGTGGACGGCGAGTGGCCGCAATAGCTGTCCCCCTTTACCTTCCCGGCATTCCCACATCCTCATTGGATCCCATGAAAACTTTGATCCTCCACTTCCTTCTGCTCAGCCTTTTCACTCTCGCCCCGGTCTGCGTGGCGGAAGATCCCCGGGAGGCTGCGCTCCGCACGGCCGACGACGCGCGCATCGCCGCGATGAAAACGCCCGCGCGCGAAAAACTCGCCGCGATCCTTTCCGACGAACTCCACTACGCGCACTCGAATGGCGTGCTCGATACGAAGTCCTCCTTCATCGAGTCGCTCACCTCCGGGCGTCTGAAGTATCGGGATTACGCGCATGAGGAGCGGAAATTCACCTTCCCTGCGCCGAGCATCGCGCTGATGAGCGGGCGCACACGAATCAACGTGGCGAACGAGACCGGCATCGTGGAAGCGACGCTCCTCTACCTCTCGGTGTGGCGCGAAGAGCAGGGCCAGTGGCGTTTCCTCGCGTGGCAGTCGTGTCGCCTGCCGCCCCCGACTCCGGCGGCGAAGTAAGCCTCTCGGGGAAGACGGTTTGGCGGGAATCTTCAACGCCGGATCAATCTCAGCTTTAGCACCGCCATTCATCGTGTTATTACACGATGCATGAACTGCGCCGATCTCTCCGTCCTCTCCCCTGCCCTGCCCGGCGCGGCGGGGGGGCGGCTCGTGGCGCTGCGCAGTCTGCTCGCGGAGAAATTTCCCGCCGAAAAGCGCAAGCCGGCGGGCCTCCTGCGCACGGGGCTGGAGGTCTTCGATGCGAGCGAAGGCGGGCTGCGGCGTGGCAGTCTCACGGAGGTGTCGGGGACGAGCGGTGCCGGGACGATGTTTATTGAGGCGGCGCTGACGATTTTGGGCAGGGAGAAATGTTTCGCCGCGCTCGTGGATGGCGGGCGCACCTTCGATCCGCAGGGCTGCAGCGCGGCAGCGTTGCGGCGCCTGCTGTGGGTGATGTGCGGGAAGGTGGCGCTGGCGGTGAAGGCGGCGGATCTGCTCCTGCGCGATGGAAATCTCGCGCTCGTGCTGCTCGACTTGCAGATGCTCCCGCTGCGCGAGCTGCGCCGCATCCCGGCGAGTACATGGCATCGCTTTCAGCGCGTGGTCGAGCAGACGGGCACCGTCTTCGTCGTGCTCACACCGCAGCCGATGGTGGAGGGAGCGAAGGTGCGGATCGCGATGCGCACACGCTGGGATCTCGCCGCGCTGCGCCAGCGCCGCCGTGATCTGCTCGCGGACCTGCAAGCGCAGCTCTTTGTGCGCGGCAACCTATACCCGGAGTGCTCAGTGGAAGCGCGCGAATCCGCAATCCGCGATCCGCAATCCGCAATGGCCTGATGCACCGCCATGTTTGCCGTCATCCTCCTGCCCGAATTCCGTCTCCAGTCCGCGCTGCGCATGCGTGCGGAGTTGCGCGCGCAGCCGGTTGCCGTGGTCGATGAGCGGACGCACAAAGGTCTCGTCCTCGAACTGAATGCGGCGGCGGCGAGTTCCGGAGTCACCGTGGGCATGCCGAGCCCGCAGGCGCTCGCGCGTTGTGCCGAGGTCGTGCTGCTGCCGCGTGCCCTGGCCCAGGAGCAGGCGGTGCAGGCGGCGTTGCTCGAGATCGCGTGCTCCCTTTCCCCCGAAGTGGAATCGACGGCGGACGGCTGGGCGACCATCGATCTGCGCATGGCGAAAGTGACGGACTGGTCCGCCTGGGGCGCGCAGACCGTGCAGCGACTCGCCGCGCTGAGCTTGAGCGGACGCGTCGGCGTGGGGCCGAATCCTGATCTCGCGTATCTCGCCGCACGCCGTGCGGAGCCTGTACTCGTGGTGCATTCGCCCGCGGCTTTCCTCGCGCAGCTTGCCGTCTCGGAGATCGAACCCCCGCCGCATCTGCTCGCGCTCCTGCACGACTGGGGCATCCACACTCTGGGTCAGCTCACGAGCCTGCCGCGCGGCGACCTTGCGGACCGGCTCGGGCCCGAGGCCGATCGACTCTGGCAACGCGCGGCGGGACAGACCCGGCGGCTGCTGCGGCTGGTGCGCCCGGTAGAGGAATTTGTCGAGGCGTTCGATTTCGAGCACGAGATCGAGACCAGCGAGCCGCTGCTTTTTCTGCTGCGGCGTTTCGTCGATCAGCTCGTGCTGCGGCTCGAAGGCGTGCATCGCGTCGCTGCGAGGATGACGCTCACCCTGCCGCTGGAAAATGGTGCCGCGCACGAGCGTCTCTTCGCAATCCCTGCACCGACGGCGGATGCCGAGGTGCTCTTCCGCATCCTCACCACGCACCTGGAGGGGCTGCATCTCGATCATCGCCCGACCGGCGTGCAGCTGCGCATCGAGCCCGCACCGGCCGATCACCGGCAGCTCCGGCTTTTCGAAAGTCCGCTGCGGGATGCCAATCGTTTTGGCGAGACGATCGCGCGGCTCGCGGCGCTCGTCGGCAATGGCAACGTCGGCGTTGCTGAAGTGGAGGACACGCATCGGCCCGATCGCTTCCGAATCACGGAGCCGAAATTCCACGACGTGCGCGACGGTGACGCGCCGGAGGACGAGCGTGCGATCGGCCTGCCGCTGCGGCGCTATCGTCCGCCGTTGTCGGCGCAGGTGCGGGTGGTGCATCACGAGCCGACGTATGTTGTCTCCGAGTCCGCGCACGGCGCCATCACTGCCGCCATGGGCCCGTATCGCGCGGGCGGCGGCTGGTGGGATCAGGACGCGTGGGCCGATGAAGAGTGGGACGTGCAACTGGCCGTCGGCGGCCTCTTCCGGCTCTGCCGCCGGGGAGACACATGGCTCGTGGAGGGGTGCTATGACGTTGCGGAAAAATCGCGGGAAACGCTCCGCGTGATCCCCGCAGGCACTGCCGTGCGCGGGTCTGACTTTCGTCCCGAAGGGACGGCGGAAATTAGCCGGTGGCATCAGCCACCGGATCCTGTTCCCACAGGGGCCAATGGCTGCGCGCTACGTTGAGTTCCACGCGCGGAGTGTGTTCAGCTTTCTCCGGGCAGCTTCGCAGCCGGAGGGGCTCGTGCAGCAGGCGGCGGCGCTCGAGCTGCCGGCGCTCGCGGTGTGCGATCGCGACGGCGTGTATGGCACGGCGCGCGTGCATGCGGCGGCGCGCGAAGCGAAGATCCGGGCGATCGTCGGGACGGAACTGACGCTGGAGGATGGCAGCGTGCTGCCGGTGCTCGTGGCGACGCGCACAGGGTATCGGAATCTTTGCCAGCTCATCACCCGCGCGAAGCTGCGCACGCCAGAGAGCGAGCGTCGCACGAAAGCCGGCACGCCGGTGCAGTGGGCCGAGCTCGCTGAATTCGCCGACGGTCTCGTCGTGCTCACCGGCGATGAGGAAGGGCCGGTGCAGCGCTGTCTCGCTCGCGACGATCGCGCCGGAGCGATGGAGCGCGTGGAGCGACTCACTGCTGCCTTCGGAAAAGGAAATGTCTTCGTCGAAATCCAGCGCCACCTGCGCCGCGGTGAAGACACGATCAACGACGCGCTCGTCGATCTCGCCGGAGCCACGCGAATGCCGCTGCTCGCGACGAATGGCGTGCTCCACGCCACGCGCGAGGAGCAGCGGGTGCTCGATGTCTTCACCTGCGCTCGGCACCACACGCATCTCGATGCGGCGGGACGCCTGCTCGCGGTGAATGACGAGCGGCATCTCAAGTCCGCGCGGCAGATGGAGCGACTTTTTCGCGATCGGCCCGAGGCGATCACGAACACCCTGCGCCTCGCCGAACGGCTTGAATTTTCCCTCGAGAATCTCGGCTACGAATTCCCCCGTTACCGCGTGCCCGAAGGCGAGACGATGGATTCCTTCCTGCGGAAAGTGACGATGGCCGGCGCCCGTGCGCGCTACTCGCATCTCGGCGCGCGCGTCTCGGCGCAGCTCCGGCGCGAGCTCGACCTCATCGCGAAGCTCGGCTTCAGCGGCTACTTCCTCATCGTCTGGGATCTGGTGAATTTCTGCACCGAGCAGGGCATTCTCGTGCAGGGCCGCGGTTCGGCGGCGAACAGCGTCGTCTGCTACGCGCTCGGCATCACGGCGTGCGATCCCATCGCGTGCAATCTGCTCTTCGAGCG
>JANPIS010000109.1:0-5236 GCA_031425095.1 Chthoniobacteraceae bacterium
GCTTCGTGCCTTTGTGATTGAGCGCGATGCCCACGGGTTTGTTCAGGCCACTGAGCAGGGTAGTCGTCTTGCCTTTCACATCCTGCTCGAGGATCACGCCCGCACTTTTGCAGGTCCAATAGATCTCCCCGCGGCGAGTCGAGGCGATGTCGGTGGGTTCGGGCTCACCGGTATGCAGCACTTCGGTGCCGGTGCCGTCAAAGGCGGAGACGCGATTGGTGCCGCCGGCAGGTCCGGGCACGCCCGGGGTCGGGACTTCGGTGAAATAGACGTTGCCCTTCTTGTCGATCGCGATGCCGCTCGGCTTCTGCAAATTCCGCAGCAGCGGCGAGGCCGAGCCGTCCGCATTCATTTCGAGAATCACGCCGGCGGATTTGCACGTCCAGTAGAGGACTCCGCAGTGGTCGAGCGCGAGGTTCGTCGGCTCGGGTTCGCCTTCGTGCAGGGTGGTGATTTCGTTCTCTTCGAGGTCGAGCTTCTTCACCGCATTGCCGGCGCCGGCCACGCCGGGACTTGGCACTTCGCTGAAATAGATCTCTTCGTTCACACTGGCGACGATGCCGGTGGGACGGTGCAATCCGCGAGCGATGACGCTCGTGGTGTAGGCCGGCGGCGCGGGTTTCGCGGCGACCGCACTCTCGAGCGCGAGCGCGAGGGTGAAGGTGGTGGCGAGCGCCGTGAAGCGGGCGAATTTGTGGGAGGGGCGATTTGTTTTGGTGAGGTTCATGTGAGGATGGATTGAGGTGATGACTGGCATCTCCATCCGAAACAAAAGGCCGCGCGAAAAAGTTCCCGACCGCGAAAGATTTTCAGAACTAAATGGATCGCCCTTTCTCCGGCGCTGGGGAAATCTCCCGCGCTTCCGATGGTGCCCCCGTTTCCCGATGAACACACCGCGACCGCCGCGCGCTTCGAAAGCGCGGCGTTGCCGTTCATGGACGCGCTTTATCACAAAGCGCTCCACCTCACGCGCCGGCCCGAGGACGCGAGCGATCTCGTGCAGGAGACCTACCTCCGTGCCTACCGGAATTTCGCCAGCTTCACCGAGGGCACGAACTGCAAGGCGTGGCTCTTCACGATCCAGTACTCCATCTTCGTGAACAAATACCGCAAGGCGCAGCGCGAGCCGGACACGGTTCCGCTCGACGATCTGGACGCCGCCTTCGAGCACGCGCTGGCGGATGGAAATTGGGACGCGGAATTCGCCGCGCTCCCGGGCTCGGAACTGGACTGGCAGGAGCCCGAGGTCAGCGAGGCGCTGGGAAAATTGCCCGAGGAATTCCGCTCCGCCGTACTGCTCGTGGATGTGGAGGAACTCTCCTACGAGGAAGCGGCCGGCGTGCTCGCGTGTCCCATCGGCACGCTGCGCTCCCGGCTCGCGCGCGCCCGGCGCATTCTTTTTGTCGCGCTGCGTGACTACGCGCAGACGCGAGGTTTTTTCCGCGGAGGCCTTGCCTGACATGCCGACACCGTTCCGCCATTACAAAGAGGAACTCGACGCGCTGCTCGATGGACGCCTCGACGCTGCGCTGCACGCCGAAGTGGAAGCGCATCTCGCGACGTGCGAAAGCTGCTGGCGCGAGTATCAAGCGATCCGCCTCGCAAAGAACGTAGCCACGACCCGCTTCACCGCGCCGCCCGCGCCCGCGGAGTTGCGCGAGAAAATCCTGCGCTCTCTCCGGGCCGAAGCCGCATCCGCCGCACCCGCCGTGGTCATCACACCGCCGCGCAGCATCTGGCAGCGGCACGGCCTCGCGCTCGCCGCCGCGGCGATGCTGCTCGCCGCTGCTATCGTCACGGGCGTCGTCCTTTTCCGCCAGCCCTCGCTGCCCGCCGCCGCCGCCGAAGACTTCCGCGCCTACCGCGCGCAGACGCTCGCCCTCGACGTGCAGACCGCCGACGTCAAAGGGATGGAGGCGTATTTCGCCACGCACGGCGTGAGCTTCGCCACCCGCGTCTTCGATCTCGGCATGATGCACTACCAGCTCGTCGGTGGACGCGTGCATCGGCTCGGCGGCGAGACCAGCGCGCTCTTCGTCTATCGCGGCAAGGATGGCCAGGAACTCGTCTGCCAGATGTTCCCTGGCGAAGTGAAAAATCTCCCGCCCGGCGCCGAGCGCCGCGAAAACAAAGGCATCGAATTCTTCATCTACCGCCACGACGACAAGACCACCGTCTTCTGGCAGGAAGGCGCCATCGTCTGCGTGCTCGCCTCCGATATTCCGTCGGAAAGCGTCGTAGCCCTCGCCTATGCGAAGGCGATGATCCCGTAGCGTGTCACGCCGGAAGGCTGGCGCGGAAGACGCTGGGACACGCACGGACAACTCAAAAGTCGCCGCGCAGAAAAAACTCGAAGGCCCGCAAGTGGGCGACTACGTCATTCCGCGGCGCCTTTCCCCCGATGCGCTCCAGCTCCCACTTCAGCACCCATGAAACGCATCGGCATTCTCACCGCAGGCGGCGACACGCCCGCCCTCAACGCCACCATCCAGGGCGCGATCGTCCGCGCCAATCAGCTCCGCATCGAGGTCGTCGGCTTGATCAAAGGCTTCAACAGTCTCTTCAACCCGCGCGTGCCCCACGTGCATCTGAACCCGCTCTTTCAGGAAATCCCGGAGATCGATCCGACGATGGGCGGGACCTTGATCGGCTCGTCGCGCGATTTCGTGGATCCCGAGAAGAAGGAAGATCTCGATCTCATCGTCTCGCGCCTCGGCAAGCTGGGCATCGAAGGTCTCATCTGTGTCGGTGGCGACGGCACGCTGAACGGCCTGCAACCGCTCGCCGAACGGCTGCCCACGGTGCTCGCTCCCAAGACGATCGATAATGATCTCGGGCTGAATTATCCGAGTGAACCGGATGAATGGGCGCGCGTGCAGGATTCGGCAGTGAAGGGCGGCTTCCGCTACCGGCAGACAGAATCTCAGGCGGTCTTCGATCTCGATCACATCGTAAATTACGTGACGCCCGGCTACGCCACGGCGGTCTTCGTCTCGGCGAGCGGCGTCGAGCGCATCCGCACCACGGCGGAGAGTCATCGCCGGATCGCGATCATCGAAGTGATGGGTCGGCACTCGGGCTACATCGCGCTCGGCTCCGCTTACGGACGGCCGGACATCGTGCTCGTGCCGGAAGTGCCGCTCGACCTTGAGCGCCTCGCCGAACGCGTGAAGCACATCTACGACTTGCAGAAGAATGTCGTGATCGTCTGTGGCGAAGGCATCGTCGATGATCAGGGCGCGGAACTCGGCGCGGAGACGAAGTCCACTGACCCGGCGGGTAACATCGTGCTCAGCGGCGCGGCGGACGCACTGCGTTCACGACTGATCAAGATGCTGGGCGACAAATATTTTCAGCTCTACCGCCGCGGCGAATCCGCGCGCGAGGCGATCTTCACCCGTAAAGTCGGGCACACCCAGCGCGGCGGGCGGCCAATCCTTTTTGATCGCTTCTACGCCGCGCAGCTTGGCGCGAAAGCCGTCGAGCTCCTCTACGAAGGCCGCAACAACTCTGTCTCAATCCTGCAGTACAATGAGGCCAAGGGCTTCCACGTGGAAGGCTACGACGCGAATCGCTTCCGCGATCGCTGGGGCCTCATCCACGCGCGCCAGATGCATCCGGCGCTCTACGATGAGAAGCTGATGAAGCCGTCGCGGATGGGCATCGAATACCTCGCTCCGATCTTTACCAACGCGATCGGCGAGGACGACATGGAGCACACCCGCCAGACGCTCTTCGCCTCCAGCAACCTCTCGCAGCCATATCACTCGATCAATACGGACATCAACAAGCGCATCCGCTACCTGAAGGAAGAGTAGGCGGAGCGCCGGGTGTGGCTCTGGGAAGACCCGCCTACTTTTTCGTCGGCACGACGACGACGGGGCACTGCGCGTCTTTCAACACCCCATTCGTCACGCTGCCGACCAGCAACTCGTAGATCGCACCGTGGCCGTGTGAGCCCATCACGATCCAGCCTGCGTCCTGCACCGTGGCCTCTTCGAGGATCTTGCGCGCACTCGTGCCGTGTTGGTGCACCGCGAGGACTTCGAGGCCGCTCTGCGCCGCGGAGACTTTCAGCCGCTCGAGCTGCTGTCGCTCCCTTTCGTAGTCGCGCGGCACATTCACGTGGATCGCTGGAGGGACCGTCTCGAAGCCGACAAAGTCTGGCTCGGGTTCGATGACGTGCAGTAGCACCAGCCGCACGTTGAAGGCTTTGGCCAGTTGTGTAGCCGTGACAAGCACACCGGCCGTGGCGTCGGAGAAGTCCACGGGAACAAGGATGGATTTCATAGGGGTAGGTTTTGCTTCGGACCCCAGCAATCTACGCCACCCTTTCGATTGCGCACCACCTCGGTTGCTTTGCACCACCCATCGGTTGCTGACTCCCGGGCACGATTCACCATTCGTCATCGCCGGCTCCACGGCCTAAGCTGCTCACTCATGTCGGACCTGTTTTCCCACGAGCCAGCGGCGGAACCCGCCGCGACCGCCGCCGCTCCCCTCGCCCAGAGAATGCGGCCCCGCTCGCTCGAAGAATACGTCGGGCAGGAACACATCCTCGGCGCGGGCAAGCTCCTGCGCCGCGCCATCGAGGCCGACCGCATTTCGTCGATCATCCTCTTCGGCCCGCCGGGCACGGGGAAGACGACGCTCGCCGAGATCATCGCCAGTGCGACGAGTTCGCGCTTTGAGCGGCTGAGCGGCGTGGAGAGCAACGTCGCCGATCTGCGCCGCGTCATCGCCACGGCGGCCAATCGCGCGTCCAGCGGCGTGAAGACCATCCTCTTCATCGACGAAATCCATCGCTGGAACAAAGCGCAGCAAGACGTCCTGCTCCCCGACGTCGAGCGCGGGACCGTTCGCCTCATCGGCGCCACCACGCACAATCCGTTTTTCTACATCAATAGCCCCCTCGTCTCCCGCTCGCAGGTCTTCCAGCTCGAGCCCATCTCCCCCCCGCACCTCGTCGCCCTCCAGCGCCGCGCGCTCGCCGATCCCGAGCGCGGCTTTGGGACCCAGGAGATCGAGATCACCGACGACGCCCTGCAACACCTCGCCATCACCGCCGATGGCGACGCGCGCCGCTGCCTGAATGCCCTCGAGATCGCCGTCGTCACGACCCCGCCCGCGGCCGACTGCACGATCCGCATCGACCGCCCCATCGCCGAGGAATCCATCCAGAAAAAAGCCATCGTCTATGACGCCGATGGCGACCAGCACTACGACACCATCAGCG
>JANPIS010000110.1:0-34796 GCA_031425095.1 Chthoniobacteraceae bacterium
TCACGCCGTGGCATGAGCGACAGATGATGTGGTGGTGATGTCGCCGGTGTTGATCTCGTAGCGATACGAGCCGTCCCCGAAGTCGCACCGGCGCACGAGATTCAGCGCCTCCATGGCCGTGAGGCAGCGATACACCGTCACGAGGTCACATTCGCCGGCCTTCATGCGGCTGTGCACTTCTTCCGCCGTGAAGGGCCCGTGCTCCGAGGTCAGCAGACCGAGGATCGCCCGACGCGGCCCCGTTACGCGGCTGCCATGATCGCGCAGGGTCTGCAGCGCCGATTGGAGCAGCGTATCGGGAGTCGGGTGGGCGTGTGGCATCGCCGTAAGAACTAATGGATCACAACGCCCAGTTCAACCGCCGCCGGCAATGCACCGTGCGCGCCGGCTCTGACCCTGGCCTGCACCGTCGTCGCTTGACGCTGGGCACAGCCCGTGAAAAGCTCGCCGCCCTATGTTTAAGCCCGTGCTCGCCTTCGCCCTGCTCCTCGCGCCGCTGGCGGGCCACGCCGCCGTGCTCTTTCGTTCGAGCGAAGGTTGGACCGTCCAGGGCGATCCTGGCAGCTCGGTCGAAATCGCTGCCGTCGAGCTGATGCGGCGCGGCGAGCAGGCGGAAGCTCGCGGCGATCGCAAGGAAGCGATCGGCGCCTATCGCACCCTGGTGAAGAAGCACGGTACGTCCCAACTTTCTCCCAAAGCCCAGCGCAAGACGGGCGTCTTGCTCGAGCAGAGCGGAGAGTTTGACACCGCTTACGAGGCCTACTCCACCTACCTAGCGAAGTATCCGGAAGGCACAGACTTTGAGGCTTCCGTGGAATCGATGTTTCGCATCGCGAAGCTCTTTCTCGATGGGCAAAAGCGGAAAGTTTTCGGGGTTCCTTTTGCGCCATCCATGACGCGGGCGCAGGAGATGTTCGAAGGAATCATCAAGCGCGCGCCCTTCAGCCGCCAGGCGCCGCTCGCGCAGTTCAATGTCGGCCAGTGCTTCGAAAAGCAAGGCAAGTATCCCGAGGCGATCCAAGCCTACCAGCAAGTCGTTTCGAAATACCCGGGCGATGCCATCGCCGACGACGCGCAGTATCAGCTCGGTTACGTCCTGCTGCGGCAATCGCGCGAAGGTTCCTACGATCGCGCCGCTTCGATGCGCGCACGCGAGGCCTTTGAGGACTTCGTGAACCGCTACCCGAACAGCGAGAAAGTGCCCCAGGCGCGGGAGAACATGAAGCAGCTTCAAGGCGGCGTGGTGAAGGGTTCGCTGGACGTGGCGAAATTCTACGACAAGACGAAGCAGTATCGCGCCGCGGTCATCTACTACAATGAGGTGATCAAACAGCAGCCGGGGACCCCGGACGCGGACTACGCGAAGGCGCGGATCGAAACGCTGCGCGAACAGGTCGGCGAAGATGCGTTGCGAGCGGGACCGGAGCGTTCCGAGACCGGCGCGCGCGCCGCTGCGCGGCGGAAGCTTCAGGCGAAAGTCGATACCGCGTCCCGTCCGGACTATGTCGGCCCACCTGTCGTCGTGCCTGAGGAGCGCATCGTGCAGAAAGCACCGGTTAGCCCAAGCCGTCCGGCGCTGCGCACCTCTCCGGGCTCCATGGAACCCCTCCCAGCCGTCGAGCCACCGCTGCCGATGCTCGACAAGCTGCCCACCGAAGACACCGGCCTGCCCAAGCTGCCGGAGTAGATGCGCGGCTTCCGCTCAACCTTCTTCAGCCCTTCGTCTACGGCTACACCGGCACCGCACACCTTCATGACGAAGATCGCACGCTGCGCTTCGCTGCTGCTGCTGCTCTGCGGATTCGCGGGATGCGCGGGATACCAGCTTGGACCGGTCAAGCCGAAGAGCATGCGGCAGATCACGACGATCGCCGTGCCGAGTTTCAAAAACGAAACACTCGAGCCGCGCGTGGAAGTGCTGCTCGCAAATGCTGTGATCAAGCAGATCCAGCAAGACGGCACCTACCGCATCGCGAAAGACAGCGATGCCGATGCCATCCTCGAATGCACCGTCGAGGAAATCGTCCGTCGTCCCGCGCGGTCCGTCCGGGGGAATGTGCTGCAAACTCGCGAATACACGCTCGTCATCCGTGGACGCTACCGCGTGCTCGATCGCGTGAATGGCACGCAGCTCGACGGTCGCAGCTTCAGCGGTCAGACGAGCTTCTTCGTTACGGGCACGAATAACATCGCTGCGGATGTGAATCAGGACGAACGGCAGGCGATCCCATTGGCGGCGGAAGACATGGCCGTGCGCCTCGTCTCGCAGATCTCGGAAGGCTGGTAGCGGGAAAGTGAAGAGGTGATCGTTGAGAGTTGAGAGCGTCTCCGATTTGGTCCGGCGCGCACGGCTCGAATCCGCTCGGCTCTCTCAACTCTCAACTTTCAACTCTCTCCTTCCCCAATGCTCTTCCTCGTCGCAACTCCCATCGGCAATCTCAGGGACATCACGCTCCGGGCGCTGGAAGTCTTGAAGAGCGTGGACGTGATCGCGTGCGAAGACACGCGGCATTCTGGACACCTGCTCCGGCACTTTGAAATTCACAAGCCGCTCGTCAGTTACCACGAGCACAATGAAGCCCGTCGCACCGCAGAGCTCATCGAAGATCTCGCGCAGGGAAAGTCGATCGCGCTCATCACCGACGCCGGTCTGCCAGGGATCAGCGATCCCGGCCACCGACTGCTCCGCGCCTGCATCGAACGCGACCTCCCTTACACCGTCCTGCCCGGACCCAGTGCCGTGCTGACGGCGCTCGTCGGCTCGGGCTTCGCGACGGATCAATTCTTCTACGGCGGCTTCCTACCGCCGAAGAGCGGCGGTCGCGAACGCGATCTCCTCGCCGCCGCCGCGCGCATGGAAACGTCGATCTTCTTCGAGTCACCGCACCGTCTCGTGAAAACCCTCGCCGTCTGCGCCGAACACTTGCCGACGCGCCAACTCTGCGTCGCCCGCGAGCTGACCAAGACCTTCGAAGAATTCCGCCGCGGCACCGGCGGCGAACTCCTCGCCCACTACACCGCGCATCCGCCCAAGGGGGAGATCGTCTTTCTGGTCAGCGCCCTCGACCGCCGCGAGCGGCGTGAAGCGGAGCGCCGTGATGTCTGCCCTGAATAGGTTGGTCGATGGAAGAGACATTCAACCAGTTCGAGGCAGGACTCTGGACGCTGATCGCGCTGATTCTGTTTGTCCGCGCCATTCGCGCTCGTGGGCCAGTTCGCCGAGTCTTTCTCTTTCTATCTCCCGTCTTCTTGGTCTTCGGTTTCTCCGATCTGGTCGAGGTTCACACCGGTTCGTGGTGGGACCCTTGGTGGCTGGCCGCGCTGAAGGTCGCATGCGTCGCGGCGATGATCATGGGATTCCGCCGCTACTATCTTCTTACTCGGCAGCCTCGCCCAGACTGACGTCAGCACTCCGGCTTTAGCCGGCGAAGAGCTTGTCCGTCCGCTCCGCGAGGAACCTCACCCGCGACGCGTCGCCACCCGGCACTTCGAGAATCCCGTAGCCTTCGTATCCGATCTCATCGAGCGCCTTCATGATCGCCGGCCAGTCATTGCTGCCCTCGCCGAGTTCGACGGCGAAACCTTTGCGCTCTCCCTCAGCCTCCTTCTTCGCATTGCTGAATTCCTTGATGTGCAAATTGTACACCCGCTTGCCGAGCGTCCGCACCCAATGCTCCGCCGCCACACCCCACGTCACGAGATTCCCGAGATCCAGATGCCAGCCCACCCATGGACTGCCGATCTCATCGACAAAGCGAACCGCCTCCTCCGCTTTCGTGATGAACTGATTCCACACATTCTCCACGCAGATCCGGCACTTCGCCTTTTCGGCCTCCGGGATCGCGCGCTTGATTTGCTCGATCGAGCGCTGCCAGCAGAGCTCGTAAGTCACGTCATCCTTCACCACGCCGGGCACGAGTAACATTTCGCGGCAGCCGAGTTCGCCGGCCTGCGAAAGCGCGAGCTTCAGCCCACGCATCCCGGCCTCCACCACCGCGGGATCCGTCGCACTCAGCGGCGATTTCCAGTGCGTCGAGCACATCCCGCCCGCAAACTCCAGCCCGCTCGCTTCGCGCGCTTTGATCAAGTCATCGAGCCCCTCGCTGCCTGGCAGGTGCAACTCGATGCCATCAAAGCCCGCGTCCTTGATCATCTTGCAGCGGTCCACGAGCGACGTCTCCGGCGTCTTGAACATCGCGAGATTGATCGCCTTCTTGAGCTTGCGTTTCTTCGGCGCGGCGGCGGCAAATGCATGCGTCGCGAGCGCGGCGGTCGTGGTCGTGAGAAAGGTGCGGCGGTTCATGAGTTGCCGAGTTGTCAGATGAATTTCGTCCGGCCCGGCATCGCCACGGGCGGCACTTCGTATTTGCCGTTCCAGTCGAGCTTCTCCGGGGCGAGCGATTCCTTCGAGTTCAGCGCTTCGTCCCAGGTGATCACCTTGCCAGTATACGCCGCCATGCGGCCCATGATCGCGACCATCGTCGAGTGGGCGATCTTGTCGGCCATGTTCAGCGGCTTGCCTTCGCGGAGCGACTTGAAGAACTCGTCGTGCTCCGTCTGATACATGTCGTTCTTCGCGCCTTCATATTTCCATGGAGTCTCGCCAGTGATGGCGTGGACGTTGCCGAAGCCATTGATGCGGCATTCGCCCTTCGTGCCCATGATGTAGTCGGCGGTCTCATTGAACGTGCCTGCCTGCTGACGGCACTCGATGAAGCCGCGCGCGCCTTCGGGATATTCGTACACCACCGAGCAGTGATCCCAGACGTGGCCGTATTGCTCTTCGACGCGCTGCTGCCGGCCGCCCATGCCCTTCGCGCTCAGCGGCGCCACATCGCCAAAGGTCCAGCTCATCTTATCTACGGTGTGCACGCACTGTTCGACGATCTGATCGCCGCCGAGCCACGTGAAATACAT
Organism: Chthoniobacteraceae bacterium; assembly: GCA_031425095.1. Taxonomy (GTDB): domain Bacteria; phylum Verrucomicrobiota; class Verrucomicrobiia; order Chthoniobacterales; family Chthoniobacteraceae; genus JANNXQ01. The sequence continues at coordinate 4,918 of JANPIS010000110.1, forward strand.
CCAGTTGCGGAGCTGCCATTCGAGGTCCGTCCACCCTTCCTGGCGCGGCTTCACCCAAGGCGTTCCTGCGAGATAAGTGCCGTGGACCGCGCGCACTTTGCCGATCGCGCCGTTGTGGATCTGCTCGAAGGTCGCGCGCTCCGCGTAGTTCGCGCGCCAGCAGAAGCCGGACTGCATCCCGAGCCCTTTCTCCTTCGCGATCCGGCCCGCCTCCATAAAGCGCCGCACGCCCGGCGCATCCGTGGCGCAGGGTTTTTCGCAAAAGGTATGCTTGCCTGCCTGCACGCACTTTTCAAAATGCGCGGGCCGAAATCCCGGCGGCGTCGTGAGGATCACCACGTCCACCTTTTCGTTCAGCACCTTGTCGATCGCGTCGAGGCCGAGGAACTTTTTCACACCCTCCTTCACCTTGCCCGGCACGTTCTTGTTGAGCTGCTCGTGTGCCTTCTCGATCTGCTCCGGCACCACGTCGGCGAAGGCGATGAGTTCCACATTGGAATCCGCGGTCAGCGCCTGCTTTGCCGCGCCGGTGCCGCGTCCGCCGCAACCGACGAGCGCCACTTTGAGCGTTCCTTCGCCACCGGCGGGAGCAGAGCGCAGGACGCTTGGGAAGCCGACGAGTGACGTGCCAGCCGCGGCGGCGGAGGCGGCGAGAAACTTTCGGCGGGAGAGTGCGTCGGCGGGAGAGTGCATGGTTTGGATGGGAGGTTGGGGGCAAAACGTGATTGGCCGTTTGCGTCGTGTCGATGCGGCTGTTTAACCACTTCGACGATCCCTTTGTTTGAAGCCATCGCCGCTGACGCTGGAAAATACCTAATGCGAATTTCCGGCTTCGGTTAGCATGGGTCACGATGCGCTCCACGCTGCTCCTATCCTCCGCCACGCTTCTGGCCGCGATCTCCGCGGCGCGGGCGATCACGCCGCAGGAGGCGGAATTCTTTGAGCAGAACGTGCGGCCGGTGCTCGTCGAGAGCTGCATCAAGTGCCATGGACCGGACAAGCAAAAGGCCGAGCTGCGCGTCGATTCGCGGGCCGCGATCCTGAAGGGGAGCGATCTTGGCGCGGTAGTAGTGCCGGGCAAACCGAACGAGAGCTCGTTCATCAAATCCATCCGGCACGAAGGCGACAGCAAGATGCCGGAGAAGGCGGACAAGCTGCCCGATGCACAGATCGCGGCACTCACCGAATGGGTGCGGATGGGCCTCCCGTGGCCGGAGCACGTCGGCGCTCCGGTGTCTGCGCAGGAGCAGGCCGCGAAGACGCACTGGTCCTTTCAGCCGGTGAAAAAATCCGCGGTGCCAGTCGTCACGAAACAAACGGCGACGGTGCGCAATGAGATCGACTCTTTCGTGCTCGCGCAGCTTGAGGCCAGGGGGCTGCAAATGTCGCCGGAGGCCTCGAAGCGCACGCTCATCCGACGCGCGACCTTTGATCTCACCGGACTGCCGCCGACCGCGGAAGAAATTGACGCTTTCGAAAAGGACCCCTCGCCCGAGGCCTGGACTCGCGTGCTCGATCGGCTGCTCGCTTCACCGCGCTACGGCGAGCGATGGGGCCGCTACTGGCTCGATGTCGCACGCTACGCCGACACGAAGGGCTACCTCGCTGGCAACGAGGAACGGCGCTACGCTTTCAGCTACACGTATCGCGATTGGGTCATCCGCGCGCTCAATGAGGATCTGCCCTATGATCAGTTTCTGATCCGCCAGATCGCAGCGGATCAGGTCGCGCCAGCCAACGATCCTTCGTCACTCGCCGCGATGGGATTTCTCACGCTCGGCCGCCGCTTTCTCAACAATCCGCACGACATCATCGACGACCGCATCGACGTGCTCACGCGCGGAACGATGGGCCTCACGGTGGTCTGTGCGCGCTGCCACGACCACAAATTCGACCCGATCCCGACCAAGGACTACTACGCGCTCTACGGTGTCTTTGCCTCTTCCGAAGAGCCGGAGGATTTGCCGCCGCTTCCAGTCAAGCCCGACCCGGCAGCCGACGCTGAATATCGGAAGGAGTTTGCGGCGCGCACTGGGAAGGTGGACGAGGAGTGGCAGAAGCACGCGCAGCTCTTTGCCTGGCGCACGGCGATCACCACGGGAAGCCTCGTGCCGGTGCAGCACCGCGGGCTCGATCGCCTCATCGACCGCGCCGGCCGGAACTCGCTGCGCACGGTCGAGAAGAAGATCGACGAACTCAATGCCAGCCCGCTCGCACCGCCGCACGCGATGGTCATGCGCGACCGGCCGAAGCCCGTCGAACCGCATGTCTTCGTGCGTGGCAACCCTGGCCGCGCGGGCGATCAAGTCCCGCGGCGCTTTCTCACCGTCCTGAGCGACGGCGACCCGCAACCTTTCAAGAAAGGAAGCGGACGACTCGAACTCGCGCAGGCCATCGCCAGTCCGAAGAACCCGCTCACCACGCGCGTCATCGTGAACCGGATCTGGAACCTGCACTTCGGCGCCGGTCTGGTGCGCACGCCCGGCGACTTCGGCGTCAAAGGCGAAAGTCCCACGCATCCTGAATTGCTCGACTGGCTGGCGTCGCGATTCGTCGAAGACGGTTCGTCGCTGAAGAAGTTTCACCGGCTGCTGATGTCGAGCGCGACTTACCGGCAGGCGTCAGAGGCCATGGATGCCAACGCACGCGCCGCCGATCCAGAGAACCGTCTCCTCTGGCACATGAACCGTCGGCGGCTCGACTTCGAAGCGACGCGCGATTCGCTCCTCGCCGCATGCGGAAAACTCGACCTCACGATGGGAGGCCGTCCGGTCGATATTACTTCACCGACGGCCTCGCGTCGGACGGTTTATGGATTCATCGATCGCCAGAATCTTCCGGGCGTCTTTCGCACGTTCGACTTTGCCAGTCCGGACACCACGAGCCCGCAGCGTTTCCAGACCACCGTGCCACAGCAGGCGTTGTTCATGTTGAACAGCCCGTTCGTCGTCGAACAGACGCGCGCCCTCGGCTCGAAAATGGCGCCAGCATCGCCAGCTACCGCTGCCGACGTGCAGGCGCTCTATCGACAAATCTACGCGCGTGCCGCGGAGCCAGCGGAGGTGGACGCTGGTCTGCGCTTCCTCCAGGCGCAGCTCGCATTGCCGCCCGCAAAGCCCACTCCACCCATGTGGCAATACGGCTACGGGAAGTACGACGCGACCACCGGCAAATTGGACTTCACGCCGCTGCCGCAATTCGTGGGACGCGTGTGGCAGGGCGGACCCAAACTTCCGGATCCGAAGCTCGGCTACGTAAGCCTCCATGCGCACGGCGGACATCCCGGCGCAAGCAACGCCGTGATTCGTCGTTGGACCGCACCCCGCGACGGAAAGCTCGCGATCTCCGGGCAATTGGTGCGCGAGGGCAAGGGTGGCGACGGGGTTCTCGGCCGCATCATCGCGAAAGGCGCGGGTGAACTGCTGCAAGTCACTGTCGAAGCGGGAGCGAAGAAAGAGACCAGCGTGCCCGAAGTTTCCGTCAAGGCTGGCGACACGATCGACTTCATCGTCGAAGCCCGTGGCAGCGACACCTCGGATGGCTTCGCGTGGACGCCGGTCCTTTACGGCGAGATTGGAAAGTTCGATGCGAACATCGGCTTCTCAGGACAGCCGCCGCGCCGTGCCACACCGCTCACGGCCTGGGAGAAATACATCCAGGTGCTGCTCGTCGCGAACGAGTTCGTCTTCGCCGACTGATCGCTACCGGAGCCGGCCCTCGATCCAATCCGCGATGTCGCGGAGCACCACATCGCGCCCGAGGTCATTGTGCGCCTCGTGCAGGACGCCGGGATAAATCTTCAGCGTCTTCTCCGGGGATCCGGCGGCCTTGCACAACTCCTCGGTCGCTCGCCACGGCGTGATCGGATCGGCATCGCCGTGCAGCAGCAGCAGCGGCGCCCGGATGTCCCCCGCCCTGCTCAACGCCAGTTCGCCCGCCGCCGCCACCGCAAAGTACATCCGCGCCGAGATGCGATGGGACATCAACTGCGGATCCGCCATTGCCTCCAAGTGCGCCAGATCGCGCGAGAGACGCTCCAGCCGCATCCCCGTGGAGAATCTCAAACCCGGAGCAAATCGCAAAGCCGCTCGCGCAGCCGCCACCTTCCACCAAGGCGGATCGAACGCGAGTCGCAGCCACGGCGACGCCACGATCGCACCCGCGACCGAGGGTTGATCACGCTGCAGATACCGCAAAGTCACCTGACCGCCGAGGCTGTGGCCAAAGAGGAAAAGCGGCCGGCCGGACAGCGCGGCCTGAGCGTGCACGACGCGGAGATCGTCCAGCAATCGAGCGTAGTCCGGCACATCGCCCCTCCGTCCCGAAGATCGGCCGTGACCGCGCAAATCATAGGCCAGCAGCCGGATGCCGCGTTCCGCAAACGCCGCCGCGACATGCGCGTAACGCCCTGAATGCTCGCCCAGCCCATGCGTCAGCAGGACCTCCGCGCGGATCGGCCCCGCCACGCTCGCTCCCCACAGACGCAGCATTCCACCATCCTCCGCTGCTACCTCCCCGGCGGCGAAGGCGCAATGCCGCTGATTCGCGGCGTCGGAACGCGCTCCCAGCAGATTTTCAGTTGTCATCGCGAATCACTCCATTAGCTTTCCGGCCAAGGATTGCCACATGAACTTCTCCCCTAGCCGCGAACTCCGTGCCTTTACCCTCATCGAACTTCTCACCGTCATTTCGATCATCGCGATCCTGATGGGGTTGTTGTTTCCAGCGATCGGCTTGGTGAAGGAGCAGGCCAATAAAGCCCGCGCGAAGAACGACGTTTCCAACATTGTCACCGCCGTCCGCACCTACAACGTCGAGTATGGCAAATACCCCTCCATCGCCGAGGGCGGTAAATCTGCGGATCCGGGTGGAACAATCGAAGATGCCATGTGCGGCGACGAAGCCGCTGGCGCCGAATCAGGCACCCCGAACAGCCTCCTTTTCAATACCCTCCGCGCGATCCCCGAGGGCATCAACGCCGAGCCCATTCACGGCCGCAATCCCAAGAAGATTGTTTTCTTCGAAGGCCGCTCCGTCTCGAATGTCGCGCAGCCGCGCGGTGGATTCGTGGACAAGGAAGGCGCAGGCGCGAGCGTCAAAGGCAGTTACTTCGATCCGTGGGGCAAGCAGTACACCATCATCCTCGACCAGAACTACAACAACATCGTGAACCTGAAGAAGCAGTATTCAGATTTCACGGATAGCGCGAAGGATGACACCGAGGACACCGGTATCCGCACAGGAGTGGCCGCCTTTTCGATGGGCAAAGACAACAAGCTTGGCACGGGCGGAAACAAAGTTTTTAAGAGCGGCAATGACACTTCTGACGACGTTGTGTCCTGGCAGTAAGTTTCCGCTCTCTTCGCGGGTGTAGTTCAATGGTAGAACGGCAGCTTCCCAAGCTGCATACGGGGGTTCGATTCCCCTCACCCGCTCCAGTTTTCGACGCGAGGCACGCGGTGAGGTAGTGGGGCGGAAACTAGTGGCCCTTCAAGCTGCGGGGCCAAATCGGACTGGCACTTCCGTATTCGCCTGCCACGGAACCGATATGCGGGAATGGCACATCGCGCCCGTCGCTCACGCTTTCGGAACAATCACTCCGATGTCGAGTGCATGCCGAAACGAGCCACGGCTTTGCACTGACAAATGCCGAGCCGACGAGATCCCTTCTGCCATTGCGACGCGACAGCACTCGTCCCCTCCTCTCGCGTCTACTGCATCGGGTGCTGCTTGAGCAGTTCCTCCGTGGTGAAGAATTGCACGCGGCCAGGATTGGCGTCGCGGATAGCCTTTACTTGCGGAGCGGTAATCGGCGCAGCCTGATTGCCGAAGCTGTTTCGGACGAAGGTAAGGACGGACGCCATTTCATCGTCGTTCAACATGCCGGCGAAAGGTGTCATCGGCACCTGGCCGTCGTACTTCTTGCCGTTGATTTCGAGCGGGCCCATGAGGCCATACATGGCGAGCTTGATGAGGCGGTCGGCGTCGCCCGCGACCCATGGGCTCTTCTCCAGCGAAGGGAAGGCGGGGTCGAGGCCTTTGCCATTGGGCTGATGGCAGGTGACGCAGTGGCCTTCACGGAAGTAGATCTTCTGGCCGGCAAGGTATTGGGCTTTGGCTTCGGCAGCGAGGTGCGCTGGCGCGGCGAGTTCGACATGGTCGGAGACTTCCTTCTCGGCGACGCCGGCGAGGCGATCGGCGGCGGTCTTCGCGGCGTTCTTGCTCCACTCGTCGAGGGGCTTGCTCGAGCCAAGGGCGACGATCTTTTTCGCGGCCGCGATGTCGGGCAGCCAGGAAGCGGCGACGATGGCTTCGAGGCGCACGCGACCGTTCTCGTCGGCGGCGGCTTTCTCCAGCAGCGCGGCGGAGTCGGCCATGCGGTGGAAGTTATAGCGCAACACGCGCACGGCGGCGGCGCGGGCGTGGAAATCTTTCGCAGCGAGCATCTGTCGGAGCAGGCTTTCATCGACCTGATTCATGCCCCACGTGGTCCACAGAGCTTCCAGCGCATTGTGCTCGTAGTTCGCGTCGTTCTTATCGAGGGAGGCGACCCAGCTTTTCACCGCAGGGAGGACCTCGCCGACGGGATGCGCGCGGAGTTCGCGACGGGTGCGGTAGCGGGTGCGCAGTTCGGGTTCCTTCAAGTTATTCAGCAACGTCGCGATGGGTGCGCCGGCGACCTGTACAGGCTTCAGCAGCGGACGGCTCGGATAAGTGATGCGGTAGATGCGGCCGTGGACGTGATCGCGGAGGGGGTCGCGCGCATTGTGCTGCATGTGGCCGATGAGGACATTGTGCCAGTCGATGACATAGAGGGAGCCATCGGGGGCGAACTCGAGATCGACGGGGCGGAAGTTGCCGTCACTGCTCTTGAGCAGGTCGTGGCGATGGGCGGTCTTCCAGCCGGTGCCGTTGTCTTCGATCTTCACCTGCTTGATGCCGAGGAAGCCGATGGCATTACAGTAGATGAGATCGCCCTGCACTTCATCGGGGAAGTGGCGGCTGCTGACGATTTCGAGGCCGCTGGTGGGACGGACCTTGTGCCCCTCGGGAACGAGATCGGGCGTCGAAGGAGTCTTGCTGCCAAAGGTCGGCTTCACCGAGACAGGAAGCGCCCAGTTCATCGTGGTGCCAGACGTGTGGAGGAGGAAATCCTGGCCCCACTGGTCAAAAACGAAGCCCCACGGATTCGGGATGCTCATCTGGATGGTGCGCTCGAGTTGGCCGCGCTGAGGGCTGTAGCGGAAGAAGCCGCCATCGACGCAGCGCACCGGGCCATAAGGCGTCTCGACATTCGAGTGCAGGAAGACGCCCTCGCAGAGCATGAAAGCGCCGCTCGGGTCGGCGGCGTAGGCGCTGATCGCGTGGTGGGTGTCGTGGGTGTCGAAGCCGCCGAGGACGATCTCCATGCTATCGGCCTTGTCGTCGCCATTGGTATCGCGGAGCAGGACGAGATTTGGCTCCTGCGAGACGTAGACGCCCTCGGGCGCAAACTCGAAGCCGATGGGTAGGTGCAGCTTGTCGGCGAAGACGGTTTCCTTATCAGCCTTGCCGTCGCCATTGGTGTCCTCGTAGATGAGGATCTTGTCATTGGGCAGCGCGTCGCCGGGGCGATAGTGCGGGTAAGTGGGCATCACCGCGACCCAGAGGCGGCCTTTGTTATCAAAGGAGAGCTGCATCGGGTTCGCGAGATTTGGGAACTCCTTCTCGCTGGCAAACATCTCGACCTTGTAACCCGGCGGCACGATGAGCGACTTTACCGCGTCCTCCCCGTAGAGATACTTCTCGCTGCCGTTCTTCACGCTCGGCTGGTAATTCGTCGGCACCGGCGGGAGCGGGTGCGTCTTGCTGTCATCAACCACGAGGTCTTTCTTCGTCCCGTCGGCGACATCGTGGATGAGGTTGTCGCGGATCGCGGCCATCTCGCGGGTCTTCTTGACTTCGTCGGGGTAGTTCTGCGGACCGAAGGGATTGTAACGCTGGCCGTGGGTGTGGACGCCGTTCAGCAGGTTGTAATCGTTGTTCCAGAACCAGTCCTTCTGCTTCACCGCAGCGTGGAGCATCTCCGGGTCGGCCTTGGACACGCGCGTCTGATAGCCAAACATCCCGGTGGCGAGGATCTCGGCGACCTGCTTGTACCCTTCATCATTCGGCACGAAGCCGCCGGTCGTGAGTGGCTGCGGCGCCTTCGCGTAAAGGTTCCGCGTGGTCGTGAAAAGATCGATGAACGTAAGACCGCGCTTCTTCGCCACATTCTCCACCGCCGCAGCATAGAGGCTCAGATTGGCGTTCTCCTTCTCGCCATTCGGGAGGTCGCGTCTGGCGGATTGATTTTCAAAGGCGATGGGCGAGACGAGCACGAGACGCGGCGCGGCTTTGCCGTTGTAAGCCTTGCTCAGAGTGTGTGCGACCCAGGCATCGAGCTCCGCCTCGAAGTTCGCGACTTTGGCCGGGCCGTCGAAGGATTCGTTGTAACCGAAAAAGGCGACGATGGTGTCGGTCTGGAGATGCGTGAGCCACTGATCAGGCGTGGGGAAGAAGCCCTTGCCATTGTGCACCAGCTTGTCGGGATTGAATTTCTCGGCGCCCGGAAATGCCCACTGCGAGACGCGTGACGGATGCGGACGGAAGCCCGGCGTATCGCCAACGTGGCCCATGTTGCGGAGAAAGAGCTCATGATCCGGAAAGCGCAGATGCAGCTCGGTCTCGATGCGGCTGTAATGGACATCGCGCTCGGCGAGGCCATTGCCGATGAGCACGATGCGCTCGCCTTTCGCGGGCGGCGCGACGACTTGTGGACGCGCGCTGGCGGCGGCCGCTGGCTCCGCACTCGGCGCATGCGGCCCACCGGTACCACTATTGTCCTTGCGGACTTTTTCTCCGGTCTTCGGCTCGACCTTCGCCGCATTCTTCTCCTCCTTCTTATCTTTCTTTGGCTCCGGAGCAGGCAGACCCGTCGCCGGACTCCTGCCCAGCGCATAGTCGTCAGGCTTGCGGTTTAGTTGCTTGTAGTAATCGCCTTTTATGCCGCTGTAGAAGGTCGGCTCAAAGGGATCAACGTAACTCACGTCCGCTTTCTCGGGCACTTTCGCGCCGGTCAAATGATACGCGGCATTCACGACCAACCGGCGCAGATCTTCATCCGCAAAATCGACCGACGCTCCGAGCGTGGTGCAGAAGGCCTTCCCCTTGGTCGTGCCATTCGGTGCGGTGTATTCGCGCAGCCACGCGAGCGGCATGAGGGGATTGTTCTTCGGTCCTTCGACTGCCTTCGACGCGGGATCCAGCGTCTCCGTGACTGCACCACGCAAGAGGATCGTCGCAACTTTCTGATCGAGATTGGCGATGCCGTAGACATCGGTCGTGGCGAAGATCTCGCCCACTCCGCGCAGCACCTCGTGCGCGCTGTTCGCCGCTTCCACGACGCCGCGGGTGCCTTCTTTCTTGTGCGCCCCGTGATGGTTCACCCACTTTTCACCGAGAATCTTGAGGCCGAACTCCGCCCATTTGAACTCGCCGGTCATCGCCGCGCCGGAGAAGGCATGCGTCGCGGTGCGAAAGCCGATCACCGGTTTCCCGGCATTCAGGAAGGCCGCGAAGTTTGCGAGCTGATCGTCCGGCAACTGGCGAAAGCGCGTGCCGATGACGAGCAGGTCCGCGGTCTTCAGCGCCTCAGTGCCGGGAATGTTCTTCTGGAAGTTCGAGTCGATGTAGCCGCCGTCCGGATTGATCGCGAAGAGCACCGTGCAATCGAACCCATGCTTCTGGCTGAGGATCTTCGCCAGCATCGGGCAGGTCTCCTCGCTGCGGTATTCCTCGTCGCCCGAGACGAGGACGATCTTCTTGCCATTCGCAGTGCCGGCTTTGGCGGGGAGATGGAGCCACTCCGCGGCCGCGGCGGAGGGCGCGATGATCGCGAAGCCGATGCCGACGGTGAGCCCGAGTGCGAGCGAGAGGATGAAGCTTTTCATGATGGGGTGAGGTGGATTGGGAAAATCAACTCTGGTGCGGACGTAGAAAACCCGCGTGGGCGCGGAAATTTGAGAAAAAGATGAACGCAGGCACCAGAACGCGACCGTTCGCGACCGTGCCTTCGGTGGCCGTCCGGAAAGAAGGAGCGGACTTCGGCGTCAGGCGACCGTCGGCGGCTCGAAGCCCGCGCGATACTTGCGCGAGACGATCTCCGCATTCGCCTTGTCGTGATTGGTGAAGCGGGAGTTCGCGCCATTCCAGCGCAACTCCTCGCCAGGGAAGCGCGTCGCCTTCACCGCGAGCAGCGCCGGCTCGGTGATGCGCCAGCCGATGGTGAAGGGCGTCCAGAGCGGCTTGCTCGCGCCGAGGCAGTTGTCCGCCCAGTCCTTCCAGTGATCGCGCGGCTCGACCTTTGGCATCGGATCGTTCTCCACGACCTTCCCATTGCGGAAGATGGTAATCTTGCCCTCCGCCTGGAGCAGGAGCGTGCCGCCTTCGCAGACGACCATGGTGTGATTCGCCGCCGCCTTCGTGTCTGGCAGCCCCAGCGCGGCGAATGACGGCAGCAGCGCGTCGTCATTGTAGTGCAGGACGAATTTTTCCCGCGCGAACTTTCCGCCGCCGGGAAAGGTGATCGTGCTCTGGTTGTGAGCGGAGTGTCCGGTGCCCGCAGCCTTCGGGGTGTGCGTCTGCACGGCTTCGGGTGAAGGTAGATCGTAGGCGAAGTAGAGCAGGTCGAGCAGATGGCAGCCCCAGTCGGCGAGCTGTCCGCCGCCCGTCTCCCAGAACGCGCGCCAGCGTTTCGGGGCGAGGTCTTCGCTGTAGGGCAGCTGACTCGTGAGCGGGCCGTGCCACAGATCCCAGTTCAGCGTCTCCGGCACCGGCACGGCCGCGGTGTATTCGCTCCACGGATCGGCAAAATGCACGCCGCGCGCGACCGACCCAGTCCAAACGTAAGCCTCGACCGGCTTGCCGAGCTGATTCGTGCGCAGGATCTCCACCGCCTGCATCCGGCCCTCCTTGCACGCACGCTGATTGCCCATCTGCGTCACCAGCTTCGGCCGCGCCGCGAGCGCCTCGCGCACCATCCGCAGTTCGTCGAGCTGATGGACCAGCGGCTTCTGCCCGTAGATGTGTTTCTGGTGCTTCAGTGCCGTGAGCATCATCGGCGTGTGGTGAAAATCGGGCACATCGACGATCACAGCGTCGAACTGATCCGCGCGATTCGCGAAGGCTTCTCGGTAGTCCTGGAGCAGCCACGCGCTCGGATTCTCCTTCGCGATCATGTCGAGCTGCTTGCGATCCACGTCGCAGAAGCCCGCCCATTCGACCATCGGATGATCCTTCAGCCCCTTGCGCTGCATCGCGCCGATCCCGCCGACGCCGATCTGAAAGATGCGCAGCTTGCTGTTCTTATTCGTCTGCGCCCGCGCTCCAGCGGAGAGCGTGGCGATGCCCGCGGTGAGGATGGCGCCCGTCTTGAGAAAGGTGCGACGGGTGACGGGACCGGAGGGAGGAAGGGAGGATGGATTTTGCATGGTGGGAAGAGGAGGCATGTTGCACGGGTTCGGCGCCGACTCAATCCCCGACTCTGACGCCGCGAGTGCACGTCGGATCTCGCGAAAGTTCCAGGCGGCGGGTGCGGGCGATCACGGAGTTTTGCGAGAGCGAAAAAAGGCGGGCGTGACCGATTGGGGGTTCGCGGGCAGATTGCGCGACTTTCTTTTTCACGAATGCCCCGAGTCATTGTCCACGTCGATATGGATGCATTTTTTGCCTCCATCGAGCAGCGGGATCATCCGGAGTATCGGGGCAAGCCGGTGATCGTCGGGTCGCCGCCGGATCGGCGCGGGGTGGTGTGTGCGGCGAGCTATGAGGCACGGAAATTCAAGGTGCGCTCGGCCATGCCTTCGCGCACGGCGGGAAAGCTGTGTCCACACGGGATTTTTGTGCGGCCGCGGATGGAGGTGTATCGGGCGGAGTCGGCGCACATCATGGGCATCCTGCGCGCCTTCTCCGAGGCGGTGGAGAAGGTCTCGGTGGATGAGGCTTATCTGGATCTCAGCGCATCGTTCGAGAATGTAGCGACGGTGGATGAGGCGCTCCACGCGGCGCGGCCGCTGGCGCAGGAGATCAAGCGGCGAATCGCCAGCGAACGGCGCCTCACGGCGAGCGTCGGCATCAGCGCAAACAAGTTTCTGGCGAAGCTGGGCAGCGATTTTCAGAAGCCCGATGGCCTGACCCTGATCGCCGAGCGCGACAAGGTGCAATTTCTCCGGCCACTCTCGATCCGCTCGATCCACGGCGTGGGCCCGGTGACGGCGGCGGCCCTAGAGGCTAAGGGTCTGGCGACGATCGGCGATCTGCAGGATACGAAGATCGATTTGCATGAGATCGTGGGTTCTTTCGCGGAGAGTCTGCGCGAGCGTGCTTTCGGCGATGACACACGGCCGGTGGATCTGAGCGAGGAGCGGAAGAGCATCAGCGCGGAGCATACCTTTGCCGAGGATACAGACGATCGCCCCACGCTGCGGGCGGCGCTGAAGGAGCTCTCGGCGGATGTGGCGCAGGCGCTGGTAAAGAACGCGGTGGGTGCGCTGACGATTCAGGTGAAGGTGCGCTACAGCGATTTTACGACGCTGACGCGGCAGCTCCGTGTGGAGGATCCGATCACGAGCGCGGCGGAGATTTACCGGCTCGCTTGTTATCTGCTCGCGCGGGATCGGCTGGTGAAGAGTCCGCTACGACTCATCGGGATCGGCGCGTCCACGCTCGTGCCGCCGGAGACGGTGCAGATGCGGCTGGGGCTGTGAGGGTAGATGACACGCTGGGCGCGCGTTCAGTCCAACAACTGATACCAGTTATTCCTCCGGCGGGGTTCATAGCCGGCGTCTTTGATCAGCCGTTCGATCTCTTCTTTTTGCAGGCGGAAGGTGGTGCCTGCGCTGGAGACGACGTTTTCCTCCATCATCACGGAGCCGAAATCATTCGCTCCATACTTGAGCGCAAGCTGGCCGATCTTGGGGCCTTGGGTGACCCATGAGCTTTGCACATTTTCAAAGTTATCGAGAAAAATGCGGCTGAGCGCCTGCGTGCGGAGATACTCGCTGGAGCCCACGGGCTCGGCGCGAAGCTTGGTGTGCCCGGCGCTGGTGTGCTGATCTTTCAGGTCCTGGAAAGTCCAGCAGATGAAAGCGGAAAAGCCGCCGGTGTCATCCTGCAGATCGCGCAAACGGCCGAGATGCTCGATGCGCTCTTCGACGGTCTCGACGTGGCCAAACATCATCGTGGCGCTGGAGCGCAGGCCGAGTTCGTGGGCGATGCGCATGACGTTCAGCCAGTCGTCCGAGTTGCACTTGAGCGGCGCGATGCGGTCCCGCACGCGATCGACAAGGATCTCACCGCCGCCGCCCGGGATCGAGCCGAGGCCGGCTTCGACGAAGCGCGTGAGCACTTCGCGCACGGGCATTTTGAAGACTGAGGCAAAGTGATTGAACTCCGGCGGGGAGAAGCCGTGGACATTGATGTGCGGATATTTTTCGCGGATATGGTTGAGCAGCGTGAGATACCAATCGAGGTCGAGCTTCGGGTGGTGACCGCCTTGCATCAGAATCTGGATGCCGTCATTCGCGGAGAGTTCGTCGAGCTTTTGGTCGATCTGCTCAAGCGTGAGGACGTAGTGGTCGGTGTCCTTTTCGGTGCGGTAGAATGCGCAGAACTTGCAGTAGACGTTGCAGACGTTCGTGTAGTTGATGTTCCGATCGATGATGTAGGTGACGATGTCATTGCCGCGGCCATCATAAGCGCGAGCCTTCGCGAGCTGACGGCGGCGATCGGCGAGGATGCCGAGTTCCAGCAGCGGCATGCGGTAGAGCGTGAGAGCTTCGTCCGCCGTAACGCGTTCACCGGCGAGGACGCGGTCGGGGAGGGCTTCAGCGGAAAGAGTGGTGGTGGCGTGCATGGGTAAGATCGGGCGCGGTTCTCGACACATTACTCATGAGAGGCAACGTTCGTTAGCGCATTGCAGATGCTTCGGACTAACGCCGGTCCTTCATAGATGAAGCCAGTGTAGAGCTGGATGAGGGCGGCGCCGGCGTCGAATTTCTCCAGCGCATCGTCCGCGCTCAGGATGCCGCCGACGGCGATCACGGGGAGCTTGCTCCGACTGGTGATGAAGCGCACGACCTCGGTGGAACGCGCGCGCAACGGGGCGCCGCTGAGGCCGCCTTGCGTCCGGCGCTGCTCGGGGATCGAGGAGTGATCGATGGTCGTATTCGTGGCGACGATGCCGGCGAGTCCCTCCTCCTGCGCGAGCGTGAGGATTTCCTCGATCGGCCCCCACTCCAGATCCGGCGCGATTTTCACGAGCACGGGTTTCTTGTCCACATTGCGGCTTTGGATCGCGCGGAAGATGACTTCGAGTTGCGTGCGATCCTGCAAGGTGCGGAGGCCGGGCGTGTTCGGGGAACTGACATTGAGGACGAAGTAATCGCCGAAGTGCTCGAGGCGCTCGAAGGAAAGCAGATAGTCATTCGCCGCTTCTTCGAGCGGGGTGACCTTGGACTTGCCGAGATTGATTCCCACCGGTATCCCCGGCCACAGACCTTTCATGCGGAGCCGCCGCAGGCGGTCGGCGACGCGATCGCAGCCTTCGTTGTTGAAGCCGAGCCGGTTCACCAGCGCGCGAGACTCCGGCACGCGGAAAATGCGCGGTTGCGGATTTCCCGGCTGCTGACGCGCGGTGATGGTCCCGACTTCGACAAAGCCAAAACCCAGCGCGTCCCAGGCCGGGAGAGCGACCGCATTCTTGTCGAGACCGGCCGCAAGCCCGACGGGATTTGGAAAGCGCAGGCCAAACACTTCGCGCTCGAGCCGCGGGTCACGAGCGTGCGCAAACCACGCCATGAGCGGCCCGAAACGCTCGAGTGCACCGATCGCCACGTGGTGAATGGTCTCCGCATCAAACTGGAAGAACAGAGGGCGGAGGATCCGGCGATAGAGCGACACGTCACGAATCAATCAGGTTCCCGCCAGTACGGAAAAGGCCGAATTCCCTGCGACTGCGCCCTTTTCTTCGGCGGCGTTTTGGCCGATCACTCCCGCCGGTATGTCCTCTTCTCCCATCACCGTCTATCGCGCTCCCGAAGGCCTCGTCGCAATGCGCGACGCGGAATTCTTCCGTCTGCCCGAGCCGAATCTCGATCGCCTTTTCACCGAAACCGATCCCGCGGCGTGGCTGGCGGCGCAGCTCTCCCACGCGATGCCCGACGTGCGCCCGGCGCAATTGTGCGCGCCGATCCAGAGCCAGGAGGTGTGGGCGGCAGGCGTGACCTATCTGCGCTCCCGCGATGCGCGGATGGATGAATCGAAGGACGCCGGCGGCGGCACCTTTTACGACCGCGTGTATGAAGCGGATCGGCCGGAGATTTTCTTCAAGGCGACGCCGCATCGCGTGGTCGCACCCGGCGCGAGCATGAAGCTGCGCAGCGATGCGAAGTGGAATGTGCCCGAGCCCGAGCTCGCGCTCGCGATCAACAGCCAGGGCGCGATCTTCGGCTACACCATCGGCAATGATCTCAGCTCGCGCGACATCGAGGGCGAGAACCCGCTCTATCTCCCGCAGGCGAAAGTGTGGAGCCAGTGCTGTGCGCTCGGCCCGGGCCTCGTGGTGCGCGATCCCCTGCCCCGCGAGACGGCCATCACGCTCAAGATCATCCGCGGCGAGGAGACCGGCTTCCACGGCACCACTTCGCTCGCGCAGATGAAACGCACCCTGCCCGAACTCGCCGAGTGGCTGATGCGCGACAACTCCTTCCCCGGCGGATGCTATCTGCTCACCGGCACCGGCACGGTCCCGCCGAATGACTTCACGCTCCAGAGCGCCGACGAGATGCATATCTCCATCGCCGGCCTCGGCACGCTGGTGAATACCGTGGCCTAACAAAAGCACCGCCAGCGCGTTGACGCCGGGTCCCGGCGCCTGCCGACGCCACCTGTCCACCGAAGCCGCTCAGACGTAAGCTCCCGAACCATTTCCCCGCCATGCCGCACTCCCACCTGCTCCGCCTGCTCGTCGCCGTCACGTTCTTGACGCAACTACTTGCCACGGCGCCGGCAGCCGAAAAAGCACCGAAATCCGACCGCACCAAAAACCGCGGGCCCGAGGAGGTCGTGCTGAAATTCAAACTCCCACCGCCGCCGGTACTCACGCCGGAGCAGTTGCTCGCGACGTTCAAGCTGCCGAAGGGGTTCCGCGCCGAGATCGTGGCCAGCGAACCGATGATCGAGACCCCGGTGGCGATTAGCTTCGACGACCAGGGCCGGCTCTACGTCTGCGAGATGCGCGGCTACATGCATGACATCGATGCGGCAGGTGAGGATCAGCCCATCGGTCGCATCTCGCGGCTCGAGGATACCGACGGCGACGGGAAGATGGATAGGTCCACGGTCTTTGTGGACAAGCTCGTGATGCCTCGTGGCGTGATGGCTCTCGGCGACGGTGCGCTCGTCGGCGTGCCGCCCAAACTCACCTACTACCGCGACACGAATGGCGACGGAGTGGCTGACGAGCAAACACCCGTGAGCACCGAATACGGGCAGGCCGGAGGCCAGCCCGAGCACATGGTGAACACGCCGCTCTGGGCGCTCGACAACTGGATCTGGACCGCCGGTGGCAACCAGCGCTTTCGCTATCAGGGCGGGAAGTTCATCACCGAGCCCGCGCCCGGCGCACGCGGTCAATGGGGGCTCACGCAGGACGATTTCGGCCGCCTCTACTTCAACTACAACAGCGACCTCCTCCGCTCCGATCTCGTCTCCAGCCCTTACTACTCACGGAATCCCAACGTCGCGACGAAGTCCGCGCTCAACTTCCGCGTGATCAAGGAACAGGACTGCTGGCCTGCCGGCCCGACGCCCGGCGTCAATCGCGGCTACGAGGAGAACAGGAAGCTCCCCGACGGCACGACCGCCAGTCAGCTTCGAGCCGACGGCTCGCTCGCGACCGTCACCGCGACCTGCGGCGCCACGATCTATCGCGGCGATCTTTTCCCGGCGGAGTTTCGGGGAAATGCCTTCATCCCCGAGCCCGCGGGCAATCTCGTGAAGCGACTCGTCCTCTCCGACAAGGCCGGCACGGTGACGGGCAAGAACGCCTACGAAGGCCGGGAATTTCTCACCTCCACTGATGAGCGCTTCCGTCCGGTGAATTCCGCCACGGGTCCCGACGGCGCACTCTACATCGTGGATATGGCGCGCGGCATTATCCAGCACCGCTTCTTTCTCACCCACTACCTCATCGAGAATATCAAGGATCGGAAACTCGAGAGGCCGATCGCTCTCGGCCGCATCATCCGCATCGTGCCGGAAGGCGCAAAGGCGGCGACGGTGAAACTCCCGAAGGAAACCGCCGCCATCGTGCCCTTGCTCGCGCATGCCAATGGTGCGGTGCGCGACACCGCCCAGCGCGTGCTCGTCGAACGCAACGACGCCACCGTCGCGGACGCGGTGAAGCAACTCGCCGCGGAGAGCCCGAGCGCGAAGGGCCGGCTCCACGCCCTCTGGACTCTCGAAGGCATGGGCGCGCTGCCGCTTTCCCCCGACGTGGTCGTCGCGCGGCTGAAAGACAAGGACGCCAAAGTCCGCGCCGCCGCCGTGCGCATGGCCGATCGCACCCTCGCGCCGGAACTCGTGAAGCTCGCGAAAGACCCGAGCCCGGAAGTGCGGCTGCAGCTCGCTTTCAGCCTCAGCGCACAGCCCGGACCGGAGATCGAGCAAGCGCTCATCGGAGTGCTCGCCGCCGGGGGCAGCGACTTCCTCGGCGAAGCCGTCGCCACCGGCCTGCGCGGCCGCGAACTCGAATTCATCGAGACGCTGCTCAAGCATCCCGCCGCGAAGAGCAAAGCCATCGATGATTCCCGCGTGCTGCCGCTGCTCGCAGGGTGTGTCGTGAAAGATCGCCGCGCCTCGCGGGTCGCCCGCCTCATCGAAGTCGTCGCCGCCGAACCCGCCGGCAGCCCGCGTCAGCTCGCGCTGCTCGGTGCCATGGCCGGCCCCGCACCAAAGAAAGGCGGGCCAGCCGCAAAACTTTTCTACCTCGACGCCGCACCGGCCGCGCTCGCCACGCTCCAGGCCACGGGCCATGCGAGCGCGAAAAAATATGTCACTGCGCTCGATGCGCGCCTCGCCTGGCCGGGCAAGCCCGGCGTGCCTCCGCCACCCGTCGTCGTGCCACTGACCGACGAGCAGCAAGCGCTCTTTGAAAAAGGCAAGACCGTGTACAACAGCCTGTGCATCGCCTGCCATCAACCCGGCGGCATCGGGCTCGACGGGCTCGCACCGCCACTGCTCGATTCCGAGTGGGTGCTCGGCAAGCCGGATGTCGCCGCGCGGATCATCCTGCACGGGGTCGGCGGACCGATCTCCGTGAATGGCACCATGTGGCGCCTGGAGATGCCGCCGCTGCCGCAGCTCAGCGACGAAGATATCGCCGGCGTGCTCACTTACACGCGCCGCGAATGGGAGCACAACGCCTCGCCCGTGAAGCCCGAAGATGTGGCGAAAGTGCGTGCACAGTACAAGGATCGCACCCGTTCCTGGACCGCCGACGAGCTAAAGCCAAAGGCGCCCGCAAAGAAAACGGCGCAGGCAAATTAGCCTCTCGCCGCCGGACTTCCGATCCCGCTAGAACGAGCGCCCCCGATGGACGCTCCGCTGCTCCAGCTCACCCAAATCACCAAATCCTTCGGCGCCGTGCGCGCGCTCAAGGGCGTGTCGTTTTCTCTCCAGGCCGGCGAAGTCCACGCGCTGCTCGGGGAAAACGGCGCCGGAAAATCGACGCTGATCAAAGTCATCACCGGCGCGCATCAGCCCGATGGCGGCGAGCTGGAGGTCGGCGGCCAGCGCGTCGCCCAGCTCACTCCCGCCAGCGCACGCGCGCTCGGCATCGCCTGCATCTACCAGCAGCCCGCGCTCTTTCGTGATCTCAGCGTGGAGGAAAACATCGCGCTGCGCCTCGAGAAGGGCGCGACCTTCCAGCGCGTGCAATGGCCCGGGCGGCGGAAGCAGGCCCTCGATTTGCTCTCCCGCATCGGCGCAGAAATCGATCCCGCGTGTGAAGTCGGCACCCTCTCCATGCCCGAACAGCAGCTCGTGGAAATCGCCTGCGCCCTCGGCTCCGGCGCGCGCATCGTGATCATGGACGAGCCCACCGCCTCGCTCACGCAGAAGGAGCAGCACCTCCTTTTTGCTGTCGTCCGCGATCTGCGCGCGCGCGGCGTCGGCGTGATCTACATCTCGCATCGGCTCGAGGAAATCTTCGCGCTCGCCGATCGCGTCACCGTCCTGCGCGACGGCTCGAGCGTCGGCACGCAGGCAGTGCGTGGCGCGGACGCCTCGTCCGCGATCGTCGATCGAACGCCTCGTTCGATGGATCAGGAAGACACGGACGGGGGCGTCCGCGCCACACTCACCGAAGCCGCGCTCATCCAGATGATGGTCGGACGCGAAGTCTCGCACCTTTACCCGCCCGCCGAATCTACGCCCGGCGAAGTCGTGCTGGCGCTCCGCGATCTCAGTTGCGCAGAGAGCGGCGTGCGCAGCATCGACCTCGAAGTGCGCGCGGGAGAGATCGTCGGGCTCGCCGGACTCGTCGGCGCCGGGCGCACGGAACTCGCCCGCATCCTCTTCGGCCTCACGCCCGCCGATGCCGGTGCAATCAAGCTCCGCGGCGCGAGCATCCGTATTTCCTCCCCGCAGGACGCCATCTCCCGCGGCATCGCCTACGTGCCGGAAGATCGCCGCCGCCACGGCGTGATCCTCGATCTGCCCATCGCCACGAACATGACCATGGCCGTGCATCGCACGCTCTTCCCCGGCACCTGGCTCCGCCCTCGCGCAGAGCAGGAACTCGCCACCGGCTACATCCGTTCGCTCGGCATCAAGACCGCTGGACCCGAAGCGCCGGGCGGTTCGCTGAGCGGCGGAAATCAGCAGAAGGTTGCCCTCGCCCGCTGGCTCGCGACCAAACCGAAAGTGCTCATCCTCGACGAACCGACGCAGGGCGTGGATGTCGGCGCGAAGAGCGAGATTCACAAAATCATCCGCCAGCTCGCGAAGGACGGCGTCGCCGTGCTGCTGATCTCGAGCGATCTGCCGGAAGTGCTCGGCATGAGCGATCGCATCGCCGTGATGCGCGGCGGGACGATCACTGCCATCCTGCCCGGCCACGCCGACGCCCATACCGTGATGGCCGCCGCGCTCGGGCAGGTGAAGGAGGCGGCATGAAGCGCTACTCCCGCGAACTCACCGTCGTCGCGGCGCTCGCGCTGCTCCTGCTCGCGCTCGCGATTTCCGCGCCGCACTTCTTTACCCCGCAACCGCTCCTCTCGCGACTCGCCGCACAGACCCCCGCGCTCATCGCCGCGATCGGCATGACGCTCGTGATCATCTCGCGGCAGATCGACATCTCGATCGGCTCGCAGTTTGGCATGTGCGCCGTCACCGCCGGTCTGCTCGCCGCGGCCGGAGTGCCGCTCGCTGTCGTGGTGGTCGCCGCCATCGCCGCTGGAGCCGCGATGGGCGCGCTCAATGGCCTGCTCGTCGCCTGGCTCGGCCTGCCGAGCATCGTGGTCACGCTCGCCACAATGGTCACCTGGCAGGAAGGCCTGCGCCTCTGGCAGCAGGGCAGGTTGCTGAATCTCCCCGCCGGGATGCAATGGTTCGGCCTCAGCCAAACCGCCGGACAGACGTTGCTCATCGTCTTCGCCGTCGCGCTCGTCGCTGGCGCAGCGTGGGCCATGCGCCATCTCGCCGCGGGCCGCCACGTCTATGCTGTTGGTTCCGATGCCGAAGCCGCGCGCCTCGCGGGCATCGACCCGCGCCGCACGACCTTCGGCGTCTTCCTGCTCATGGGCGCGCTCACCGGTCTGGCTGCGGTGATGAACGTGGTGCAATCCCCACAAGTGCAGCCGACCAGCGGCGACGGCCTCGAGTTGAAAGTGATCGCCGCGTGCGTCGTCGGCGGCGTCGCAGTGAGCGGCGGTCGCGGCACCCTGTGGGGCGTCTTCCCTGGCCTGCTGCTGCTCACCAATATCAACCCCGCCCTCACCCATCTGCACGTCCAGGCCTATTGGGAGAAGGCCATCCAAGGCCTCGTCATCCTCCTCGCCGTGATGGCGGATGGAATGCGGCAAAGGAGGCCGGCATGAGCGCCTTTGGACTGCGGCAACTTGTCGCCGCTTTGGGGCAGTGCGGATTTGTCCGCAACGGCGGGCGGAGTTGCCCACACCTGCCCACCACGGCGGGCAAGCCCGCGCCCCCGCAAAGCGGCGACGAGTCGCCGCAGTCCAAAGAGCACCCATGAAAACCTCGCGCCACGAGATGATCCTCCTCCTCGTCCTCATCGCGGAGATCGCCCTCTTCAACACCCTCGGCCGCCGCTTCCTCACCGCGGACAACGTCGCGAATATCGTCCGCCAATCCGTCGAGATCGGCCTCCTCGCGCTGGTCATGACTCCCGTCATCCTCACCGGCGGCATCGATCTCTCAGTCGGCTCGCTGCTCGGGCTGTGCGCGGTCGTTTTTGGAATGCTCTGGCATGATGCCGGCCTCTCGCCGTGGGTCGCCGGACTCGGCGCCATCGCGGTCGGCGCACTCGGCGGCGGCATCAATGCGACCCTCATCGCGCGCCTTGGGCTGCCGCCGCTCATCGTCACCCTCGGCACTTTCTCCCTCTTCCGCGGACTCGCCGAAGCGCTCACCGGCGGCACGCGCTCCTTCACCGGTTTTCCCGAGAGCTTCCTCGCGCTCGGCAATGGCTTCTTCCTCGGCGTCCCCGTGCAGGCCTGGATCTTCATCGTCGTCGCCGTCGGCATCTACCTCCTCGTTCATCACACCACGTTCGGGCGGAGCTTCCGTGCCATAGGCTTCGCCCCGGAAGGCGCGCGCTACGCCGGCCTGCCCGTCGAGCGCCGACTCAGCCTCGCCTACCTGCTCGCCGGAGCCGTCGCCGGACTTGCCGCCGTCATCTTCGTCTCCCGCGTCACCGAAGCCCGCGCCAATGCCGGCCTCGGCTACGAACTCGCCGCGATCACCGCCGTAGTCCTCGGTGGCACCAGCATCTTCGGCGGCATCGGCACCGTTCATGGCACCCTGCTCGGCGTCGCCGCCGTCGCCGTCCTGGCCAATGGCCTCTCCCGCATCGTCGCCATCACCGCCATCTCCCGCGAGCTCTCCGGCCTCCTCACCGGCGCCCTGCTCCTGCTCGCACTAGCCGCCGGGGCTTTGGTGAAATCCATTTCCGCCCGGCGGGCGAAAGCGCGCTGAGTTCGCACGACCACTCTCTTTCCCAACCTGCGGAGCTTGGGAATGCCTTTGTCCCGGCAACTGCGTTGCCCATCGTCTCCTGCCCTCCGCAGCCGCCAACGAAGTGCGACCCCTGGCGCTATGCAGCCCCGCCACCGCAACATAGTTGCGCCCACCAAACGCGTGTGACAACGATCCCTCACCAACTCACATGAAACTCCCCAGTTGTCTTCTCATCATCCTCTTGCTCGCGACGACCAATGCGGCCTTCTGTCAATCGGTAACTGGACAGGTGAAGGAGGCAAGCCCGCAGGCGAATACCGTGACGCTGACCGGTGCCAAAGGAGATTTTCACACGTTCCGGACGAAATTCACCACGGAGATTTTGCTCAATGGCAAACGCGCGACGCTCAAAGAACTGCCGCCCGGCGCTTCGGTGCAGGTGACCCGCGGTGAAGCGGGCTTTGCCGCACGCATCGTTTCACCGGCGCCGACGGCTCAAGTGAAGGCGGCGCCTGCGCAATCGGAGGTGAAGATCTCTGCGATGGATGGACGGGCGAAACCGGCAACCATCGGCGCAGTGGTGGCGGGACAGCGGGTGACCATCATGCCGAAGAAGGTGTGGTGGAGCGGTGGGGGGTCGCGGAAAGGGGCCTTTTGCGATTGGCGCGGGTATGAAGGGACAAACATGAGCGGCAAGCCGTGGATGGCCTTGATTGCCGCGGTGGGCAGCGAGGAGTCTTGGCCGAAAGACAATACGCTGTCCTTCACGGTTTCGTCCGCGGGTGTCCTGACGGTGTTTGCGAACGATACTGCCGGCGAGGACAACGCCGGGCAAGGGCAGGTGACGGTGTCAATATCCGGTCCTTGAACAGGTATTGATTCTCTCGGTGCCCGGCCCGGCCTGCTGCCAGCACTTTCACCACCTCACCCATTAAAAATCCCTCCGCACTCCTCCTCTCCTTCGGTCTCGTCCTGCTCGCTGGTTGCGATCAATCCAAGGAGGCCGGCAGCGCCGGTGCTCCGGGCGAAAAGCTCACGGTCGCGCTGCTGCCCAAGACCAAGGGCAACCAATACTTTGTGACTTGCCAGAAGGGAGCGCGGGCGGCGATGACGAAGCTCCGCGTGGAGATGCTCTTCGCTGGGCCGACGAATATCGATGCGGCGAAGCAGAGTCTTCAGTCCGAGGCGAAAACCCTCAGGCCGACGGCGTCACGGAAGCCTCGAGAAACGCCTGCTCATGATTGCGCCAGCGATCCCAACTCGTGGGGTCGTCCAGCGCGTCGCGAAGTGCGGTGCCGAGTTCGTAGATCGTGGTGTCGAAGCCGATCGCGGCATACGCATCGACGTTCTGCTGCATCGCCTCGGTGAGCGTGCGGTAGAGTTCGCGATCGTGCGCGGCGGGCGACTCAAGATCGGTGGGATGGTCGTAGGTGTACTGACACGTCGCGAGGTCCCGGGAATGATGCCGGCGGCAGGAGTGCGGACGAGCCGCATAGACCGTGCAGCGACCATGCTCCAGCATCGGGCAGCGCACATTCGTGGTGGCGTGTGCGGCGGGAGTCATGCGCAGCACCTGGTCGGCGTGCGCGTCCAGACGCACGAGCAGAGCGTTGACTTCCTCCGCCGCGAACTGCGCGCGGATGTGGCGCGCGAGGAGGAAGACTTCGTGCGCGAACACATCGACCCGCAGCGAACAGCAGATGCCGCAGCCCTCGCGGCAGGCGAGATGGATGCCGCGCTCGGCGATCACACGTTCGTTCAGCGCAGCGAAGAAGGTGAGCACCCCCTGAGCGGCGTGATCGAACGCCTCCGGAGACATCGATCGAGCGATGTCCGCGGTGAGTTGTTCGATGGGATATTCAGGCATGAGCGCGCGGGAGCGAAGCGAGATACCGCAAATCAATGAACTCGACAAACCTGCGGTGGGAAGGTGTTGCAGTTGCGCACTTGCCCTCGCCGGCCTTGAGCGGGCATTTTCTCCGCCCCACTATGAACACTCCTTCCCTCCTCGCCATCACCCTCGGTCTCGCCCTGTTCGCTGGTTGCGACAAAGCGAAGGAGGCGGGCGGCCCATCCGGGTCGGCCGAGAAGCTCACTGTCGCGTTGCTGCCGAAGAGCAAGGGGAACCAGTATTTTGTGACCGTGGAAAAAGGCGCGCGGGCGGCGGCGGCGGAACTCGGCGTGGAGATGCTCTTCGATGGGCCGACGAACACCGATGCGGCGAAGCAGAATGAGATCGTGGAGAATTGGATCACGCTCGGCGTGGATGCGATCGCGGCGGCGGCGGAAAATCGCGACGGGCTCAGCTCGGCGCTGAAGAAGGCGCAGGCGAAGGGGATCAAGGTGGTGACCTATGACAGCGATGCGCAGCCCGATGCGCGGAACTTTTTCGTGAACCAGGCCACGGCGCAGGGCATCGGCGAGACGCTCATGGATACCGCGGCGCAGCTCTGCGGCGAGGAGGGTGACTTTGCCATCATCACCGCCACGCTCACGGCGGCGAATATGGGTGAGTGGCGGAAGTTCATCGAGGCGCGGCTCGCGGCGAAGTATCCGAAGATGAAGCTCGTGGATACGAAGCCGTGCGACGACCAGAAAGACAAGGCGCAGCAGGAGGCGGCGAATCTCATGAGCGCGTATCCGGGGCTGAAGTGCATCATGGCCATCTGCTCGCCGGCCGTGCCGGGCGCGGCGGAGGCGGTAAAGCAGGCGGGCAAGACGGGCACGGTGAAAGTGCTCGGCCTCGGACTTCCCAGCGAGAATCGCCAATACGTGAAGGACGGCGTGACCCAGGCGGTGATCCTCTGGAAGGTGGAGGATCTCGGCTATCTCACCATCCAAGCCGCGGTCGCGGCGGCGAAAGGCGAACTCAAGGCAGGCGCGAAGACCTTCAAGGCCGGCAAGCTCGGCGAACTTCAGCTCGAAGGCTCGGACATCGTGCTCGGGAAGCCCTTCGTCTTTACGAAGGAGAACATCGACCAGTTCGATTTCTAATTTTTCGCTCCTCGAAATACCGCCTCACTCCGGCAAATTCGCGCCCGCGATCAGCGCCGCACCAAGCTCGGCCAGGCGTGCCCGTTCCCCCGTATCCCACAGGACCACGGTGCGATTTTCGAGCCGCAAATCCGCCTCGCCGCGACTCGCCCGGCGCCTGGTGCGCAAGCACACGCGCACCGGAAAGTGACTGCCCGAGTGCAGCGCCGCATTCCCCTCCAGCGCCATTCCACTGACGCCGACGAAATCCCCTCCAGCACCGCTCCATGCGATGCGGTAGCCCGCGGCCTCTGCTGTCGCGCGCAGCCGCAGTGCGGCTGCCGAGAGTTCCTCGTCGGAGAGATGTGTCCAGCACTTGCGAAATGGGCGATAGCCGGAAATCCATCCGCCGAAAGAGAGCAGCGTAGAGAGCGTAGCGATGGCCAGGAACGAGATGACTGGCACGGAGAGCAGGACCCCGGAGAGCGAAGACGCCGCACCGGGATCGCCCGTCGGAAAATGGGGCACAAGTTGCAGCACCACGCACGGAACCGCGAAGAACGCCGCGACCAACCCCGCATAGATCGGATAGGGAATGTAAGTGCGCATGCGCTCAAGCGACGGATTGGTGAGAACACCGAAGATCGCGGAAGAGAACATGCCCTCCTTCAAGCACGCCCTGCGCCTCCCACGCCCGCTTTAATCCGGGAGGTTTCGTCAGCCCATGAGCATCCGACCGCATGGAGCGCTCCAAAACAAAAGCGAAACGAAGGTTCGCTATCTGGCGGATTGCGACGATCGTTCTGGTCCGCATCGGGAGTTTATTTGGGCAAGGATCATCAGGGTCTGCGCACCGCCGCCAATCGTCCACCGACCGGGCCGCAGTTATTTTATCCATGCAACCTCATCTCATCGAACAGGCCTCCAAGGTCATCCCTTCTACTCAGTTCCTCGTGAATGTGATCTCGCGCCGCGTGCGTCAGCTCATGAACGGACACCGGCCGCTGGTGGAGACCACCCTGCGCATGGGACTCTCCGATATCGCTCTGACCGAAGTGATCGAAGGAAAGATCAATTTCGAATCGACCGTTGGATTCATCGCCGAACCAATCGCACCGCG
The DNA here is from genome assembly GCA_031425095.1 of Chthoniobacteraceae bacterium. Lineage (GTDB taxonomy): Bacteria > Verrucomicrobiota > Verrucomicrobiia > Chthoniobacterales > Chthoniobacteraceae > JANNXQ01. Next base: position 31,289 of record JANPIS010000110.1, read on the forward strand.
TCCGCCAAGACCGGGGGACACCACTCCGGACAAGCGAGCCGCTTAACAAAACACGACTATGGCCAAAGGGAACAACAGCCACAAAAAGGAAGCGAAGAAGCCGAAGAAGGAGAAACCCAAGGCGCAGCCCGCGCGCCGCGGTACCTGAATCTGCTCAGGGACGATCTTCGCTGGCGCTGCGTGGTGCGCGGGCGAGATGATATTCCTCCGGGTGGCTCGCTTACTTTTCGGAACACCGCATGTCTCTGCAAGCCTGTCCAAAATGCGGTTACGCACTCTCGGTGAGCGAACACCAATGCCGCCACTGCTCGGGCCTCTCGCGCGGAGTTTCAGCACTCACAAAGCGCGATACCCTGATGGTGTATGCGGCCATCACGGCGGCAGTCGCGGTCAGTTTCTCGCTCTACTGGATGTTCGTTCGCTAGCGATAGCCGCGCTCCATCGCGCGTGAAGATCAGAGAATCTCCACCGGCCGCGGATGCATGGCCCACAAAGCCTCGGCGTATTTCGCGCCGCAGCTTGCGCCACGATAGCGAGCGAGCGTCGTCTTCGTGACTTGCGATGGGTCGAGTTCCGCTTCGTCGCGCGGCTTGTTGCGGACGAAGGCCATGAGTTCGCCGAGCCAGTCCATCGCCGAGGGCCACACGTCGCTGACATCGACGAAGGTGTTTGGCTCAAAGCCAATCGTGTGGCTGGGGCCGTTGTCGTAGAGGTAAATCTGCCGCGGCGCTTTCACTCGCTCGTCGCGGAGGATGCTGCCGGCCTGGCGGAGTGCGATCTTGCTCAGTGTGGAGGCGGCTTCGTGATCGGGATGGCGATCGTGATGCCAGAGCATGAAGGCTACGTCGGGCTGCACTTCGGCGACCACTTTCGCCACGGCGAGTTTGGTGGCCGCGTTCACTTCGATGTGGCCGGACGCGAGGTCGAGAAAGCGCTGCTCGATGCCGTGGAAATGCGCGAGCTGTTTGCTGATCTCGAGGAGTTGCGGAGCGCGACCAATCGCCGGCGGCCATGCGGTGTAGTCACCGATGAGGGAGAGCGTGACGACGCGGTAATCTTTCGCGACCGCTTGCAGCAGGATGCCGGGGATGCCGAAGACGCAGTCGTCGTAGTGGGCGCCGATGGCGAGGAGGGTCTTGCTCATGGGGAGAGGAGTAAAGCGGACGCCAGCATCGGGCACCAACGTCCGGAGGTCGAACATGGAAAGCACTGCGCTGGTCCCGCTGAGCGCTCGCTTTCCTTCCGCGGCGGACGCTGTCAGAAAGCCCCGCGCACCCCGCCTGCTCTTCACCCGCCCACATGCCGGACTCACCCTCACTCTTGCAACCCGTCTTTTACCGCCTCCGAGCGGTGGGGCGTTCCTGCGCGGGCGCGCTGTGGCGCGGGTATTGGTCGGCCCAAGGGATGCAGATCGGCGCGGGCACGGCGCTGCCGCGGATCACAGTGACGTGGCCGCATCAAGTGGCGATCGGCGCGGGCTGTGTGCTGGAGCCGGATCTCTTTTTCAAATGGGACGGCATCTGGGCGCCGGGGCCGCGCATCCGCATCGGCGATCGCGTCTTCCTCGGGCGCGGGTGTGAATTCAACGCGCAGGTCGGGATCGAGATCGGGGATGATTCGTCGATCGCCTCGGGATGCAAATTTGTGGATCATGATCACGGGATCGTCGGGGAGACGATCGACGCCGTCCCCGGTCGCTCGGGCGCGATAGTGCTCGGGAAGCATGTGTGGCTCGGGGCGAATGTGATCGTGCTGCGCGGGGTGACGATCGGCGACGGGGCAGTGGTCGCCGCGGGTGCCGTGGTCACGAAGTCGATTCCGGCGCGGGAGATCTGGGCCGGCGTCCCCGCGCACCATCTCCGGACCAAGGAGTAGGGACGCCCTCGCCCCGTGGATGAAAGTTGGGGGGCGGGCGCCCCTGCTCCTTGTTCGCGCGACGCCGTTCACCTACTCTTCCATTCCCCATGCCAGACGCCCCAAAAAATCCCCGACGCGCCGCATTTCTCGCCGTGCTTTTACTCGTCGGCGCCGTGCTCGTCTGGCGCGCAGGAAAACCGCAGGCACCCATGGATAGCGTGCCAGCGACTCCATCTCCCACCATTAGCGCGGTGTCGGCGGATGCGGCTTCCGGCGCAGCCGTGCGCTCTCCCGAATCCTCCGAAACTCCGGAGGAGCGGCACGGCCCGGTAAAACGCGACGGCGTCGATGCGGCGAACCTGTATGCCGATGCCTTCGTGCTCTTCGACCAACTCACCGACGCCGAGAAGGCGATGATCCGCAAACCGAGCGAGGAGGTGGACGCGGACCAAGCCGCGAAACTCTTTGAAAAGATCCAGGCGATCATGGCGCTGCTGCGCGCCGCGGCGAAGGCGGACTACTGCGATTGGGGCACTGGTGAGATCACGTTCGATACTCCGCTGACTCATGTGTCGAAGGCGCAGCAACTCGGCTCGCTAGCGCTCTGGGCAGCGGCATATCGTTTCTCCACCGACCCAGCGGGTGCGATCGACGATCTATCGGCCCGCGCCCGGCTCGGGCATTATCTCTCCGACACGTTGATCGGCGTTTTGGTTGCGGGAAGTTTCCAGGGACCCGCCAACGATCTGCTGCGCGATCACCTGGGGTTTCTCGACGCCGCGGCGACGAGCAAAGCACTGGAGTTTGTCGCCGGATCGACGCTCGACTCGGACCTAACGCGGGCCATGGACGGGGAGCGGAAGTTCGCGGACTCATGGTGGACGCGGCTCGAACGCATGGACCCGCTCGAACGCGGTCAGGCGATTCTCAACGCAGGTAGCACGAGCGCGGGTGGGCGCGATCTTTGGGACGGAGCAAAGGAGTTGGCCACCGGTCTTCTCTACAGTCGCCAACGGATCGCGGACGAGATCGCCCTCGTCCGCACCGTCCACAAGACCTCGGCGGACGCGATGCGGCTGCCGGAGGCCGAGTTTCAGAACTGGTGGAAAGGCGTGGCGACGGAAGTGAAAGACACCAGCACCCTAGCCCGGCTGGTACTTCCGTCCGTCGACGGCGTGCAAAAGACGATGCAGCGTCTCCGCGTCGAGCGGGCGCTGCTCACCGCTGGCGCAGACGTTCTTCAGAACGGGCCGGCCCAAGTCGGTCGCCACCGCGACCCGGCGACCGGAAATCCACTGCAATATGTGCCGACCGCAACGGGCTTCGAGCTGCGCTCGCCTTACCTCGCGAAGGGGAAGCCGGTGACGATGGCGTTCACGCGTCGGTAGAGCGTTCACGCACGGTGCCGCGCCGCGCGCGCCTCTCCATACAGTGTCATCCTGAGCGCAGCGCCATGCGGGCTAAGGTGGAGTGGCGCGGAGTCGAAGGATCTCTCGCATCCGTGGGCGGAGGTGGTGCGGAGCATCGACGGTCTAGCTCCGCACCACCGCAGCCCGCCGATGCGAGAGATACATCGACATCGATGCGCCCCCGGTTCCCCCATAGCGGCGCACAGGGTAACAGCCATTTGGGCCGTCTTAGTTCTAACCCG
>JANPIS010000111.1:0-24178 GCA_031425095.1 Chthoniobacteraceae bacterium
TTTGGAAATCGGCCAGCAGCCGAGCGAGCGGAAGCGGTAGCGTTTTTTGTCCGCGCCGGTGCGGGCGAAGTACATCTTCGGGATCGGGATGCCTTCGCGCTGGATGTAGAGCCAGATGTCGCGCTCGGTCCAGTCGAGCAGTGCCTGCACGCGGACGTGTTCGCCGGGGGCGCAACTCGTGGTGAATTGATTCCAGAACTCCGGCGGCTGGTCCTTGTAGTCCCACTCGAAGTCCTTCGTGCGCGGAGAAAAGTAACGCTCCTTCGCGCGCGTCGGATCTTCGTCGCGGCGGATGCCGGTGATCAGCGCGTCCCACTTGTGCTCGGCCATCACCTGTTGCAGCGCGGCGGTCTTGAGTTCATGCGTCACCGTCACGGGGTCCGCGGTGTCGTAGCCGATCGGCCCGCGCGCCGCATAGTCACCGCGCCCGGCGCGAGCATCCTCGTTGATCTTCACGATGAGATTCAGGTTGTGATGCTTCACGGCCCAATCGCGATACTCGAGCATCTCGGGAAACTCGAAGGTCGTGTCGATGTGCAGCAGCGGATAAGGGATGTGCCCGCAGAAGGCTTTCTTCGAGAGCCAGATCAGGACGTTCGAATCCTTTCCCATGCTCCACGGCATGCAGATGTTTTTGAAATGATGGTAGGCCTCGCGGATGAGGAAGATGCTCTGCGCTTCGAGCACGTCGAGGTGGGCATTGTCGTCGCGCGAGATTTTCTCCGGGAAAAAAGCGGGCGGCTCATCGGCAGGCGGCGCCGGGTATTGGCCTTGGTAAGCGGGGTGCGAGGCGGTGGACATCGAGTGTGAAGAGGTGATCTAGATGCTTTCTCCGAGGAAGGTGTGAATGCCGCACTCGGCTTTGTCGAAGCCTGTCCAGCGGCCGGCGCGTTCATTTTCGCCGGAGTCGGTGGGGCGCGTGCAGGGCCAGCAGCCGATGGAACGGTAGCCGCGGTCGTGCAGCGCATTGTAAGGAATGCCGTGCTCCTTGATGTACGCCCACACGGCATCGCGCGACCACGGGGCCATCGGATTCAGCTTCAGGATGTAGTGATCGCGCAGCACGTCGAAGTGATACAGTTCGAGGATGCGCGTGCCTTCGCGAGTATCGCTCTGCTGGCGGCGCACGCCGGTCATCCACACTGCGAGTTGCTCTAGCTTCCGCTGCAGTGGCACCACCTTGCGCAGCGTGCAGCAGGTGTCGGGTTTCGTTTTCCAAAGCTCCGGGGCGATGCTCACCGATTGCTGCTCTGGCGTCTCGTCGGGAAGCAAACCCTCGATCTTCAGTCCGAAGAAATCCTCGAGCCGCTTTTTGAGGTCGTAGGTCTCTGGGAAGAGCAGTTGGGTATCGAGCGTGAAGACCGGGAAAGGCAGCCCTGCCTGCACCGCGTGATGGATCATCACCAAGCCTGCGCCTTGAAAGCTCGTGCCGATCGCCGCCCGCGCGCCGAAGCGCGCCCACGTCCACTGCAAGATCTCGGTGAGCGAGCGCGCCTCGAAGACTTCCGCCAGGAGGCGGACTTCGTCAGTTTGGATTTCGTTCGCAGAGAGAGACACAGACCGGTTTTGTCGGGTTGAAAAAAGGGACGGGACGATGGGCAGGGTAGCCCCTGACTTCAAGGCGTTTGTCGGCGCGGCGTGTCATAGAGCCGGGTGATTTTTCCGGTGCATTTGCGCAGCGCGCCGCTAGTTTCTGCCCCTTTTCCATGACCCAGACGACCACGCCGACCCGCGAACTCTACGACCGTTACGTCATCCCGACGTATGCTCGTTTTGATCTGCGACTCGCGCGCGGCCAGGGCACGGAGGTGTGGGATGAAGCGGGGAAACGCTATCTCGATTTCGGCGCGGGCATCGCCGTCACGTCCATCGGCCACGGCCATCCGCGCGTCGTCCGCGTGATGCAGGAGCAAATCGCGACGCTCGTTCACACCTCGAATCTCTACTACACCCGCCCACAGGCGCTGCTCGCCGAGCGGCTCGTCCGGCTCACCTGCGCGCCGGAGCCACCGCGGGGCAAAGCCTTTTTCTGCAACAGCGGCGCCGAGGCCAATGAAGCTCTCTACAAGCTCGCGCGGAAATTTGGCAACGAAACGCAGCCGCCACCGCCGCGCCATACCGTGGGCGAGTGTGTGAGCGTCGATGCAAACCGGCACACCATCATCACGATGGATGGCTCGTTCCACGGCCGGACTCTCGCGGGCATCGCTGCCACCGGGCAGGAGAAGGTGAAGAAGGGGTTCGAGCCGCTGGTCGAGGGTTTCATTCAGGTGCCTTACAACGATGAACCGGCACTGCTCGCCGCCGTGGAGGAGCCTGGCGTCACCGCCGTGCTGCTCGAGCCAATCCAGGGCGAACGCGGCGTCGTGCCGGCGACTCCCTCCTTTCTGCGCGCCGCGCGGGCCGCGTGCGACGATGCCGGGGCGCTCCTGATGTTCGACGAAGTCCAGTGCGGCCTCGGCCGAACCGGGGACTGGTGCGGCTGGCGTTCCATCGCGCCGGACGTGTGGCCGGATGCGGTCTCCTGGGCAAAAGGCATCGCCGGCGGATTCCCGCTCGGTGCGATCTGGGCAAGCGATCGCGAGGTTACACTCAAGACCGGCGCGAAGATCCCGCTCTGCGATTTGCTCGGACCCGGCTCGCACGGCACGACCTTCGGCGGCACGCCGCTGGTTTCCGCGGGCGCGAATGAAGTCCTGGCCGTCATCGAAGACGAAGGCATGCTCGAAAACGCGCGCACCCTCGGCACCTTCGCGCGCGAATCCATCGCCGCGATCGGTTCGCCGCTCATCGCCGATGTGCGTGGCGTCGGCCTCATGCTTGCCTTCGAACTCGTCCCCGACTTCGCCCAGCGCATCCCCTCGCCTGTCGGCCGCGCGCCGAGCCTCATGGTCGTCGATGCACTCCACGAAGCGGGCCTGCTCAACGTCCCGAGCGGCACTCATGCCGTGCGCTGGCTCCCGCCGCTGAATGTGAAGCGGAGCGAGATCGAAGAAGCCGTCGGCATCCTCCGCGACGTGCTCGCCGGCCTGCTCCAAGGCGCGTCCCGCCCATAACCTTCCGCCCTGCCCATGAAGCACCTGCTCTCCATCGAATCACTCAGCGCCGCTGAGATCCACGCCATCCTCGATCTCGCCGTCGAGATGAAGGCCACGCGCGGCAAACATGCGAGCCATCCGCTGCGTCACCAATGCTGGGCGCTCATCTTCAGCAAATCCTCCACGCGGACGCGCGTCAGCTTCGAGGTCGGCATTCGCGAGCTCGGCGGCGACGTCATGTTTCTCTCCTCAGCGGAAATCCAGCTCGGCCGCGGCGAACCGATCAGGGACACCGCGCGCGTCATGGGCCGCATGCTGCACGGCGCGATCGTCCGCACCTTTGCCCAGCAGGATGTCGTGGACTTCGCCAAATTCAGCGGCATCCCGACGATCAACGCGCTGACCGACGGCGAGCATCCCTGCCAGATCCTCGCGGACTTGCAGACCATCCGGGAAAAACTCGGCGCGCTCGAAGGCAAGGTCGTCACCTTCATCGGCGACGGCGCGTGCAATGTTCCGATCTCGCTCATGTGGGCGGCCTCGAAGCTCGACTTCGACCTGCGCATCGCCGCGCCGCCTGGATTTCAGCCCGACGCCGCGCTGCTCGCGCGGCTCGGCAAACGCGTCACCGTCACCACCGACATCGCCGGCGCCGCTGCCGGAGCCGACGCGCTCTACACCGACGTGTGGGTGAGCATGGGCAAGGAAGAGGAAGCCGAATTCCGCATCGCGCAGCTCGGCGGCTACCAGATCAATGCCGCCCTCGTCGCGAAGGCGAAACCCGGCGCGCTCGTGATGCACTGCCTGCCCGCGTATCGCGGCAAGGAGATCACCGACGAGACTTTCGAGCAGCACGCGCTGACCATCTTCGATCAGGCCGAAAACCGCCTCCACGCCCAAAAGGCCGTCCTCAGCCTCCTCGCGCAGAAATAGCGATCGTCCCTGAGTGCGAGTGGTCAGACGTGACCATCACGCTTCAGGCGATCAACCGACTGCGCTGATCTCCTTCGTTTCGCGCGGATCGAGGAAGTTGTTCTCACACAGCCGCGCGTAGATCCCACCGGCGGCGAGTAACTCCTCGTGCCGGCCGCGCTCGACGATCCGCCCTCGATCGAGCACGAGGATTTGATCCGCGTGCCGCACCGTCGAGAGACGGTGCGCGATGACGAAGCTCGTCCGCGCCGTCATCAGGCGATCGAGCGCTTCCTGGATGAGCCGCTCGGTCTGCGTGTCCACGCTCGCGGTCGCTTCGTCGAGGATGAGGATCGGTGGATCCTTGAGCAGCGCGCGGGCGATGGAGACGCGCTGCTTTTCGCCGACGCTCAGCTTCACGCCGCGCTCGCCGACGACCGTGGCGAGGCCTTCCGGCAGGCGCTCGATGAAACTGCGCGCGTTGGCGGAATCAAGTGCGTCCCAGAGTTCGGCGTCGGTCGCCGTGGGCTTGCCGAGGCGGAGGTTGTCGCGGATGGAGCCGTTGAAGAGGAAACTCTCCTGCGTGACCATCCCGACGGCGCTGCGCAAGGCGCTCTTGGAGAAATCGCGGATCGGTTTTCCATCGATGAGGATTTCGCCAGCGTCGTATTCGTAGAAGCGCGTGAGGAGCTGGACGATCGTCGATTTCCCCGCGCCGGTGTGGCCGACGAGCGCGACCGTTTCGCCGGACTGAGCGTGCAGCGAGATGTGGTGCAGCACCGGGAGATCTTCGCTGTAGGAAAAGCTCACATTCTGGAAACGCACATCGCCCGCGATCTCCACGCGTTCGTCGTCCTCCACGCGTCCCGGCTCCGCCGGCGTGTCGAGAATTTCAAAGACCCGCTCTCCCGCTGCGCGTCCGGATTGCACGAGTTGGTTCAGTGAATGCAGCTTGCCCACTGGCTCGTAAAGCGCGCCGACGAGCCACAGAAACGCCACGAGATCACCCACACCCATCGCGCCATCGAGCACCGCTTTTCCGCCAAAGCCAAGCACCAGCACCGCGCCACACGCACCGAAGAAACTCATCGAAGGCTGATAGATCGCCCAGACCTTCATCACGACGAGCGTCGCCTCGCGGAGCTGCCCGCTCACGCCATCGAAACGCTCGTGCTCCTCGCGTTCCCGCACGTAGGTCTTGATCTGGCGGATGCCCGCGAGGTTGTCGTGGAGCAGCGAATTCATCGCCGACGAAGCCTTACGCTGGAGCCGGTAGCGGCGATGCGCGGTGAGCGTGTAAGCCAGCGCCCCGCCGATGAGGAAAGGCAGCGGCGCCAGCGACCACCAGGCCAGGGTCACATTGTAGTGAAAGAGCATCGCCGCCACGATCGCGATCTGGAGCACCGCGACGATCCCCATCTCGATGCCATCGATCAGCACCCGCTCCACCGCCGTCACATCTTCGAGCAGCCGCGTCATGATGTCGCCTGTCGCGCGATCATCGAACCACTTGAGCGGCAACTGCTGGATGTGCGCGTAAAGATCGCTGCGCAGGTCGAAGATCACCTTCTGCTCAAAGGTATTGTTCAGCACGATCCGCAGCGCATTGAAGACATCGCGCACCAGAAACGCCCCCGCCGCGATGAGCACGAGAAAGACGAGCCGCTCCCCTCGCCCTTCGCGCACTTCATCGATGATGAGCTGCGTCACCTTCGGAAAGACCACGACCATCGCCGTGGAAAGCAGCGCACAAGCCAGCGTCCCCGCCGCCATCCAGGGATAGCGACGGGCATAGGCAAAAACGCGGACGACAGTTTTCATTTCGGGAGCGCACATCATCGACGCGCAGCGCCCCGATGCAAGGAGCAGCACCCCCAGCGCTCCGCGAAGCCGGAGCTTTGGACTGCGCAGACTTGTCTGCGCTTTGCGGAGGCGCCGACTTGTCGGCCGTGGCGGGCCGAAACTTGCAAACGCCCGTCACCCTCCGCAGGCACACCACCGGAGACAAGTCTCCGCCGCCACAAAGCTCCGACAAGTCGGAGCCCTCCAAAGCGCATATCGCCATTCCTTGCGCTTGTCCTCCGGAACTCGGGTGCTAGATAGAGCGCTTATGTCCACATCCAAACGCTTCCGCTCAGGGGTTCTTTTCGGGGAAGAAGTGAAGGAACTCCTCGACTACGCCAAGGCCCAGCATTTCGCCCTGCCGGCGATCAATTGCATCGGCACCAATACCGTCAACGCGACGCTTGCCGCCGCTCGCGAACTGAATTCCCCCACGATGATTCAGTTCTCGAACGGCGGGGCTCAGTTCTTCATCGGCAAGACCGTGAAGGGCGACAATCAGCTCGGGCCGGTGCTCGGGGGAATCGCAGGTGCGCACTATGTGGATGCGGCGGCCAAGGCCTACGGGGTACCGGTCGTCCTGAACACGGATCACTGCGCGAAGAAGCTGCTGCCGTGGGTGGATGGGTTGCTGGCGGCGAGTGAGGAGCAGTTCGCGAAAACCGGCAAGCCACTCTACAGCTCGCACATGCTCGATCTTTCCGAAGAGCCGCTGCACGAGAATCTCGAAATCTGCGCGAAGTATCTCGCACGCATGGCGAAGATGGGCATGACGCTGGAGATCGAACTCGGCGTGACCGGTGGCGAAGAGGACGGGGTGGACAATTCCGGCGTCGAGGAATCCAGCCTCTACACGAAGCCCGAGGAAGTGGCGCAGGCCTACGAGACGCTGCTGAAGATCAGCCCGAATTTCACCGTCGCGGCGGCCTTTGGAAATGTGCACGGCGTGTACAAACCGGGGAACGTGAAGCTAAAGCCGACCATCCTCCGCGACTCGCAGGAGTACATCGAGAAGAAGCTCGGCACGGGACCGAAGCCCGTGAACTTCGTCTTCCATGGCGGCTCCGGCTCGACGCGCGAGGAGATCCGCGAGGCGATCAGCTACGGGGCGATCAAGATGAACCTCGATACCGATGTGCAGTGGGCTTTCTGGGATGGCGTGCGGCAGTACGAGGCGAAGAATCACGATTACCTGCAGGGGCAGATCGGAAATCCGAAGGGGCCCGATGCGCCAAACAAAAAGCAATACGACCCGCGCACTTGGCTCGGCGCCGCGGAGGAGTCGGCCACCAAGCGGCTGCTCGTATCCTTCGAAGACCTAAACTGCGTCGGACGCAACGCCTGATCCCATGAAGCGCCTCCTTTCCGCGCTCTGCGCGCTGAGCATCATGGGAACGTCTGCGCTGCGGGCCCAAGCTCCTGCCATCACCGTCGAGCGGGCAGCCAAACTCGCGCAGGAGCAGCTCACTGCGCGCAACCTGCAAGGGAAGCACCATATCTCGTCACTCACGCTGCAGAAGACTTCGATGACCAGCAAACAGGTACACTGGGTGGCGATGTACACCCCGAGTATTCCGCTCGATGACCGCAAGGAAATCGGTGCGGAGATCGGGATGGATGGCAGCGTCGTGCGGCTCGTGAACAAAGAGGCGAAGAAGTAGGAACCGCTGGCCATCCCGCGAAAACTCGATGGTCACACGCGGTGAAATCAAGGAGCAGGGGCGCCCTAGGCCCGAGTCTCAAGCACGCGGCAAGGGCTTCCAAACACCTTGAAGGCTCTCCTGCTCTGCACCGTATGCCTCCTCGCTGGGGCGGCGCTCCTCGGTGCGGCGGATGGGATGCAGTGGGCGCTCGTGCGGAAACGGATTGCCAGGGAATTTCCCTACGTCTCGCAACTCACCACGCGGGACCTCGCCGCGTGGCTCGCCGATGAAAAGCGCGAGAAGCCATTGCTGCTCGACGTGCGCGCCGCGGAAGAATTCTCCGTGAGCCACCTCGCGGGCGCACGCCGGATCGACCCGGACGCCATGGCCTCCCAACTCGAGCCCGGGATCGCGAAGGATCAACCGATCGTCACGTATTGCTCCGTGGGGTATCGCTCCTCGGCCTTCGCAGAGCGACTACGCGCGACCGGCTACACGAAAGTACAGAATCTCTCCGGCTCGATCTTCCAGTGGGCGAACGAAGACCGCCCGGTCGTTCACGACGGTAAGCCAACGACCCTTGTGCACCCCTACAGCGCGGTGTGGAGCGGGATGCTGAAGAAGGAGCGGCGCGCACCGCTGCCGCGGAAATGATGACCTTCACCGCGCCGGCCAAGGTCAACCTCTCCCTGCGCGTCCTGCACCGCCGCGCGGATGGCTTTCACGACATCGAGTCTCTGATGGTGCCGATCTCAATCGCGGACTCACTCGAGATCAGCCGCGAGGAAGCGGGCGAATTCGCGTTCACGTGTGATGATGCTGCACTGCCGGCGGATGACACGAATCTCGTCGTCCGTGCGGCGAAGCTCTTCTGCACTCAGCTCGGCATGACGCCACGAGTGCGGATTCACCTGCAAAAGCGCATCCCGCACGGCGCCGGCCTCGGCGGGGGTAGCAGCGATGCGGCGACGACTTTGCTCGCGCTGAATGATCTCTTCTCTGCACAGCTCTCACTCGCGGCGCTCAGCGAACTCGCTGCACAACTCGGCTCGGACGTTCCCTTCTTCCTCCACCGAAGCGCGGCCCGCGTGAGCGGGCGCGGCGAAGCGGTCGCACCGTGTTCGTTTCCCCATCGGCTGCCACTCCTGCTGTTGAAGCCGCCGTTCGGCGTGCCGACACCGTGGGCTTATCAGCGCTGGCGCGACTCTCGCGAGATTCCGACGGTGCGCTACGAGGCTCAGGAGTTCGCGTGGGGCACGCTGGTCAGCGACCTCGAGCGACCGGTGTTCGAGAAATATCTATTCCTCGCGCAACTGAAGATGTGGTTGCTGGATCAACCAGAAGTGGCCGGCGGACTGATGTCGGGCTCGGGTGCGACCGTCTTCGCGGTGCTCCACGAGGCCGGGCTCGGCAGCACGCTCGCCGAGCGCGCGCGTGCGGAATTCGGCGCGAGCCTGTGGAGCGCGGTGTGCGAGACGGTGGCGTCGTGAGGCGCCTCAGTGCTGCAGATAGCTCTGCATACGCGCACCGACGAAGGCGATCTCCTCGTCGCTGATCGCAAAGGGTGGCGCGAAACTCAGCACATTGCTCGTCGGCGAATCGGCCAGGAGCAGGATGCCGTCGCGCAGCGAGCGCAGGACGATCGAGATCGCGAGTTCGGTGGCCGGGGCTCCCGTGTCTGGCTCGGTAAGTTCCAGCCCGAGCATCAGTCCGCGTCCACGCACTTCGCGGAGATAGGGTGAGTGCAGTTGCTCCAGCGCGCGGCGGAGCGCAGCGCCACGTTCCCGCACCTGCTCGGTGACTGCAGGCTCACCGTGTTGCTCGAGGGACGCGAGGGCCATCGCGCAGCCAAGCGGATTGCCGAGGAAGGTGCTTGTGTGCAGGGCTTCGCCCGTCGAGCACGGCCAGGCATCCATCACCTCCGCGCGGCCCACACAGGCGGAGAGCGGAAAGCCGCCGGTGAGTGCTTTGCCAACGCAGATCAGGTCTGGCACAACGCAGGAGTGCTCACAGGCAAAGAGCGCACCGGTGCGATTGAAGCCGGTGTAAATTTCATCGGCGATGAGCAGCATGCCATGGCGATCGCAGACTTCGCGGAGCAATGGGAGAAATCCCGCAGCCGGCACGACACAGCCGCCGCGACCCTGCACCGGTTCGACGAGGATGGCGCCGATGGCTCCATGCTCGATCGTGTGCTCGATCGCACTGCGGAGTTCGCCCAGTGCGGAGTCATCACGTGGATACGGAAGCAGCGTCGCGAAGTCCGGCAGTTGCGCGCGGAATGGTTCGCGGAAAAATGGAATCCCGCTCGCCGCGACGGCACCGAAACCGAGCCCGTGATATCCACCGCGGAAAGCAATTACCCCCGCTTTTCCCGTGCGCAGCAGCGAAGTCTTGAGCGCCGCTTCGATGGCTTCGAAGCCCGAGTTTCCAAGGATCACCTTCCCATCTCCGCGCCCCCAGCGCTCAAAGGTAAGCGCGCTGAGTCGCGCGCAGAGCTGCGCTTTCAGTGCCGTCGGATGGACATCACCCATCACATGCAGCAACTCCTGCGACTGCTCGACGAGCGCTTCACAGACGGCGGGATTGGTGTGCCCGAGCCCAGCGACACCGAAGGCCGATGTCAGGTCGAGGTACCGGTTCCCATCCGCGTCCCACACGTTCACGCCCTCCGCGCGTTGCCAGAAGATCGGCCAATCGTGCGAGAGGTAGGTGACGTTGCGGCACTCGTATCGCCGCAAACCGTCCGCCAGCGCGAAAGACCGCGGACCCGGCACGGAAGTGATCAGTTCAGGCAGCATTGGAGCGCTCGCACCGCATCAAGTGTTGCTGCGCAGCGCACGCGCATAGACTTCCTCGTACGCCACTACCGCGCGGTTCCAGGAAAAGTCCGCGGCCATCGCGCGGCGCACGATCTTCTGCCAGCGCGGCGCGTCGGCGTGATAGGCAGTGGCCCGCATGATCGCGTCCCAGAGCGCCGCCGGCGTGTAGTCGTAGAAAAGAAACCCGGTGCCCGTCTCCGTCGTCGGATCGTAATCCTGCACGATCTGATGCAGACCGCCGGTCGCGCGCGCGACCGGGAGCGTTCCATACTTCAGCGAATGCATCGCGGTGAGTCCGCCGGGTTCAAATTGGGAAGGGATGAGCGAGAGATCGGCGCCGGCTTCGATGAGATGCGAGAGCGGCGTATCGAAGGCGTCGCGGTAGGCGAATCGACCGCGGTGCCGGCGGGAAGCGATGGAAAATTCGCGCTCGTAAGCCGTCTCGCCCTGACCCAGCACCACGAGCCGCACGTCGTGCGCGAGCAAACGATCGAGCAGCGGGAGCAGCAGGTCGATGCCTTTGCGCTCGGTAAGCCGGGACACGACCGCGTAGACCGGCCCGCGTGGATTCGCGTCGAGCCCCAGCGCAGCCAGCAGCGCGGCGCGACACACCGCTTTGCCGCTGAGATCCGCGGCGCTGTAGCTCTGGGACAAATGCGCATCGGTCTCGGGATTCCATTCTGCGTAATCCGCGCCGCTGAGGATGCCGCTGAGCTTCGCGGAGTTCTCGCGGATCACGGCGTCGAGTCCACAGCCGCCTTCTGCCGTCATTATTTCGCGCGCATAGCGCTCGCTCACCGTCGTGATCGCATCGGCAAACAGGATGCCGCCCTTGAGCAGATTTACGTTGCCGAAGAACTCCAGCCCGCGCGCGCTGAAAAGCTCGCCGGGGAGATTCGTGAGCCCGAAGTCGATGCCCCAGAAGTTTCCCTGAAAGGCGAGATCGTGAATCGTGAGCACGGTGCGAAACGGGCGGCGCGCGTGCTTCACCAACACCGGCACAAGGGCGGTGTGCCAGTCATGCACGTGCACGATGTCCGGCGGCGGCAGCACCCGGCGCGCGAGTTCCACCACGGCCTTCGAGAAAAAGATGAAGCGCTGCGCATTGTCCGGATAATCGTGGCCGCTCTCGCCATAGAAGCCCTCGCGGCCAAAGAGTTCATCCTGCCGCACGAGGAAGACCTGCGAGCCATTCGGCGCCTTGCCCTCGAGGATCTCCGCCTGCCAACGCCGGTCGCCGACCGGCACCGTCAAGCGGACGCCAGTAGGGCGCGGACTCAAGCGCGGATCGGTCGCCAGGCCGCGATAGCAGGGCATCACCACGCTCACTTCGTGGCCGCGCGCGGCGAGCGCGGGCGGCATTCCTTCGAGCGCATCGCCAAGCCCGCCGGTGCGGGCGAAAGGCGCGACTTCACTGGCGGCGAGGAGGATCTTCATCAAGCGGACGCGTGGAGCTAACCGGAGCGATGAATTCGACGCAAGGGGGAAGGGCTCTACCGAGAGGATCGGTGCAGGACGAGCCATGAAGATATCCCGCGCGAACCGGGGTATTCCCTGTAATCTACGTCTCCCCGCCCCATCGCGCGCAGAATCACGCTTGTCACCTCGAAGCCGATTGTTAGATTCCCGCGACCGTGTTTCCAGGCCCACTCTTCCTCGAATGACCCTCGGCAATTTACTCTCGGTCGATCAAATCCTCCCGGAGATGAAGTCGGCGGAACGGTGGACTGCGATCGTCGAACTCGTCGACCTTCTCGTCGCGCAGAAGCAGATCAAGGAAGCGGACAAGGAAGTGGTGCTGGCGGCGCTGCGGCAGCGCGAGGAAACCATGAGCACCGGCATCGGCTTTGGCATCGCCATCCCGCACGCCTCGTCGGATCGGGTGGACAAAGTTGTCGCGGCCTTCGGGCGCTCGAGCACCGGCATCGAATTCGACTCGCTCGACAATGCGCCGGTGAAATTCATCGTCCTCTTCGTCGTGCCGAAGGATCAATTTCAGACGCACCTGCGGACGCTGGCCGCGATCGCGAAGTTTCTCAACGATCGCAATGTGCGCGACCGCCTGGCCTCGGCGGTCTCAGCGGCGGAGATTCTCTCGATCTTCCAGAACGCGTAAATCTCAAGCGGCGGTTTGCGACCGTCGCTGACTGGCGAGGACCGGCGGCCCCGCATCGCTACGCTCGCCCCAAAGTTTGCGACAGCCGCAGACCGCCGCTACAAACCGCTCGATGGAAACCATCCCCACTCTTCTCGCCGAAAAGGTCCGCGCCGCCCTGGCGGGGCTCGCGCCCGATGCCATCCCGCAGATCACCGCGGCGACCGATGCGCGCTTTGGCGACTACCAGACGAATGTCGCGATGATTCTCGCCAAGCAGCAGCGCGCAAATCCGCGTCAGCTCGCGCAGCAAATCCTCGACGAGCTGGACGTGGCCGATCTGTGCGAAGCACCGGAGATCGCGGGCGCCGGATTCATCAACTTCCGCCTCAAGTCGGACTGGATCGCAGCGCGCTTCGGCGTGCTCTGCGGCGACGAGCGGCTCGGCGTGCCGGCGCCTGCACGGGTGAAGACGGTGGTCATCGACTTCAGCTCGCCAAATGTCGCCAAGCCGATGCACGTCGGCCACAACCGCTCGACCATCCTGGGCGACGCGATCGCGCGGATCGCGGAGTTCATCGGCCATCGGACGGTGCGCGACAATCACATCGGCGACTGGGGCACGCAGTTCGGCATGCTGCTCGTCGGCTGGAAGAAGGAACTCGATCGGATCGCCCTGGAAAGCGATCCGCTCGGGGAGATGGAGCGGATGTACAAGCTCATCTCCGCACGTTGCAAAGAGGACCCCGCCACGCTGGAAGCCGCGCGCGGCGAACTTGTGAAGCTGCAAGGCGGCGACGCGGAGAATCTCTGCATCTGGAAGGAAATGATCCGGCTCTCGCAAGCGCAGTTCGACGCGATCTACAGCCGGCTCGGCGTGCGCTTCGATGTGGCGCTTGGCGAGAGCTTCTACAATCCGTGGCTGAAGCAGGTCGTCGCCGAACTCACCGAGTGCGGGATCGCGACGGAGAGCGATGGCGCGCTCTGCGTCTTCAGTGACGGCTCCGTGCCACCCGAGAGCGATCCTTTCCTCGTGAAGGACAAGGAGGGCTGGCGCGCCAATCCCGCGCTGGTGCAGAAGAGTGACGGCGCCGCCAACTACACGACCACGGACCTCGCCACGCTGCGCTACCGGCTCAAGGAGTGGTCGCCGGAGGAAATCGTCTACGTCACCGATGGTCGGCAGCAGCTCCACTTCCGGCAGTTCTTCGCGGTCTTCGCGCGGTGGCAGCCCGCGCTCGCCACGTCCGTGCGGCTCGCGCACGTGTGGTTCGGCACGATCCTCGGCGACGACGGCAAGCCCTTCAAAACGCGCAGCGGCGACACGATCAAGCTCACCGACCTGCTCGATGAAGCCGAGGAGCGTGCGGAAAAAATCGTCGCGGAGAAAAACCCCGATCTGCCGGAAGCCGAGCGAAAGCAGATCGCGCGGATCATCGGCCTCGGCGCCGTGAAGTATGCGGACCTGCTGCCGAACCGGCAGAGCGATTACGTCTTCTCGTGGGACAAGATGCTGTCGCTCCAGGGAAACACGGCGCCGTATCTGCAGAACGCATATGTGCGGATTCGGTCGATCTTCCGACGCGTGGAAAGTGAAGGTGGAAAGTGGAATGGCGCCGCTCACCTTCCACTTGCACTTTCCACTCCGGCAGAGCTGGGCCTGGCGAAGAAGCTCTTCCAGTTCGGCGAAGTGTTGCCGCAGGTGCTCGAGGATTACCGCCCCAATCTGCTCGCGAACTATCTCTTCGAACTCGCGAACATCTTCCACGGCTTCTACGAGGCGTGCCCGGTCTTGAAGAGCGAAGGCGACACGCGCGCCGCCCGGCTCGCCCTCTGCGAAGCGACTGCACGCACTCTCCAAACCGGTCTCGGCCTGCTCGGGATCGAAGTGCCGGAGCGGATGTAGGACCGCCACGCGGAAGCGCGCCTTTGGACTGCGCGGACTTGTCCGCGCTTTGCGGTGGCGGAAGCTTGCTTCCGGGCGGTGGGCAAGGGCCTTTGCTCCCCCATCCACGACCCGCTCCAGCGGACAAGTCCGCGCCTCCGTAAAGCGCAGACAAGTCTGCGCACTCCAAAGCACGCCGCATCCTCGGGACACGAAAACGCGGCTACGACATTCCTGAAAGTGCTCTACCCCTGCCCCTGCGCACCGCCAGCCTTGGCCAGGGGACCGATGCGCAGCACTTCCGGCCAGATCCGCGCGACGGCGCCGACGGCGAGGATCGTCCCGATGCCACCGAGCACGACGGAGAGCACCGGCCCAAAGAGCGCCGCGGTGAGTCCGCTCTCGAGCGCACCGAGTTCGTTCGAGGAGCCGATGAAGATGTTGTTCACGGCGGCGACGCGGCCGCGCATCTGATCGGGCGTCATGAGTTGCACGAGCGTGTGCCGCACGACCACGCTGATGTTGTCCGCCGCCCCCGTCACCGCGAGCGCGGCAAGCGAAAGCCAGAAGTTCCGCGACAGGCCAAAGACGATCGTCGCGACTCCGAATGCGGCCACGGCCCAGAGCATCGCGACGCCGGCGCGACGCATGGGCGGCAGATGAGCGATCGAGAGCGCCATGGCCACGGCGCCGATGGAGGGCGCGGCGCGCAGCCAGCCAAGGCCGACGGGGCCGGCGTGCAGGATTTCCTCCGCGAAGATCGGGAGCAGCGCGATCGAGCCGCCGAGCAGCACGGCGAAGAGATCGAGCGTGATCGTCGCGAAGATGATCTTCGTCCGCCAGACGAAGCGCATGCCAGCGAGCAGGTCGCGCAGCGGATGTTCGCCGGTCGGCGCATGCGGCTCCTGCCGTGAGCGCGTCGGCACGAGGAAGCCGATGAACGCGAGCTGACATGCGGCATCGAGCGCGTAAACGAACGGGAACCCAAAATGCGCGAGGAGCAGGCCACCGAGGGCCGGACCGGCCATCGAACCGATCTCGAAATTGCTGCTGCCCCAGGTCACGGCATTCGCGAGCGCGGGTCGCGGCACAAGGCCGGTGACGAACGGCGTGCGCGCCGCCCAGCCGAAGGCGCGCGCGGTGCCGTTCAGCAGGAGCAGCCCATAGATCAGCGGCACCTCGGGACCAAAGTGGACACCCTCTTTTTCCCCAAACAGCGCGGCCGTCCGGGTCAGTGCGCGCTGCGCCCACTCGACGGGCAACGCGACGGTGTGCCCCATGGCGACCCACGCCAGCGCCAGCGAGGTGCAGAGGAGGACGCACTGCGAGATCAAGATGATCGCCTTGCGGTTGAGCCGATCGGCGCAGTGGCCCGCCGGCAGTGAAAGCAGGATCACCGGTAGCGCGCCCATCAATCCGACGAGGCCAAGCGCGGTGGCCGAGCGGGTGCGCTGGTAAATTTCCCAGCCGACGGCGACCGCGAGCATCTGCCGGCCGATCACCGAGACGAAACCGCCGATGAAGTAATTGCGGTAAGCTGCAAACCGGAACGCCGCATAGGGATCCCTCCCCTGCGGGATCTCGGCGTCGTGGGATTCGGGGAGCATCGGCGCGCGAGCGTCGCCGCGCGGGACGAGGCGGACAAGCTCATCCTTGGCGCCGCAGCGCGCGGTGCATCGTGACCCAGGCCTCAGGCCGGGGCCGGCCGGGAGCACCGGCCGGAGGCCTGGGTCACGGGTGAGGCAGCACGCCTTTCAGAATGAGTTCGGCAGTGCGTGCAGTGGCGCCGCGGTGGGTGCCGAGGGCGCGACGGGCGGCTTCACCCATGCGATTGCGACTCTCCGGCTCGCGCAGGAGATTGGTGAACTCCGGCACGAGCGCGGAGGCCTCGGGAAGCTGCAGCGCGGCGCGTGCGCGGAGGAGGAGAGCGACGACTGCGGCAAAGTTTTCCATGTGCGGGCCGAACACGACTGGCTTGCCGAGCAGCGCGGGCTCGGCGGGATTCTGTCCGCCGACCTCGGAGACGCCGGCCAGGCTCTTGCCGACATAAGTGATCGTGGCGACGGAGTACCAATCGCGGAGTTCTCCGGTGGCATCGACGATCAGCAGGTCGGGGCGCTCGACCTTTGCGCCCCACACCGGAAGCGTGGAGCGGCGGGCGATGCACAAGCCGAGCGGCGCGAGGTCGCGGAGGATGGCGTCGGTGCGCTCGATATGGCGCGGCACCAGGATCAGGAAGAGATCGGGAAACTCGCGGCGAAGCTCGGTGAGCGCGCGAGCGAGCGTCTGCTCCTCCGGGGCCCAGGTGCTTCCTGCGACGACGATCGGCGCAGTTTCGGGCAGGCCGAGCTTGGCCAGGATCGCGCGGCATTCCGCTTCCCGCGGCGGCGCGCTGCCGGGATCGTCAAACTTGATGCTGCCCACACAATGAATGCGCTCGCCGGGCACTCCGAGACTCTGCCAGCGCCCCACGTCCTCCGGCTCCGCCACGCAGATGCGATCGAGCAGCCGGAAGATCGGACCGGTGAACGCTCGGAACTTCCGAAACCGCCGCTCGCTCCGTGGCGACAAACGCGCGCCAGCCAGTGCCACGGGAATTCCCCGCTCGGTGCATTCTGCGACAAGATTTGGCCAGACCTCGCCCTCGATGAGCACGAGCTGCCGTGGGCGCAGGATGTCCAGCGCACGCCGGACGATCGACCGCCCGTCGAGCGGATTGTAGATCGGCTCCAGCCACTCGCTCGCCGATTTGCCCGCCTCGGCAAAGCCCGTGGTAGTCGTGGTCGAGAGCAACACCCCGATCGTCGGCTCGCGCTCGTGCAGCGCACGCGCGAGCTTCAGCGCCACGAGCGTCTCGCCGACGCTGATGGAGTGGATCCAAATCCATTCGCGGCTGGCGAAGCGCACCCGATCCGCCGCGGAGTAACGACCGAGCCGTTGCGCGAACTTTTTCTGGAACCCCCCACGACGCCACATCCGGAGCAGCACGCCGGGGAGCAGCGCGAGAAAGACAAACGGAAACAGCAGCCGGTAAAGCAGGAGCACACGCCGGGCATTGGCAGGAATGGGACGGCTGGGCATCGGCCTCAGACGAATGCCGAATGCACGAGCCCGACGCAATGCCCGAAGCGCCGCTACCGGCCCGGTTGCTTACTGCTGCGTGATGCGCAGGCGGACGAAGAGCGGTGCGGGATTCGCCATACTTTGCGTCGCGGTCACACGGCGGATGGGAGAGGTCTCGCCGACGGTGGTCTCGGATTGGTAGCCGCTCCCCGTCGGGACTCCGCCGCCGAGGCTCTGGGCGATGATCGTCCAGTTCGCGAGATCACCAGAGGTCTCAAGAAAATAGCGGAGGTCGGTGGCGCGCGGATCGCGCGGGAAGCTCATGGTTGCCACCGTGTTTGGCCCGACGATGGCCGTCGTCACCCGCACGCCCGCGCTCGGAGGATTGGCCGCGAGCGGCGACAGTCCAAAGGCGTATTCGATGAGGTTGAAGATGCTGTCGCCCTCGATATCGCCCTTGGGATCGACGAATTGCCCGACGAGATTCGCCGGGAAGTAGGTTGCGAGCCACGAATCGAAGTTCGTCGGCGGAGGCGCGACGGCATAGGTGAGATTCAACTTCGGAGCGCCGGCGGGATTGAGAAGGTTTTCGCGGCTGATGAATCGTTTCGCCGTGGGAGTGCCCACTTCCGGACCGATGAGGATCCACCCGAAATTCGCGCTCGGGGAAGCGAGCCACGCGTTCACATCTCCGGCGAGTTCGCTCGAAGACCACACGTAGGGCGCCACGTTCGCGGCCGCCACCGTGGTCGTGGCGGATGGGGAAGCGACAAAGTCCCCGCCGACTGATGCCCACGCCGTCCCGACCGCGGGCGGACCTGCGGCGGTGACTGAGCGCAGCCGCCAGGTAGTATCGCCGACGGTGGCAGGGGCACCTTCGCCGCCGCCTCCCAGCGCATCGGAGTTCGAGAATCCCTCGCCCCAATTCGCGACCAGCCGGTGCAGGCCGAAGGGACCAGCTTCCTGACTCGAAGGCGTCTTGTCGCAGAACAACGACACGGATGCGTTCGTGATCGCCCCACCCGCCGGAACGGATGAAAGGTCGAAGGCCAGCAAAGCACGCCGGGCCTGGAAGCCATTCGGCGATGCGTAACCGGAAAAGAGATAGGAGCCGTTTCCGTTGCTCCGTCCGTTCGCCGTGGCCGGCTCGCCGTCACTGAACATCGTCGTGTCTTTGGAGGGCTCGATGGCCGCCAAGGTCGAAGTGGGCCCAGGAGGCACGATCTTCCAAATACTCCCGGACGGCCGGCCTCCATCGAGTTCCTTCACTCCGCCCTTGGTCTTCAGGCCGAAATAGAGCTCGCCGCTTTCATCCTCCCCGAGACAGAGCACTCGCTGATTCGGGATCGGATTGGCCGTCCCGGCAAACGGGATGGCTTGCGTGAGATTGAAAACACCGCTGTTGAGCGCCGTCTCCTCGAGCCCCATCACACGACCATTCACGACGCCACCGGTGGCGCCGTAATCACCGAAGATGTATTTGCCCACGAGCGCCGGAATCGCCACGCCGCGATAGACATAGCCGCCGGTCACCGAGAGCCCAAGCTCTGGCAGGCCGGTCGGCGGCGTGTAGTTCGGTGGCATGGAGTGGCCATACACAGCGATGGCAGGGAGATACGGGCCGAGGCCGGGATCGATCATCGGACTCGTCAGCGAACCGGACGAGAACGTCGGCGACTCCGCGCCTTCCTTGAAGCGCCAGCCATAGTTGCCACCGGAGACGATCAGATTGATCTCCTCGATGCGTCCCTGGCCGACATCGCCGCAGAAGAGCCGCCCGGTGCCGCCCGGGCGTTTATCAAAAGAGAAACGCCACGGATTGCGGAGACCGAAGGCATAGATCTCGCCGCGGATGCCGCCGCCCGCGCCGACGAATGGATTCGTCCCCGGGATGCTGTAGACGGCCGGACCTGCTCCATCGGGGTCCAGCGGATTGATGCGGAGGATTTTACCGAGCAGTTGGGTGCGATCCTGGCCATTGCCCAGATTGTTCGTCGGCCGCGGCGTGGCGACCGTCCCGCCGATGTGCCCACCATTATTGTCCTGCGCACCACCGCCGTCGCCCGTCCCGAGGTAGAGGAAGCCATCCGGACCGAATTCGACCTGCCCGCCGTTGTGGTTGCTCTGCGGTTGATTCATCGAAAGGATGCGCCGCTCGGACAGCGGATCAGCCACGTTCGGGTTGCTCGCGCTAACCTGAAACTCCGAGAGCACCGTCATGTGATCGATAGGATTCGTCTGCCCATTCACCGGATCGGTGCCGGCGGGCAGATTCGACGTGGTGCTGTAGTAGATGAAAAACTTCCGATACCCGGCCGCGCTTGAGTTGGTGAAGTCCGGGTGAAAAGCCATCCCGAGCAACCCCCGCTCGCTGTAGTTCGTCGGGATCGTGGGGTGGATCAGCACCCGGCTCTGGATATCGAGAAACGGAGTAGGAAGAAGCATCCCGCCTTGGATGATGTAGATGAGACCCGGCTGGTCGCACACGAAGAGCCGTCCGCTGCCGTCGTTCGCGTGGGTGATATTCGTTGGCGAATGGATCTGCTGCTGAACGATGGCTTTCAGAGACACCGGGGGGAAAGCCCCCTGCGCGGATGCGAGAAGAGCAAATGCGGCGGCGAGTGCCGCGCTTGAGGATCGGAGCGTATGCATGGCGGAGGGATTTGGGGGGGTCGCAGTGGTTGAAACCGGCGCCGCATGGCGACGGAAAATTCAAGGTA
Source organism: Chthoniobacteraceae bacterium (assembly GCA_031425095.1). GTDB lineage: Bacteria > Verrucomicrobiota > Verrucomicrobiia > Chthoniobacterales > Chthoniobacteraceae > JANNXQ01. The sequence goes on from JANPIS010000111.1 coordinate 20,021, forward strand.
GCGTCGCGCACTACATGCCACGCTCAAGCTAAACTTTGTATCAGAGTCGTTACGGTTCGGTTGGGGACATGGCCTGAACTTCGCGATTGGACCGCAGCTCCAGATTGGCCCATCCTCCGCCGCTCATGGCCAGGAAACGCCCGCCCGCAGCTCCGCCGAACGACTCGTCCCAGACGAAGCGTCTGCCCGTGCTCCTGCGCCGCTCGTGGTATGGGCTGAATCAGGCCTTCCGCCAGCGCATCGCACATCTCGGCATCACGCCGGATCAGTTCAGCATCCTGCGCTGGCTGAGCGAAGGCGAGCCCGCCGGACTCACGCAGCGGACTATCACGGACCTCATGGCGAGCGATCCGAACACGATCACCTCCACCCTTTCCCGGATGGAGCGGAATGGCCTGATCGAGCGCCTGCCGCACGAGCGCGACCGGCGCGCCCACCGCGTGCGCGTGCAACCGGCCGGACGCAGCGTGTTCGATCAGGCACGGAAGATCGCCACCGAGCTCCAGGCGCAGGTCCTTGCCGCCATCCCAGAGGGCGGCCGGGAAAGTTTCCTCGAAGCGCTTGAAGAGGTCGCGGCCGCCTGCGCAGCGGCATCGGAGAAACCGCCGAAATCGCCGCGCTCGCGGCCCGCACCAGCTGCCGAATCCGCCGCCGACCCGAACTGATTCCCGGCGCTGGGATCAGCGCCCGGCGCTCGTCTCCATCCCGGGACCGCTCACCTCGTGGAGCACGCGCTCGCGAAACGTCGTCGGTGATTCGCCGGCGAGCTTGCGGAACATGCGGTTGAAGTGCGTGAGCGAATTGAATCCGACCTCGTAGGCGATCTCCGAAATGCGCAGCTGCGGATTCGCGAGCATGCCCTTGGCCTTGGCCACGCGGACCATCGAGAGGTAGTGCGTGAAGGTCATGCCCGTGGCCTTCTTAAACATCTTGCAGAAGTGGAAGGTGCTTGCGTGGACCGCCTTGGCCACGTCGCTCAGGCCGATGTCTTCGCCCTGATGTTCCTCGATAAAATGCCGCGCGCGCTGGACCAGCGGCGGCTCGCTGTGCTCCTCCTGCGTCGCCACTCGCTCGGCGACGAGCGAAAGATGCTGCGCAAAGACTTCGAGCAAGCGGAGCATCGCTTCGTATTGCTCGCGGCTCATGCGCGGGGAATCGAAGAACGCCTTTTCGATCGCCTCCCAGTCGTCGTTCCGGGAGCCTTCGCCGAGCCACTTCACCAGATGCTGGAAACGGTGGCGGGTCAGCTTCTGCAGCGCGACCTGTCCGGTCTGGAGAAAGCCGATCGTCTGCGGCCCGATGCGCACGGGCACTGCAGAATCGGTGAGCCCGGCGGGACATTCGCCGGAGCGGGTGTCGGCGGTGCCGGGCGTGGTGAGTTGCTCCTGCATGCCGACGCAGAGGCGGCAGCCTTCCACGGTCGCGGTGAGGTGGGCACAGAAGGGGTTGATGTTCCGACTGCTGCGGATACCGGGCTCGACCTCACCCACCGGCTGGAAAGCCAAAGGTAGTCCCGTGGCCTTGGTAAAGGCGTCTTCGTAGTCTCGCAGGATCTGAGACTGGGAAAGTCGTTCGCCGATTTTGTGCGGATCGTTTTGGCTCACGGACGGTCACTACCCCGCTGTTGGCACTGCCGCAAGCCAAGGGAAGTCCAGAGATGCACAAGGCATGGCGAGCGGGCAGCGCGGTTTCCGCGCATCGTGCCCTTATCCAAATGGAACACGAGTCCGCCAACGCCCACCGCTCCGAAGCCGAATCCTGCACCCGCTGCGGCCAATGCCGCTGTGGACGCCGCGATGAAAGCACCAAAACGTCCGGCACGGTCACGGTCTCCGAGTCTCCCCGAAAACAACCCCTCCCCCACCAGCCGACGCCGACGACACTGTGAACGTTCTGTTGCTCACGGTTTTCGTTGGCGCCGTGCTGGTGCTTTTCTTCCTCGTATTCTTCCTCCTGCAGACCTCGCAGGGGAGCGAACGCGATGCCTTGCTGCCGCTCGCGCCGGAACGCGCCGTGCCACAGCCGCCTGCCACCCCCATCGCCTCACCCGCTGCCGCACCAGACGCCCATTCATGACCACCACGCCCGCCGAACTCACCCGCAAGACCGTCATCGAATACGACGACACGCCCGTCCGGCAGTTCATGATCGCCTCCATCGTGTGGGGCATCGTCGGCATGCTCGTCGGGGTGCTCATCGCCACCCAGCTCGCGGTGTGGCAGGCGAATTTCAATCTCCCCTGGCTCACCTTTGGCCGGCTCCGCCCGCTGCACACGAACGCGGTGATCTTCGCCTTCGTCGGCAACATGATGTTTGCGGGCATCTACTACTCCACGCAGCGGCTGGTGAAGGCGCGCACGGCTTCGTCTTTCCTCTCGAAGATCCACTTCTGGGGTTGGCAGGCGATCATCGTCGCGGCGGCGATCACCCTTCCGCTCGGGTTCTGTCGCGGGAAGGAATACGCGGAGCTGATCTGGCCAATCAATATCGCGGTCGCGCTCATCTGGGTGGTCTTCGGCATCAACTTTTTCTGGACCCTCGCGCGCCGCAATGAGCCGAGCCTCTACGTCGCGCTCTGGTTCTACATCGCGACGATCATCACCGTGGCGATGCTCTACATCGTCAATCACCTCTCGATCCCGACGAGCCTCACGCACAGCTACCCGATCTTCGGCGGCGTGCAGGATGCGCTGGTCCAGTGGTGGTATGGGCACAATGCGGTCGCCTTCTTCCTGACCACGCCGATCCTCGGCATCATGTATTACTTTCTGCCGAAGGCGGCGGAACGTCCGGTGTACTCCTATCGGCTGTCGGTCGTGCATTTCTGGTCGCTCGTCTTTCTCTACATCTGGGCCGGGCCGCATCACCTGCTGCACACCTCGCTTCCTGGCTGGCTGCAATCGCTCGGCATGACTTTCTCGCTCATGCTCTGGGCGCCGAGCTGGGGTGGAATGCTCAACGGTTTGCTCACCCTGCGCGGGGCCTGGCATAAGTTGCGCACGGATCCCGTGATCAAGTTCTTAGTCGCCGGCGTGACCTTCTACGGCATGTCCACGTTTGAAGGGCCGCTGCTCTCGATCAAGTCGGTGAATGCGCTCGCGCACTACAGCGACTGGATCATCGGCCATGTGCATAGCGGCGCGCTCGGCTGGAACGGCTTCATGGCTGCGGGCATGTTTTACTGGCTCGCGCCGCGCCTCTGGAATCGTCCGCTGCATTCGGTCGCGGCGGCGAATATGCACTTCTGGCTCGGGCTCGTGGGCATCCTGCTCTACGTAGCCTCGATGTGGGTGAGCGGCATTACCCAGGGCCTCATGCTCAGCGCCACGCGCGAAAGCGGCACGGTGCTCGCGTATCCGAACTTCCTCGACGCCGTCACCTCGACGAAAATGCTCCTCCACATCCGCGCGCTGGGCGGCCTCATGTTCCTCGCGGGCTTCATCATCCTCGCGTGGAATATCTGGAAGACGGCGCAGGGCGCGCAGGCGGTGAATGGCAGCATCGAAGTCTTCGTCGAGGAAAAGCCCCGGCCTATGAGCGCGATCGGCGGCCTGCTCAATGCGCCGGTCATCTACGCCACGCTGGTGCTGCTCTTCGCGATGGGTTGGGGCGCGCTGTCCACGGTCGGCAGCGGGCTCTCCCTCTGGGCGCTCATCATCACCCTTGGCGCGATGATCGCCCACAAGGAGTACTCCGGCGCGACCTGGACGCAGTGGTACGAGCGGCTGCTCGAAAATGCGCTGCCCTTCTCGCTCCTCACGGCCGTCGCGGTCTTCATCGGCGGCATCGTGCAGATCATCCCGACGGTGATCATCAACACCGCAGAGAACATCGAAGGCGTGCGGCAGATTCCCTACACCCCGCTCGAACTCGCGGGCCGCGACATCTACGTCCGCGAAGGCTGCTACAACTGCCACTCGCAGCAGATCCGCACCCTCGTTGGCGACGTGCTGCGCTACGGCGACTACTCGAAGATGGGCGAGAGCATCTACGATCACCCATATCAGTGGGGCTCGAAACGCACTGGCCCCGATCTTGCCCGCGAAGGTGGTCGCTATCCAAATTCGTGGCACTACTTCCACATGCAGGATCCGCGGCAGATCAGCCCCGGCTCGACGATGCCGAACTACCCGTGGCTCTTCCAAGACCGCACGGATA